>DAOWJB010000008.1 GCA_030640625.1 Bacteroides sp.
TCCGGTCCGGTATGATAACATGACCGGCAACAGACAAGGATCAGGAGGCCGGCAAATAAAATCAAGCTTCTCACACGAATGATTTTAGCTAAACAAAGGCCCTGTGTAAAGTTTCATCGGGCGATAATAAACCGTTGATTGGTAATGGTCTGATCCTCTCTCAGGCTGAGAATATATACACCAGGTGTCAGCCGGCTCACATCCAGGGTATGGATACCACCCTGGGGCGGAATTGAACGCAGGATCAGGCTACCTGAAATATGAAATACTGAGATCTCTGTTTTCCCGGGATCTGGCAGGTTTATCCGGACATGCAATAGTCCGTCGGCAGGATTTGGATAGATCCTGGATGGCGAACCAGAGGGAGTAGCCGGGGTTTTAATGGACAAAGGTTTCATTCCATTCAGGTACTCGACCCCCGTGCCTGACGGGTCAAGCCAGTGCTTTAACTGTTTGGTGGGGACCGAATAGTAATCCCAGGAATAATCGAATTTGGTAAAATAATCATTCACAGAATTACCACATTTTGCCTCTCCCCCTCTCAAGGTACCTACAACATGTCGATTTTGATCGAACAAGGGACCACCAGATGAGCCAAATTCCGTTGTACCCGTGTCCCATTCCAATATTCTCCAGTGTGAGTATTTAACCAGTACAGGAAGGTAATCCTCCGTGTGGTAGCTTGTCTCAGGAGGATCGAGATCAACGGAGATCTTCTTTACGTCTCCACGGGGATGATGAATGGTAGTAGTATATTGAGCGCGTGATTTACGCCGGTCCCACCCCGCATAAAAGGTCATAAACGAATCAGGCGGTATTACACTCAATTCAAGCAGGGCAAAATCCAGGCTGTCTGCATCCCGTGGATTTTCCGAGGTATCCCCTGTGGCCACCAGGGTGGCCCCGGCTATGCTAAAGTGATCCATCCCATCCGGACCATCACATGAGGGACTTTCATAATTGAAGTAGAATATTGGGGACTGATATTCGCCGGTGAACCGATTAAATACACAATGGGCTGCCGTGAGTATATAAGGTTTTCCATCTTCATTGGTGTTATTCATTAGTACACCGGTGCATATTTCCGAAGTGATCATCCTCACGACAGACCTTTTCAGAAACTGCCAGTTATCACCAATGGGACAATTAATATCTATGTTACAGGGACCGGATAAGCCAAACCTGTCATCTGACAAAGATTTTTCTTCAAAAACGGGCTGGTAGGCGAATCGGACTGTACCCACCTGAAGATCTCCATAATCATTGATTCCGCCAGGTATCTCCAGCT
Organism: Bacteroides sp.; assembly: GCA_030640625.1. GTDB lineage: Bacteria > Bacteroidota > Bacteroidia > Bacteroidales > SM23-62 > SM23-62. The sequence continues at coordinate 1,289 of DAOWJB010000008.1, forward strand.
GGATGACCAGTTCTTCTCCGGGCAGATAGCTTACTGGCAGGATGGCAGAAGATTTGTTATTATCCTTGGTAAAAGCTCCGAGAACCTTTTTCATACCGGGATCGAACAGATAGAGCCTGGTACCTTCTTCCAGGAAATACCGGTTGAAAACGATCCCAAGCGCCCTGGCTCCCTTCCCCCTGATACCGATCCTCCAGATCCTGGTGCCATCATGCATCCATTCCCAGGTTCCGTCTCTAAGCGGATTCAGCGATACCGGGATCTCCCTGGCTATGCGCTGGTTTTTCATTCCCCGCAATGCATCCGCCTGGTCTTCCAGCAAAAGCTCTTCCACCCTGACATCATCCAGGTTGATCCATTGGAATGAAGATTTAAGGGTGCCACCCGGAATGGGTCTTCCACCACGGCTTAACTGGGCATTTGCGCCCTGGTGAACCAGGAGTAAAAGGAAAAATGCCAAACATTGTGCTATTGGCCTCATTGCAAAACTGATACTTTTCATTAAAGCTTGAGATATATGACGGTTAAATGCTTGTTATGTTGCCCTATTCCGGAAAACAGAAATAACCCGGATTGATCCCAACCCGGAATGAATCCAGTAATTCGGCTGCGGGACTGTAACGAAAAACCCAGCCATGCTGCTGATAATCAACCGCATCTGCAACGTACATAGCCTGGTCCTCCGGATCAATGGCCAGGCTGTAAAATTGCCTTCCCCTATCCTTAATATGTATTTTTCCACCTTCTTCGAACTCTGCGGCAGGTAGCAAATATACTGATCCATCCAAGTAATACAGTGTATCGCCTGTGCTATTAATACACAAATCTGTGGGAGATACCCTGATATCTTCCCAGATTTTCATCCTGTCTGCATGATGTGTTTCCAGGTTAATGCGTGTCAGTGAAGCTTTTTCCTGTCCATAGCTGCTGCCTGTAAATCCACCATCTGATAAAACCCAGAGGAAACCGTTTTTATCCACCACCATGCTGTTAGGCTGCTTTCCTACCTCAATTGAATCGATCAGTTCATCGGTCCGGGTATCGATCACCAGGATCTTATTATCATATGACCAGCAGGCCACGAATAATTTTTCACCATGCAGTATCATCTGTTCAGCGTTGTGCCTTACATCGGATATGGCAATGTCAATGGTATCCAGTATGACAGAGGTGGCAGGATTGATGATAAAGATCTTCCTGGCATACAGATCAGAGACATAAGCCTTTTCAGGGCTTAGCAAGCGAATATAGCGGGGAGATGTCAATCCGGTGATTTTTCCCCTAAATTGCAGGTTTTGGAGGTCCACCGTATAGATTCTGCCTGAATTATTCACCACTATATACCCCATGTTCCCTGCCAGGGTCATTGAGTGTGCCACATCCCCCAGGGGAGATTCATTTACCTGGTAGAATACCTGGTTGTGGACCCTTTTCTCTGAAGGGTCATAGAATGTCAACGATGCATTGTCTGACATAAAGTTCCCTTCGTTGAGGATAAATACCCCATCTGAAAACCAGAGATCATCACCATCCACCTGCAAGGGTTTTTCACAGGAGTTACTTAGCAGAAATAAGGAGAACAGCAGCCATTTCCAGCCTGTTTTCTGAAGCTGCGGATGCGCTCTAATGCTATTTATTAAATCTCCCATCGCAGGTTTATTGCATAATTTCTCATGGGCATTGGTCTGGCAAGAACAGCCTGATATGACACATTGAATAAATTGTAAATAACAAACTGAAGGCCTGCCTGGCTTTTTCCTATTTTCCAGGACTTTCCCAGGTACAGGTCCTGGAGGCTGTATGGATTTAAGATTACTTCGAATGATGATTCCTCATTGCCAGGTTGTGTATATCTCTTACCTGTGAAGTTCATTGACCAGTTCAGGTAATATCCACACTTGCTGATATTAAGATGCATGTTCCCGGCATGTTTTGGGATGTAGATCAGCTGTTTACCCCTGGAATTATCTGTTGAGACCACGGCTCCTTTATTGGTGGACCTGGTATATGCATAATTCAGTTTGAGCGAGAACAGCCAGTCCCCCTTCATCAACTCCCCACCCAGCTGGTATTCGATTCCCCGGGAAAAAACACTGGCCACGTTTTCCGGTTCCCAGTACCTGAACCGGGTGGGCATCCATATTATCCAGTCTTTCACCCAGGCAGCATACACATTTAATGAAGTACTGATTGAAAGGAATTTGTTACCGAAGGCATATTCCATTCCGAGGTCAGTGTTTTTGCTGTTTTCTGGTTTAAGGTCAGGATTCCCTCCCGGTACCCAGTAGAGGTCATTCAGGGAAGGCAGGTTATAATTCCTGCTTAGGTTCCCTTTCAGGTAGAGTGCCTGCCCTTTGACAATATGAAATTTAAAGCCGGCTGAGGGCATGAGGGGCAGCCATCTGCCATCTGCCCATTCCTGCCGCAGCAGTGCATAAACTACCCAGTCCGATCCCAATTCATGATATGTACCGGCAAGCAATGAGAATTCATTGCGCTTATGCTGGTACCCTTCCTCCCTTACCTGATCCAGGATACTTACCTTGTGGAGGTTGTAATCCACCCGCAAACGAAGCCTGGAATGTCTCCCTGTTTTCAGGTCAGCCTTTGCAGTATTGTACAAGCTGTTTTCCAGACTCCTGGTATCGAACTGGGTGTAATCATGATCGATTTGATACAAATGATATCCCATTTCTGTACCTGCATAAGCACTTCTGAGGGTGACTGAGCCATTGCGTCGGTAATGGTTCCACTCAAGGGAGGTTTTGAGGGACTGGTCTTCCTGCTTCTCGGTCCGGTCAGATCCTTCATAACTCATTACGGGTGGAAGGTTCCTCAAGGCATCCTGATACCAGAGACGGATTGCCAGGTCGCTTTTTTCACCCGGACGAACATATATTTCCTGCAGGACACCGCCCTTGTGGTAGGCTGCCTGCTGCAATCGCTCTTCCCTGTTGGGGATCACATCGGTATTGAGATAGGGATAATTATTCTCTGAACGGTTCCAGTAAAGCCTGGTGTTGGACCTGATCTTATTGTCGCCCATGTTGATTCTGGCATAGGTACCAAATGTCCCAAAACTCCCCACCTCCTGGTGAAGTGACAGATTCAGGGGATCATTCCAGCCAGGTTGGTTTTCAAGAAGGACAGCCCCGCCCAGGGCGCCGCTTCCTTCCTGCAATGAACTTCCGCCGAAGAGCAGGGTCAGATCATCGATCAGCCAAACTGGGATCAGGGAAAAATCAACCTGGCCCAGCATCGGTGAATTTATCCGGATCCCATTCCAGTATACCTTGGTATGAGAGGCATCTGTTCCCCTGAAAGAGGCAGTGGATAGTGCTCCCCTGCCGGTGGACTTAATATGAACCGGAGATTTGAAGGCCAGCAATTGGGATAAATCCCGGCTCTCCATATATTTCATCGATAAGGAGTCCATTTTCATGGTAATAAGCGGTTGATCATACAGGGGCATGGATTTGACAACCTGAACCTCTTTTATCCGGATGGTATCCCCGTAATCCGCTGATTGCACGGTCCATGTCATCCACCATGTCAGCATGACCAGGAGTGGCAGACTGTATTTTGTATTATTTTGCAGCAAGTTTCAGAATTCTTTTATTCAGCCAGGATCCAGTTCCCCCGCATCTCAGATAATAAATGCCATCCCTGAGGTTCATCATGGAGATACTGTTTAATCCTGGTTCCAGTTTTCCCTCCATAAGGACTTTCCCCTGGATATTCACGAGGATCCATTGCTTATACTTTTCATCCTTGTTCTCCACCCATAATTCAGTAGCGCAGGGATTGGGATACAGGTGGACAGATCCGGCGGATATGGAACTTATTCCTGCCGGCATCGAATGGTTAATAATCCCCACTGCATCCAGGTCAAATCCTCCGGTGGGAAAGGGCGTTGGCCATGGATCATTTATCAGGATCCCTTCTGAATCAAGTGATCCAAGCCTGTTATCCAGGATACCTACTACATCTACAATCCTTACGGCGATAATCCGATGGATATCCAGCTCCGGGTCATCCTTCAGTTCATCCAGGTCAAAAGGTGTACCCCA
>DAOWJB010000327.1 GCA_030640625.1 Bacteroides sp.
CCCAACTTTGTTGTCATCTTTTGTGACGATCTTGGATATGGGGACATAGGCGCCTTTGGGCATCCCACCATCAAAACCCCGAACCTTGACAGGCTGGCCAGCGAGGGACAGCGGTGGACCTCCTTCTATGTGGCGGCAAGTGTCTGTACGCCGAGTAGGGCGGGACTGATGACCGGTCGGCTGCCCGTGAGGTCAGGGATGTGCGACGATGCCTGCAGGGTCCTGTTCCCGAACTCTGCCGGAGGTCTCCCGCAAAGCGAAATCACGATAGCCCGGGCATTGAAACAGGCCGGGTACACGACGGCATGCATCGGGAAATGGCACCTTGGACACCTTCCCGAATATCTGCCCACCAACCACGGCTTCGATTATTATTACGGGATCCCTTACAGTAATGACATGGACAGGAAGACCGACGAGAACCAGACCTATTACAATATCCCGTTGTATCAGGACCTGGAGGTCATCGAACAGCCTGCGGACCAGTCCACCTTGACCAAACGCTACACTGAGGAATCCATCCGGTTCATCGAAGAGAACCAGGACCGGCACTTCTTCCTTTACCTTGCCCACACCATGCCCCATATACCTCTTTTCAGATCAGGGGATTTCGAGGATGTAAGCCTCAGGGGACTTTATGGTGATGTGATAGAAGAGATCGACTGGAGCGCCGGGGAGATCATCAAAGCCCTGAAGGATGCGGGGATTGAAAAGAACACCCTGGTACTATTTACCTCCGATAATGGTCCCTGGGCCATCATGAAACTGAATGGCGGTTCCCCCGGGATACTGACAGGGGAAAAGGGCGCTACGTTTGAAGGGGGCATGCGGGAGCCCACCATCTTCTGGTGGCCCGGCAGGATACCGCCCGGTACGGTCATGGATATGGGCACCACCATGGACATCTTTCCCACCTTCTGTAAGCTGGCCGGCGTGGAAATCCCCGATGACAGGATCTACGACGGCAAGGATATTTCGCAGGCACTTTTCGGGACCGGCCACACGGAGCGTGATGTTGTATTCTATTACCGCGGATCCCGGATCTTTGCCGTCAGGAAGGGGCCCTACAAGGCTCATTTCATCACCAAATCCGCCTACGGTCCGGATGATGAAATACAGCATGACCCGCCCCTGTTGTACCACTTGGAGAATGACCCATCGGAGCTGTACAATATTGCTGATCTGCACCCCGGGGTCATAGAGGATATCCGCGCCGAGATCGAAAAACACCAGCAGACCCTGGAACCGGTCGAAAACCAGCTGCAAAAAAAGATCGCGGAATGAAAATATTTGTTTTGATCCTTGGATTCGGCTCCCTGATAACCTTGCCAGCCTGCAAATCCAGCTTTGATAGAGACCTACAGGTGCAACCCAACGTAGTTGTCATTTTAACCGATGATCAGGGCTGGGGGGACCTCAGCTTCCATGGGAATGCCAACCTGAACACACCCAATATAGACTTACTTGCAGGCAGTGGGACCAGCTTTGAACGTTTCTATGTATGCCCTGTTTGTTCTCCTACCCGGGCAGAATTTCTTACCGGTCGTTATCATCCAAGATCGGGCGTTTACAGCACTTCAGCCGGAGGAGAAAGGATGGACCTGGATGAAACCACCATCGCCGATATTTTCAGAGCCTCAGGCTATGCCACTGCTGCCTTTGGCAAATGGCACAATGGCATGCAGTACCCCTATCATCCGAACGCCCGGGGATTTGATGAGTATTATGGTTTCTGTTCCGGACACTGGGGCCATTATTTCAGTCCCATGCTCGAACATAACGGCAAACTTGTCACAGGCAACGGATATATCATTGATGATCTGACCGACCATGCACTTGGTTTTATTGAACATAACAAAGACAGACCTTTTCTGCTTTATATACCCTATAATACTCCCCACGGTCCTATGCAAGTGCCCGATGATTTCTGGAATGGGTTTAAAAATAAAGAACTGGTAATGCGTCACAGGGAACCTGAAAAAGAAGATATTGCCTTCACCAGGGCAGCATTGGCCATGTGCGAAAACATTGACTACAACGTCGGCAGGATAATGGATAAGCTGGAAGAGACCGGCCTGGAAGAAAACACCATTGTGGTTTTTTTCTGCGATAATGGTCCCAATTCCTTCCGCTGGAATGATGCCATGAAAGGCCGAAAGGGATCTACTGATGAAGGGGGTGTCCGTTCCCCCTTATTTATCAGTTGGAAAGGTATGATCAAAGAGGGTAAGGTAATCCGGGAAATTGCTGCAGCCATCGATCTGATGCCTACCTTGGCAGACCTGGCAGGAATTGAGGTAAAAGGGTGCAAACCTCTGGATGGTATCAGCCTGAAAACTTCGATCCTGGACGATGAAACTCCGGTTTCTGGCCGCATTATTTTCAGTCACTGGGCCGGCAGGATCAGTGCCAGGAGCCAGCAATACCGACTGGATCACAGGGGAGAACTCTACGATATGCTGGAGGACCCGGGACAGTATCATAACATTGCAGACCAGCATCCGGAAATTACCCAAAAATTGACAGAAGCAAAGGATAATTGGGAGCTGTCAGTGCTGGGTGAGCTCCCGGAGAGAGATGAACGTCCCTTTTCCCTGGGACACCCGGGAAGCAAATACACCCAGATTCCCGCACGTGACGGCGTAGCTCATGGTAATATCGTGCGGTCAAACCGCTTTCCAAACTGTTCCTTTTTCGTCAATTGGACAAATACCAATGATAAAATCACCTGGAATGTGGAAGTAGCAGAATCTGGGGATTTTGAAGTGACCCTGTATTATACATGCAGGCAGGAAGATATCGGATCAGAATTCCAGCTGAGCTTCAATGAAAGCAGCATCAGGGGGGAAATAACCGAGGCCCATGAACCGCCCCTGGTTGGCATGGAAGAGGACCGGGTTGAACGGCACAATTCCTATGTGAAAGATTTCAAACCCTTAAAACTTCCGGTTATGCACATGGAAAAGGGCGCAGGTGAATTGACCCTCCAGGCACTGAACGTTCCGGGTTCGCAGGTAATGGATTTCAGATTGTTGATGTTCGAAAGGATTGACTAGCTTGAATATTTAAACCTGAGCATTATGAGAGTCTTGTTTCTTTTGGCAGCAATGGCAGCTTCGGTTGGTTCTGTAATATCTCAACCCCTTGTCTTTCCAAATATTCAGGAGTGGACCGCTGCAGACGGAAATTTCAAATTGTTCGGGAATGCAAACATTGCTTCAGCTTTTTAAGCAGGACGGCAAGATTCCCAGGGGCAAAGCTGTTGATTATCCTAAAATTGCGATGCGTGGTTTTATGATGGATGTGGCCCGTGACTTCTTTGAGGTGGAGTATATTGAGTCCGTTATCCGCAAGCTGGCATGGATGAAAATGAATTTTATAGACATTCACTTTACTGATAGGGAAGCCTTCCGCCTGAAGAGCGACCTGTTCCCGGGACTCGCTCACCCCACAGAACACTTACCACCAATAGGTAATTTAAAAGCATACATACCTATACTTGCATGGGGGCTTCGCGGCACCAGTTTAAGATAAGGTTTGAATTCTCATCTTGTTTTAAACCTACTAAGTTAATTCCCTGTTATCTTATTATAGTGATATTGTGTCACATAATCGCTAACTTGCATTTAACCAATCTCTAATCCTAAATGCCTGATAATCCCAACAAACTAGCTCAATTCTGGCAGGAATAAAACGATAGAAAGTAATACGTTTAATTATTGTCTACGCTGCTGCATATTTTGTGATACTTGAGCTTATATCAATTATCGCGGAATTCTTCGGATTACCGGATTGGACTTTAAAACTATTTTTGTTATCCTATGCCTTGGATTGATTATAATCAAACAATCAATACAATAATTGCCTTTGGTATCATCCAGGACAGAAATGATCCCGATAAATCACTGATCTTTGCTTATGACTTCAACATAACGTGTTCTAACCGCGATGAGGCAGCCAGGGAATAGAAGTATCAACAATGAGTAAGAATAAGATAAGATTTCATTAAATTGTCAAAAGTTTTCAGCCAGAAATTAATTTTTTAAACCTTAATACGATGAAAGATAACAGACTGACTAGACGATCTTTTATTGCCAAATCTGCCATTGCCACTGCCGGTGCTACTATTGGACTTGAGAGCATGGCCTTTTCACTCCTCGGGAAAAGGGTCGGTCCGAATGATAAGATTCGGATGGGATTTATCGGTGTAGGGAATCGTGGAACGCAGTTGATGACAATGTTTATGGGCAATGAGGATGTGGAAGTAGCAGCACTCTGTGATATCTACGAACCATATCTTAACCGGGATCGTTCTTCTGTAAGTCAACGGTATCTGGATACTGATAAAGTACCACCGATGAAAACCCAGTTTGGCAAGGATGTCAAGAGATATAAAGATTTCAGAAAACTCCTCGAGCAGAAAGATATTGATGCTGTGTGTATAGCAACACCGGATCACTGGCCTGCCGTCCAGGCCATCCAGGCTATGGAAGCCGGAAAAGATGTCTATGTGGAAAAGCCACTTACCATC
>DAOWJB010000107.1 GCA_030640625.1 Bacteroides sp.
ATGGGTGAATTCAGAGGGCTCGAATTGCAATGGGACTGCAAATATGCAGAGGCATATGCAAGGCAGGGGCTTTCAGGAGTTTTTTAGCTTATTTTCAAGTTGTATTACCCGTCTGATAGTACATACCGGCAATGCTGATGCAGTGGATCTAGTTATGCTCCAATCGGAATATAGTAAAACAAATTTTTAAGGGGAACTGATCCTGAAACAGGTGTTAAATCAAGCTGAAAAAGTCCGGTAATCAATACGGTCATACGGTGCGTGTTCATGTATGCCCAGTCCCAATTCATCCATGGCATATTGAAGGAAACCGTGATTTTCCGAGTTTTCCTTCAACCATTCCGGCGCATCGTCACCCTGAACTTTTATTTCTTCGGCAATATGGTCAAGCATTACTGAATCCAATGCGACCGGATCGGTTCCAAGTATCAGTGAATTTGGGGATTGTTCGGGAAAAGTCTTCCAGGGCCTGGGTGCCCAAACATTGTTATGCCAGTTGGCAAAAAGGGCATCTGCAATATTCACCCTCACCTTATTCCTGATGCATGGGGTATTGCATACATCGGCAATATAGCTCTTGCCTCCCATTCCATCGTGCAGGTTCTTTGGTGAGGGAATCGATCCAAAATGGTTTTTCATTGCTCCGGTGATGCCGCAATTGTGGCTTTTCATCAGACAGAGGTTGATAATATGATCAGCCTGGGTATATGCCTTTGGCATCCAGAAAAACCCACCAGGCCCAGGCGCATCTTTTGTGAATGTCACGGATTCATTCTGGTCCCAACGCTCTGTATCCGTATGATCAACCCAGCTCACATTTTTAAACCGGCAGCGTCCTTTCATTTTTTCCGGATGGAACCAGCGTGATGCATCGAGTATGGTGATCCGTCCTTCTGAAAGTCCAAGTTCACCCACCAGGTCTTCCAGTATAACATTCACCAGTGGCATTGTCTGGTCCATGCGATTGGTGGTTATTTGATCGTCAAATGAGGCATTATTCATGTTCATCTTGATCGTAATCCGGTGGCTTGTCTGCAGGTTGGGTAAGAGTGTATGCCAGGCATCAGCTGATGATCCGGTATCGGTCAGTTCACGCAATCCCCGATCCAGCATTTTTGCTACAACATCCTCATTGATATAATCGAAATAGCGTTCCTTTATCTTCTCCGGATAACCGGTCTCGCCGGATTCAACCGTATGATCCCAGGGTGCATTGGCACTATAATCCCACGGTTTCGTAGCATTTGGATCATGGATCCGGACGATTCTTGATTTTGGATTATTTTTTCCTCCTCCGGCAAATACCGGGTACAACTGAGCAGATACTGCGGCAACCGCAGAAATTCTCACAAAATCCCTCCTGCTGATCGGAACATTTTTTGAACTCATAGAACTCTTTTAATATGTTGGTTATATGTAAATACATACTCCTATTTCATTATCCTAATCTCTCTTGCTCTTTCATGTTTTATTGTCAACAACCCGCCTTTTTTCAACGGTTTCCAATTCCAGCCTTCACCATCCCCTGAAATACCTTCATTTAAAGGTTTCCCGTCTACCATAACCCTGCCTGGTTTTGCCATCAAACGAATTCCTTCCTCAGAGGAAACATCATATGTACGATAAAGCAGTAATACTTCATCTGAATTTTCATCAGGCATTATAGGCTGCGCAGCATAATTAATATATTTTATGACGGATGTGGTCGAAAGCAGGTGTATAGCATCATCAGGTGCCAGCTCGGGTTCATAAGCCATAGCCCTGAGATAATGACGGATGTAATCGCCGTATCCGTCGGTCATCCAGACTTGGTTTCTCGGATAACGATTTTTTCCATCAATGTCAACCATATAGGTAGCCCAGTTGAGCTGGCGGATGGCATTATCTTTCCAGGTGCTATCGCCGGTCAGTTTAGCATACAATAGTTCAATCGAAGCCTGCCGGGAGCTATGACTGTTGCCTGGCACCTCATAGGCGGTTTGTTCATTTACGACGATCACGCCATACTGTTCCCATTCCCTGTTGCCAAGCCTCTGATAAACCCAATCAAGAATTCCCCTCACCTGAATTTGCCATTCGGGAAAGAGCTCCCGGTTTTCCAAAATATATTGAGCGAAGGTTACTGCATTTATCTGGGTGTCAGACCAGCCATGGACGTCTTCGAAGAAAGGTCCCCACTTGTTGGTCTTCAATGGATAGTTTTTCATCCAGTCGAGAAAAATATCAATTGCGCTCTTGTAATCAACCACGTTTCCCCTGTTCATTTTGATCAACTCAGTAAACAGGCGCATTATTCCCGTCCAGTTTGTGGTATAGGAAGAATATCCCTGCACCTTATCAGATCTCGAATCATATAATTTACCGATCTCGCCTGTTCTGGCATGTACCTTAAAAGGCAGGGGAGAGTTATCGTTGTCTCCCATTTTTACATTTATGGCCAGTGTATTGGCAATCTGCATAGCAGCATCAAGATAATTTTTTATTCCTGTTATTTTATAAAGGGTGATAAGCTCTATACCCAAAGAACCTGCTTTGTCAGGCTGGGTATAGCCCTTACCAAGGATCATATCACCATCATAAATCCCGGAATAAATATATGTATTATACGGGTATGGAATATCCGGCCATTTACAATCTGACCCGGAGAGGGAATGGGTAAGATAATAATCGGCCATGAATTTCATATTCTCCAATATCCTTTGGTTACCCGTGTAGGCATAGAGCAATGCCCAGGAAGATAAAGCCATCTGTATCTGATCCCCACCAATACCACGGTGGTCATTAACATGCTCCTTCCAGACCTGGTGGTTCATATGATAGGGCACTCCGTTCATGTCGAGGCGCATGGTATCCCAGAAATTCCATACAAGGTTGATGATATGATCATAAGACCTTCCCCGATCTTCAGAATACCAGGGAATAATGTGTCCATCCTTATCAACATCAATATCGTGGTAAATGAGTTGCTGTGCAGGCAATTTAACGGAAAACAGGATAACTGAAATTAGAAGGAGACCGTTTATGCAGAACCTATTTATTACATGACTTTTATAAAACATAAAAAAAATTACTGTACAGTGAATATTATATGTTACATGACTTTCATAATATGAGTTGACAGCTCAGTTGCTTTAGAAAATTTTGATATATGGCTTCTGGATGATACGGGGTTTCGGTTTTACAACGCTTATGCTGATCTCATCAAGTACCTCAGAGGCTGTTGTTATGCCATACAAGGGTTCAACAAGCACATTATTCCCCTCATCAAAAATACACATGCCGGAAATTTCGGGGACAACCACCCTGTCTTTCAATGCTTCAATTTCTGCTTTATAAAGCATGGCTGGTTGTCCGGTGGAGTATTCATCCTCGGTATTGGTCTCAGGGTTAAATTCCGGGAACGCCTCATTGAAATCACCAGCCAGGTTATATTCAATCCAGCAGATCCATTTGCTGCCGGGCTTCACACTTACCCTGGTCCTGAAATATCCTGGCAAGGGGGTGGCCCCGGTAGTAATTATTTCATCCCCGGCCATCCCGGCCTCATTGGATCTATTCTTTTTTTCGGTCTTGTTTATTTCAGACCACAATGGCAAGGCAACAGGCACATCCTTTTTACCTTCCCAGTCCCCCGTTGCAACACGCCTGGTGGCATAGGCTGTATATGTTTGTCCATTATCAGGATCTTCCAGCCAGATGGCGAATGTCGGGGATTCTCCAAAGACAGATTGCTGCACCAGTTCTTCATTAATATGTATCAGGAATTCGATCTCGGTTTTATTCCATGTCCGGGAGAATGCAAAAAAGACCAGGCCGCCTATGATTATTCCGGCGGATATTAAACCCCATTTTAATATAGATTTCATGGATTGATCTTTACAGCTTATAAGTACTAGTCCACTTCAAATCCTTTTCGATAATTCTGCCGGGACAGGGACAGGGCCTCATTGTCATTCGTTACAACCTCATATTCAGGAGAAAATGCCAATTGCTTATTGCCCATACGGTAGGAAAGATTGGCCAGGTGTATCAGGACAGAGCTGTTATGTCCCTCGACAATGTTACCATTGGGCTGATTCCTGGACCGTACGCAATCGATGAAGTTCTTAATATGGGCTTCCAGCGGGTAATATCCCGGTTCCTGTGCCGCGATCTGCCCGTCTTTATCGAATACCTGC
>DAOWJB010000044.1 GCA_030640625.1 Bacteroides sp.
ACCTTCTTTAAAGGTGTTTCCTTTTTTTCTTCAGACATAATTGTAAGGTTTAATTATTAAACACAACTTGTTGGTTTGGGTATCCCGGCAATGCGTGAGGATTTCTTCAGCGGTCCGGCTGGAAATAAAGTATACAATCCTTTGATGTCCGTGATCCCGGATTTTCCAACCATACGGATGGTCAGCTGGGTTCCCTTGTCATTTTCTGCTCTCAGGAAATCGATGACTTCGAAATGCTTGTCAGTCAGATCGATGCCTTCTTCTTTGGCGATTTCAGCAGCGATGTCCTTGCTCCACTGGGAGGGATCAGTCAGGTATCCATCATCAGTCACTTCCACATTTACGCCTGCATATGATTTTGTTGCCATAATTAAATTTTTTTAATTGTTATTGATGAGAATTATTTATTGTTTTATTGAAACTACGTTTTCGTTTGAAAGATTTTTCAGGAAGCTGATCATAAATCCGATACCCTTTTTCATTTCCGGGGAACGCATTTCTTTCATCGCCTTCCAGATTGAGTACTCGGGAATATCATCCAGTTCCAGTTTCTGGAATACATTCACTGCATTGTTCATGGACTGAAGCATCTCGGGCTGGGTTATGTTCTTCAGGGTATCCATGACGGTGACAATATTATCGGCCAGCAGCCTGACATCTTCGCCGGAGTAATGGGTAATGATATTATCCATGGCTCTTGTTATCTCCGTAAAGAACTCAAAGTATCCCTTCTGCTCGAATTCATGCATTTTTCGTATCATGTCTATAATCACCTCATTGGCAACGGGTCCCAAATCCTGCATCAGGTCATAGAGGCTTTCGAAGGTGTCCATCACAAAGGTGAACTTACCAACGTTTTTCATGAGTTTAAAACCAAGGAATTTAAGGTCATCCCAGTTCAGTTCAACTCCCTGCATCTCGAGTTCCTCAACCGTAGATCTGAAAGCATCTTTGGTGATGATATTCACATCCTCCATCAAATCATCCAGGCGTTCACTGCGCAATTTCTGGGCAGTGGCACATTCCAGGATGGCATCCAGCTTTACGTTGATATCGTCGATCTGTTTCTGTAGATCTTTTTCAGCCATTTTCCAGATAATTTAGGGAATTATAATTTTTTTCCGGCCATGGTCATTTCATTCTCAATGGGCATTTCCTTGCCCTTCAGGAGGATGTGCCAGTAGATCCAGCGAAACAGGACTTTACCATAATGATTCATCTTGGTGTTCTGCAGGAGTCCGAATGGACCGATACCCGGCAGTGGGAAAGTACCCGGCAGGGGCTCAGTATCATAGTTGAAATCAATGATGGACCCCTTCCCGAAACCGGTCTCGATATAACAGTTGGAATGTCCGTCAAATTTGGCTTTCAGCTCTCTTCCTTCCATGGCACTCAGGATATTTTCAAAGACTACGTCAGCCGCAAAATGAACTACTGAACCGGCCTTTGAGGTAGGTATATTGGCAGCATCGCCCAGCACAAAAATATTCTCATGCTTCTCCGAGCGCAGGGTAAATTTATTCGTAGGAATGAATCCGAGATCATCACCCATGCCACTTCTTTCAACCATCTCACTTCCCATGTTGACAGGCACTATGGTCAAAACATCGAAGGGGATCTCCAGCTCGTCATACGATTTCAGGACCTGCTTATCATTATCCACACTTTCTATATAGAATTCCGGGATCACCTCGATATTCTTCTCCACCATGAGCTCTCCCAGCATTTTGGAGGATCTGGGTTTGGTAAAGGCTCCGGGCAGCGGGGTCACAAATTTAATATTTACCTTGTCTCTGATCCCGATCTCTGTAAAATAGGCATCGGCCAGAAATACAAATTCAAGGGGAGCAACGGGACATTTAAACGGCAATTCTGCAATGGCCATGACCAGGTCTCCTCCTTCCCAGCTCCTGAAAAATTCACGAAGGGCCACAGCCCCTTCAAGGGTATAGAAATCAAATATTTTATTATACCACAGCTTGTCTTTTAATCCGGGCGTCTCTTCCGGAACCGTCCGGGTGCCTGTGGCAATGATCAGAAAGTCATAGGGCAATACCTGTCCGCCGTCGAGCAGAACCTTGTTATTTTCAGAATCGACCTTATCAATGCCCTTGTAAATCAACTTGACACCTGCAGGGATAAAATCAGCCTTGGGTTTGATCACATCTTGTTTGTTATAGATCCCGAAAGGGATGAATAAGAATCCGGGTTGGTAATAATGTGTCTGATGCTGGTCAACAATGGTAATCTCCCATTCTGAGCGGTCGAGAACTTTCCTGAGTTTGTTTGCCATAATGGTTCCACCGGTTCCGGCCCCCAGGATAACAAGTTTTTTCATATTGATAAATAATGGGTTAATAAATCTTAAAATCCTGCCAGAAAAGCAGGTTCAGTCATTTGCGATCGTAAAATTAATTTATATTTATCTATAATGATATATATAAAGCTGTTTTAAAACCTAAATATATGTTAAGATGCTTAGCATCCTCCCTGAACCCTTTTTTTCTTGGGTTTTGATTTGATCATGGGCATCGGCAGTTTTGTACTTGTTGTACTTTCACCTACCGCACCGGCTGATCCTCCCAAAGCCTTTCCTGCCCCTTTGCGGAAATCATATTTGGCAAATTCTTCATTGGGACTGGTATTCTTCGGTGCTGAGGGATTCATAATGGTCTCCACCCAGTAATTCAGTCCCCCAAGCAACACATAATTATTCTCGTATCCAAGCTGGCGCGTGATCATCCAGGCCTTATCAGATTTCAGTGTCCCATTAGAATAGAAAATATTGATCCTCCCGTCCTGGTCCAGATACCCCTGCCAATCTTTCGATAGGATATCTGCCAGTGGGATATTCATGGCTCCCGGAAGGTTGAATTTTTCAAATTCATCAGCATTCCTGACATCAATCAACTGCAGGGACGGATCCTTATTGATGATCATATCTGCAATTTCATCGGGTGAATAGTATTGTACGCCGCTGTTGGCCTCTTCAAGTAACTGTGAAGCAGTGAGTTTGAAGGCATGGGTGGTATTCTCAGGCACGGCTGCTATAATGAGTGCCAGGGGAATTGTGAAAATTGCCAGAAGGATTCTTGGTTTCATATTGATAGATTTAATAAATAACAGGTTTTTTAATTTTTTCGAATATTTCGCCCAGCCAGAAGGCAAACATAGCCATCCCGACAAAGAGCAGGGCCATAATCCCATCACTGATGCCCAGGAATTCACTGAGTTTGGGTGCCCCCAGGAATTTGGCCTTATAAAAATTTTCCCACAGGGGATAGGTTTCATTGAAAATATTTACCCCGATAAAGATGCCCAGCACAAAGAACATAGCGTCAATTTTCCCAATGGATGCGGCACATATGCTTGTACCTGGACAATAGCCGCCGATGATGAATCCGGTCCCCATAATCATCCCTCCCACAATGGTGGAGTATAGATAGGTTGGGTTGATATAGATAAGATCATGATCAATCCAGCCAAAGAGGCTGAAAAATAACAATCCCAGCATGGCTGTTATGCCCGCTGTAAAGAATACTTTGAGGACAACGGTATCATATCCATAAAAGACGCCAACCAGCTTACGGCTGGAAGAAAATCCTGCCCTTTCCAGGACAAATCCGAATCCGATGCCGATCAGAAAGGCAAAGAACAGGTTTGTGTTCTCTGTGATAATTTCATATGCAATAAGAGGTCCCATGATCCTTAATAATTAAATCCAGTATTTTCTAAAAAAGCTCGCTAGCACAAATCCGGTAACGAAAATGGCCATCATTGATAATATCCCGCCCAGTGATAGTACAGCCATGCCGCAAAGTGCACTTCCACTGGTACAACCCCGGCCGAATTGCGCACCCAATCCAAAGAGCGTGCCCCCCAGAACGGCCATCATCAGCCTTTTTTTGGAAGTAATTTTCGGGGAATGTTCGGTTTTCAGCTTAAGCCTGCCTGCCAGGGCTCCGGATAAGAATCCGCCAACGATAACGCCCAGGATCTGAAATACCAACCAGCTGTTGAGTGGATTTCCGGGATGTGTTTCCAGGAATTCTTTATAATACGCGGCATTTTGAGCATGTCCCGGGGCAATTTTTTGAACCACGGATACGGTTGTACTTTTGAAGGCCCCACTGGCCCCCAGTCCCCGACCGGAAATAAAATAGGCCGCCAGGAGTACCAGTCCCAGGAACACCCCGGCCAGGTATGGATTCATATACCTGTTAGCCCGATCTTTTTTCTTCTCTGTCTCCATTTTATCCAGTTCAAAGTTGATTAATGTTAGTATAACCAGCGACTTTCCTGACCGGCATAGGCAATGATGAAACGAAGCATC
>DAOWJB010000158.1 GCA_030640625.1 Bacteroides sp.
ACCCCGATCAGACATAAAAAAATGGAGAAATTAACACTGTGCCGGTTGACCCTGGGATTTATCCACATCACCAGTATCAGGAATCCGAGAGACATGGTCAGGGATACAAAGAAAAAGGTGGCATCAACAATGTCTCGCAGGATTAATGCCATGGCAATTCCCAACACCATCAATACAACCATGCTGTATCGCATGGTAGTTTTTAATTTATCCTTACTTGTCAGTCCTGTTTTTTCCATAAAATCCTGTGTGACCGAGGACGCGGCAGTAAACATATAGGTGTCTGCCGATGAAGAAACCGAAGAATAAATGATCACCACGGAAAGTCCGGCCAATCCAACAGGCAATAATCTACTAAATCCCACGATCAGGGATGTATCGGGATCGATGTTGGGGATATCCGTTCTGATGATAAGACCTATCAGGAGAAGGATGAACCCAATGATCATATAGAACACTGAAGAGAGTAAGAGGCTTCTCTTGAAGTGGGTCTTGTTCTTGATGGCATAGACCCTTTGCCAGAGCTCAGGTGATGCCATGGGGATGAAGAATCCTGCCAGGAAGAAACTAATTATCTCCTTGGTGGGTGTCTTGAACAGATCCATAAATGCCAGTTGGGGTTTTGTCTCGGTTGTAAATATAAGATACATCATCAGGACAAAGAGCAAAAATATCCCGAATGTCTGGATGATATCGGTTTTAACCACTGCATCAAATCCCCCAGCCAGTAAATAGAGCAGGATAATGACTCCCACGATAAGGACTGAAAAACCATATGTGATCGGGGTATATTCTGAAATCAGTTTGGCCCCGGCGGTGAAATTCAACACCACCCATCCGAACATAATGATAATCGTAATGATGGTTGCGAGGTATCCGGCAAACCTGCCTTTCAGGAAAAAGAAAAAGTCAGGCATGGTATAGAATTTCTGTTTATCTGCTAACTTCTTAACTTTTATCCCGAAAAAATAAAACACGAATAATCCGAATACGGAACCAATAAAATACCATAAAGCCCCAAGACCATACAGGTATACGAGAGCGGTGTAGGTGAGCAGGATGGCTGCACCGATCCTGCTTGAGAAGATGGTAGTGGTGGCTTGCAGGGACGTCAAATTACGACCTGAGATAAGGAATTCTTCCTTTTCCTGTTTTCTGCCTGTCCAGAATCCAACGATTAGAATCAGAACAAAGTAGAATGCAATGATAATGTAATCTGTAATTATCAGCATAGTGGTAAGTTTACATTAAATATACAATAATTTATTAACCATCAATTTAATGATCGCGTCATGGGCGGGTCCTGATCAAAAGCCAAAATACTTAGTGATGATAATATTCATTGTGGAGTTAGATGTACCTTTGAAAACGAAATTATTAACACATGAGGATAAGGCAATAATAAGAATATTGATTATCTTATATGTCACTTATGAAAAAAGAAATAACAGCCAGTGATTTAAACCCCGGGCAATTCATTGATGAAAAAGTAAAGGATATCATGTCTGCCGTTGGAGATGGAATTGCCATAAATGCACTCTCCGGAGGTGTGGATTCTTCCACGGTTACGATGCTTGGACATAAAGCGCTTGGAGAACGTCTCAAAACAGTCTTCATTGATAATGGCCTCATGCGCGAAAGAGAACCCGAAATGGTGGCAGATGTATTCCGAAAACTGGGTATCACCGTAGAGATAGTCGATGCCCGGGTAGAATTTCTTAATGCCCTCAGGGGAATCACAGATCCTGAAGAGAAACGTGAAGCCATTACCCAGGCCTTTTACCGGGATGTATTTGGACGAATTATTAAGGAGAGCCAGGCAAAGCATTTATTACAAGGAACAATCCTGACGGATATAGATGAGACCGTGGCGGGTATTAAAAGGCAGCATAACGTATTTGAGCAACTTGGAATTGACCCTCAGGAGGCTTTTGGTTACCTGATAATCGAACCGCTTGTTCAACTTCGCAAAGATGGCGTAAGGAAGGTAGGCAGGGCCCTGGGACTCCCGGCTGGGATGTTTGACCGGATCCCTTTCCCCGGACCTGCACTTGCTGCGAGGATAATAGGTGAGGTAACCCAGGAACGTCTTGATACGGTCAGGAAAGCAACAACTATTGTGGAAGAATTACTCAGGGATACAGGAGCGTTTCAGTATATGGCAATCCTTCATGAAGACCGGGTTACTGGTATAACCCGGGGCAAACGGGAATTTGGTCAACAAATCGAGGTACGATGCTGGGACAGTGTTGATGCCCGGACAGCCACCCCCACAAAGCTTTCATTTGATATCCTTGACGAACTTGCCCGGGATATTATCAACCAGGTACCAGGGATTGTAAGTGTAACATACAACATAGCAACCAAGCCTCCATCGACGATTGAATCGGTCTGAGGTCAACAGCAGTCCGTACAGGATGATCTGGCATTGCGAGAAATATATATAAATCTGAATCATATGAGTAATTCAGAGGTACTAGTTGAACAAAAATCTATTGTTGAAGCCTGCATAAAAAAACATGGCAAGGTACTTATCTCCATCTTACAGGAGATCCAGAAGTATTATAACTACCTGCCGAAGGAGGCAATGAAATTAATTGCAGTGGAACTGAATATTCCCTTAAGGGATGTTTATGGTGTAGCCAGTTTCTATAAATCCTTCAGTTTTGAACCAAAAGGCGAACATATCCTTACTACCTGTTTAGGAACTGCCTGCCACGTTAGGGGGGGACAAAAAATTGTTGACGCCATAAGCAGAGAATTGAAAATTGATCCCGGTGAAACCACCAAAGACCTGAAGTTCACGCATGAAACAGCTGCATGCCTGGGGTGTTGCGCCATTGGCCCTATTGTGGTGGTGGATGGTGACTACAAAGCCAATTTCAAATCCGATTCAGTGAAAAAACTTATCCGGGAAATACGTACAGGATCGAACAAGGTGAATGTTGAAAAAGACAAGAAGATCTTTCCCATAGAAGTCAGCTGTCCCCGCTGCAATCATAGTCTCATGAAGCCAGAACATCTTATTGATAATCAGCCCTGTATTCATATTACAGCATCATTTAAACGAAAACATGGATGGCTCAGATTATCCTCTCTCTATGGCAGCTATAATTTTGAATCCGAACATGAAATTCCGCTTGATGCCGAGTTGAACTTCTTTTG
>DAOWJB010000139.1 GCA_030640625.1 Bacteroides sp.
CACAAGAGACCGGATCTTGTTACGCCATACATTTTTCCATGATATTGACCAGATCATTTTTCTTTTTTTATTTAGTTTAAGATCTTAATGCTTTGATTTCTTTCAACCTGAGTACAGAATAAACGGGAGGTATGATGGCCAGGGCAAAGATGATCAATACTATCGCTGTCTGACCTGCGAAATAATATCCTTCAAACCTGGCCGGCATGATGGGTTCAAATCCATATGACTCAAAAATTTCGGCATATTCCCCAGTAAATCGTATGGGATTTTTTACCAGGTAGCCTATCACAGGCAGGCTTCCGATGATGCCGCTTGCAGCACCGACCAGTCCCATCATCATCATTTCAAGGGTCAGAATGAAACCCAGTTTCTTTTTTTGCATACCCACGGCCACCATGACCCCGAATTCCCTTCTTCTTTCTGCAGTCATCATAATGAGGGTTCCAAGTACACCGAAACCTACGATAAGATACAGCACGCCGAGCATTATGTAACCTCCTGCCTGGTCGCTCTGAATCTGCTGTACCAGCTCCGGATTCATTTCTTTCCAGTCCATGATCTCATACATGCCGTTTTGAAGTAAGTCGTCGATTTCCTTTTTAGTGTTTTTCAGATCATCTGAATCATATACATTGATCAACAGTGAAGTCAGCATATTATCTGCCCCGTAAAATTCCTGTGCCACGGGAAGGGGCATGAAAACCAGGCGCCGGTCAAGCTCCGGGTTGGGCATTTCAACAATGCCTGTGACCGGATATATACCGGCAGCACTGGCACCATGATATCCTGTGCTCAACAGGGTAAGGGTATCATTTAATTTCAGGTTGAGAAATTCGGCCAATCTGCCGGATACCAGCACGCCATCCGAAGAACTGTCAAAATACCGGCCTTCCTTGATTTTCCTGTCAGGATGAGTGAGGTCCAGTTCCTTGACAGGATCTATCCCTACCACCAGGATTCCCTTGGTAAGCTCACCCGTTGAAGCCAGGGCAAAAGATTCAAGCCTGGGAATGACGGCTTTTATGTTTTCAAGCGATTCAATATTCCTGGCCATGTCCTCCTGGTATGCAAATGTATTATCGAGGGTCTGGTCTTCCCAGAATCCATCCTTGTGTACCTGCATGAATCCGGTGAAGGCTTCCACGATACCATCAGCCATATGTCCATAACTTCCTACCTGCATGGAACGCATGATCAGGGACAGCCACATGGCGAAGAAAACCGAGGCGATGGTGATCAGGGTCCTTCTTTTATTTCGCCATATATTTCTCCAGGCTAGTTTTAAATAATCCTTCATGATATATTGATTTTATTATGATCATTGATTTATCGTACCTGTTTCATGTTTTGCTGTGAAAAAAAGCTGTCTGAAATGGGCTTGTTGAATTTGATCTCATCCATTACCACTATTGTTTTATGACCCTCATCTTCTTCGGGGATCAATTCAAATTTTGAAGGGATAATTCTTCCATCCATGGTTTTAATGTCGTAGGCCAGTTCAGTTTTTATCAGGTAATCATCCTCATCATAGAATTCACTTTTCAGCTGAAGAAATTCTTCGATGGAAATCCATTTTATGATCTTCCCCCAGACCACCGCCGCATCTTCCAACGGGATCAATTCAATCTTGTAACAATTCCATCCATCAATTTCCTCCTCTCCAATGATCGTGTGCTCATAGTCTACCACAATGGATGATTCCTTTAACAGGTCATCATTGGAAAAATCCGATCCCATCCATCCCTGTGACATCATGGAGGGAGGAAGTTTAATCAATCTGTTAATGGTGGGATTCCAGTTCCACATTTCTGTCTCCCTTTTAAGGAATGTCTGACCCTCTTCCTTGGCCGGGGCAGTGACAAGGGCCATGGTATGATCCCTTCCCTTGGTCCAGCTTTTAAAGGTGATAACCCGCTGCCAGGTCGGTCTGACTATGGTCATGGTCATGGTACTCTGAGAGGTTTCCTCCCCCTGCATTTTCTCGTCTGCTTTCTTGATAATCTCCCTGGCGTCTTGCGGATAAACCGGAATGAGCAGGGCAAAAAGTAAAATAATTGATGTGAATGTGAATCTTTTCATCTGGATATTCTTTTTAAGCATACATTTTTATCAGTTTATGCTTGATTTTGTCCAAGGGGAAACTGGCAGTATTTGCCATGAAATGGAAACCGATCCCATCCAGCACTGCTCCAAGCATGATCGCCTCTGTCTCCGGATCTTCTACCCCGGCGGAACGGAAATAATTTTCAAGCATTTTCATATAGGTATGAATCATTACAATAAGCCTCTTTTCAACCAGTTTCAGCACATGAGGTTGAAAAAACAGATTGAAATATAATCGCCAGAAGTGTTGATTCTTTTCCAGTGCATCGAAAAATTCTTCTATAAAAAATCTCAATTCTTCCTTGGTCAATACCCCGTCTTTATTGGGATCTATAAAACCGGTCAGGTTGTCCAATCCAGAGAAAATAATGGTTTTGATCAGCTCCTCCTTGCTGTTGAAATAATTATAGAGCAGTCCTTTGGATATGCCTGCCTTCGTAGCTATTTTGCTGATGGAAGTCATGTCATAACCATCGTTTGCAAAGAGTTCAAGCGCTGTATCCATGATCTCTTTTGTCCGGGTCTCACGGATCTCTTCAAATTGTTGTTCTGTTCTGGGTGACATCGGCAACATTTTTCGGTTAAACGTTCAGTCAATAAAACATCGAAAAATTAACTGCCGCAAAAGACAGTTTTTGACTGAACGTTTAGTCAAAGATAATATTCAAAACTTCTTTTGTCAAGGTTTTTTGTATATTTTTATGTTAAATTTTGGTAAATCATTCATATATTACTGAAATTCAGCAAAAAATAGAACTGGAAATTTTAGGCTGTTCATAGTAACTTTTAAGATTTTCATTCGTCCTATAAAAGCTAATCACAGGGAATGACTGTCGAAGAATACAATCAATGCGTTGAAAAACACTCCGATGGATTGTATCGCTTTATTCTGAAAAACATCAAGGATTCAGAAAAGGCGAGTGATATTGTACAGGACAGTTTCGAGAAATTATGGAGAAAGGTTCAGGAGGTAGCATTTGAAAAATCCAAATCCTACCTGTTTTCCACTGCTTACCATACCATGATAGATGGGATCAGGAAAGAAAGCAGGATCGAGGATTTTAACAACGTAAAACCGGAGCGCTATTCGCACGATGAACAATACAGTGATCTGCAGGAAATCCTTCATGCAGCGCTGGATCGTTTACCGGAGATACAGCGAACGGTTATTTTGCTCAGGGATTATGAAGGATACTCTTACCTGGAAATTGGGGAAATAACCGGATTGAGTGAATCGCAGGTTAAAGTTTACATTTATCGCGGGAGGGTATTTTTAAAAGACTATATAGGGAGCCTTAAGGCAGTAATATAAGCGGACATGGAGATCAACAGGCAGAACTATGAGCAATATTTCATCGATTACCTGGACAGGAAACTGAATCCGGAACAGGTTGAGGTCCTCAAGTCATTTCTTGAGTTCAATCCGGATTTAAAGGAAGAATTCAGCGATATAGAAAAAATATGTCTCGAACCGGATACCACATACTTTTCGGGGAAGGCAAACTTGTTGAAATCTGAAACCGATCTGGCGGAGGCAACCATCCTGAAGGATTTTGATATGTATTGTATATCCAGCATGGAAAAGGACATTGCTGATGAAGAGGAAGAAATTCTACTGGGAATAATTGATGATGATCCGGACAGGGAAGATATATACAGGCTTTACCAGTCAACCCGGCTTATGCCCGATGAAAACATCCATTATCCTGGAAAGTCAAGGCTAAAAAAGCGGTATATCAATAAACCATATCGCATACTTTTACATGCGGCTGCTGTGGCAATAATTCTAATAATTTTTCAGGTATTTACTGGCAGGGGTCCGGAAGTGGGCAAGCTGACACAAACACAGGAGACCCCGGTTAATACCCGCAGCAATGAGGAAGCAGCTCTTCCCTTGGCTCAGGAAAGCCCACTTGCAGTTGAATCACCATCGATAACCGGGCAAGAAAATCCTTCCGGGACCAATACAGTAAAACATACAATGCTATCCAGTGAAGAATCAGTAAGTGCTGAAGGATTGGTCAATGCTGGAGAATCCCTTTCCATCAGGAAATCCATTCAACTGGCCAGGGTAGAGCCCAAATCTATCCGGCAGGTGGAAGTACGATCTGCAACCTTTAATCACACTTATGTTACTGATCTGGAACGCACGGAAAATGTGCCAGATCAATCTCGGAATGATCCCAGGTTGTCATTGTGGAAACTTGCAGATGCAAGTGTCAGAGGGTTGAATAATATTGCAGAGGATGAATATCATTTAAGCCGTAAAAAGGATGGAAATGGGAATACCCGAAGATTTACCTTTGATTCTCCGATATTCGGTATCTCAGCCCCACTCCGGAATCCTGACACTCCGTAGTAACTTTTTAATATCTTTCTCCGTCTTATCCCCAAAGCCTGATAATAATTACATTTTAAGAACAAGATCATGAGAAGGATAATTGCATTTATATTGACCCTGGCAATAATACCAAATCTTGCAGCCCAGGAAGAAACCGATACTACCAAGGTGGGAATAGGAGACAGGAACATTGTCACGGTTACTGAGGATGACGATGGTACACGTGTTGATATCAATGATGAATTCGTAATTGTGGATGACCGGGATGATACCATAAAGGTGAAATTGGGGAATAAAGCCATTAGCATAACTGAAGATGGTAACAAAACCCATATAGAGATAATAGAGCGGGAGGATTTTCATAAGCACGGATGGAGAAAGCGACCCAAACGGTTCAAGGGACACTGGTCAGGAGTTGAGGTTGGTTTAAACAACCTTTCAGACGGGAATGGAAACCTTGCCGGGACTTCGGAAGAAACAAGGTGGCTGGATTTGAATACTGGAAAATCATGGGAATGGAACCTGAATTTTATCCAGTACAGTATACCGTTTTCCAAAAAGATCGGCATGGTGACAGGCATGGGGATTAAATGCAATAATTACCATTTCGATAACAACAATAATATCATGAAGGATCCGGTCACCGGGGTGATTGTCCCAAGATACCCCCCGCCAGGTATATCCTATTCAAAATCCAAGCTGTATACCGCTTACCTGACCGTTCCCCTTTTGCTTGAATTTCAAATGGGACGTGATCAAAAGGGTTTTATATCTGCGGGTGTGATCGGAGATCTGAAATTATGGTCAAATACCAAGATAAAGTATTATGAAAACGGATCTAAACAGCGAGAAAAGGTACGGAGTGATTTTAACCTTTCCCCACTCAGATATCATCTGACCCTGAGGGCGGGCTACCGGTTCATTAAATTGTATGCCAATATCAGCATGGTGTCTTTATTCAAAAGCAATATGGGGCCGGAAGTTTATCCCGTTACCGTCGGTCTGACACTCATCAATTTCAGGTAGACATCCCATATAATAATTAATCAAATTAAAACTTGGTGCTGTTCATCAGTATTGCAAACAATGCGAAATGGGCGGTTCAATGAGGCTGAGTAATCCAAATCTGGTCCATTACATTTAGTAATCTTGTAAAGATTCTGTAATTTGTAAAAAAAACCAGATACCCATGTTACACTCCTTTAAAATCAGCCTGGCGATACTGATTTTGACACCCGTATTCATGACCCTTAATGCCCAGGGATATGAAGAACAGACGAACAAGGCAGAAAATCAACAATTGAAATGGCCGGAAGGTAAAAAGATGGCACTCAGCCTAACCTTTGATGATGCCCGCCTGAGTCAGATCGATAGAGGTATTCCCATCCTGGACCGGTACAATGTTAAAGGGACTTTTTATGTTTCACCGGACCCTATGGAACAGAGGTTGGAAGGATGGAAACATGCTGTTGCCAATGGACATGACATCGGAAACCACTCCTTAGTTCACCCATGCACCGGAAATTACAGCTGGTCACGGGACAAAGCCCTGGAGAATTACACACTTCATGATATGAGCAGGGAACTTGATTCGGCAAGCCTTGTTATTAAAGAACTGCTGGGGATCACGCCGGTTTCCTTTGCCTACCCCTGTGGTCAGACATATATCGGAAGGGGCCTGCAGACCCGAAGCTATGTCCCGCTGATATCCGCCATGTTTGCGACAGCAAGGACCTGGATGGACAATACACCGAATGACCCCCTGTTTTGTGATTTCGCCCAACTGGCCGGGATAGAGCTGGATGGTAAATCATTTGCGCAAGTAAAAGTACTTATTGAGTCTGCTAAAGCCACAGGCAGCTGGCTGATTCTGGCCGGACACGAAATGGATGATGGTATCTATCAAACCTCTCTATTGAGCACCATTGATTCCATCTGCCGGTACGCATCTGATGCTGCCAACGGGATATGGATCGACCATGTAGCTGCCATAGGCAATTTTTTAAGGGATCAACGTGATTTGGCTCCGCATACTGAAATACTACCCTATCGCAACCCTGCCTTTCCTGTTGACCAGAGAGTGGAGGATCTGATGTCAAGAATGACGCTGGAAGAAAAAATAGGACAGCTTAACATGCCCTGTGCATACTATGGTGAACTTGGGAGGACAGCTGAGGAAAAGATGGAAGGATGTAGAAAATTTACCGAAGGAACCTTAATAGAGGGGATTGGTCCGGGTGGCGGATTTTTCACCTTGCCCAATAATGTTTTGTTTGAAGGACCTGAGCAACAGGCCAGGTATTTGAACGAACTACAGAGAATTACACTGGAAAAAACCAGGTTGAAAGTCCCCCTGCTTCAGACCGAAGAAGGCACGCATGGACTCATGTGCTCCGGGGCAACCATCTTCCCGGAAGGACCTGCCCTGGGCAGTACATGGAACCTGGAGCTCCTGGGAAAAGTGTATGAAACTGCTGCGAGGGAAGCACGGGCCATCGGCATTCACCAGTTGTTTACACTGGTCATTGAACCCAACCGGGACCCCCGGCTTGGAAGGAACCAGGAAGGGTACAGCGAGGATCCATACCTCTGTGCAAGGATATCTGAGACGATAGTAAGAGCCGTCCAGGGATATGATGTATCGGCAAATGATAAAGTGGTTGCGGGACTGTGCCATTATCCCGGACAAAGTGCACCGGTTAGCGGATTGGAGAGGGGGGCCATGGAAATATCGGAACGGATGCTGCGCGAAGTA
Source organism: Bacteroides sp. (assembly GCA_030640625.1). GTDB lineage: Bacteria > Bacteroidota > Bacteroidia > Bacteroidales > SM23-62 > SM23-62. The sequence continues at coordinate 7,203 of DAOWJB010000139.1, forward strand.
TTTTTGCCTCCCTGGGTGTCAGGAATTAAAGGTGCCGGGGCCCTCGGGGTAATGGCGACCTATCCCACCATAGACGGGATTCCCATTCACAGCTCATCTGCAGTCCTGACGGATATGCTGAGAGGAGAACTGGGATTTGAGGGACTGGTACTAAGTGAAGGCGGAGGTGTCAACACCCTGATATATACCGGATTAGCCGAAAACCTTAAAGAGGCGTCTGCCCTGGCTGCCAATGCAGGCATGGATGTCAGTATATCATTTAACCAGGGTTATTGCCATGAGATGATAGAAAATATTGAAGAAGGTAAAGTATCAATGGAAACCATTGACCGGTCGGTCAGGCGTATACTGGAAATGAAATTCAGGCTGGGACTCTTTGATAATCCTTTCGTTGATCCCGAAATAGCAAAAGAAGTATCACATACAGAACAAAGTCAAAAACTAGCACTGCAGGCTGCCAGGGAAGGCATTGTATTGCTTAAAAATGAGGATGGACTGCTGCCCCTCAGTAAAAACGTAAAATCCATTGCCGTGATCGGTCCCAATGCAGACGATGAAAACAACCAGTTGGGAGATTACACTTCCCATATTGTCCTGCAGGATATTATCACCGTACTGGATGGCATCAGCAATAAGCTGGGGGAAGAAGTAAGGATCAGTTATGTAAAGGGATGCAATGTAATAGGAGATGAGCTTAATGAGATTGACAAAGCCGTTAAAATAGCAAGAAAATCGGAGATTGCAGTTCTGGTTCTCGGTGAAAACGAGTGGCAGAAGGAGAATAAACAAGGAACAGATGGTGAAGGATATGATGTAGCCACACTAGAGTTAACCGGACAACAAAAAGAACTGGTACGGAAGGTTGTGGCAACGGGAACCCCTACGGTTATTGTCCTGATAAACGGAAGACCCCTGGCCATACCCTGGCTTGATGAGAATGTCCCGGCCATTATTGAGGCATGGATCCCCGGGGAGAAAGGCGGTGATGCCATTGCCGATGTACTGTTCGGAGATTATAATCCCGGTGGAAAATTAACAATAACCTTTCCGCGGCATGCCGGACAATTGCCTGTTTATTATAATTACAAACCTTCTAAAGTTTACTGGTTGGAGGATGGATGGGGTAATTCCTACGCAGACATTGATTACAGCCCTTTATATGAGTTTGGTTATGGTTTGAGTTATACAACATTCGAATACGACAAGCTGACGATTTCTCCGGAGTCAAGCGGTCCTTATGGCCATTTCATGATAAGTGCCGAAATTAAAAATACAGGCAAGAGAGCAGGTAGCGAGGTGGTGCAACTATATCTACGAGATAAGAAAAGTACTGTAGTCAGACCGGTTAAGGAGTTGAAAGGATTTTCAAAAATCCGGCTGGAGCCCGGCAAATCAGCAACAGTAAGTTTTAAGCTAACCCACAATGAATTAAAGATGCTTGACAGGGATCTTCATTGGATTGTGGAACCCGGAGAATTTACCATTATGCTTGGAAGCTCCTCCGAGGATATCAGGCTGGAAGGGATCCTGCAGGTAAACTAGCAAATCCGTTCAGTCAAAAAGATCGAACAATACTGCTTATGGTTTTAATCATAGGGTAAACGGAACTAAATTTCTAAATTGCAGATAAAACCACAGCATCCTAAACCAGAATACTATGAAGAAGGTTATCGGAAGATCATTTGCCATCCTGGCATTCGCTTTTCTAAGCTCACTATTCAGTTTCTCTCCCCCTGCACCTCCGGAGAAAATCACAGAAAGCAGCATTCTTGCCGGTGCAGCCAGTATCAATATTACACCCACGACTCCCATCCCGATGAGTGGTTACGGAGCCCGGAAGGATCCATTTCAGGGGATTCATGATTCTCTTTATGTAACCGCTGTCGTGTTCAGTGACGGTACCAGAAAAGCAGCCATCATTACTGCCGACCTTATTGGTTTTTCCCATCGGTTCAGCAGTGAGACCATCAGTAAAATTGAAGAGGCTACTGGAATTCGAAATGATTACATCCTTCTGGCTGCCAGTCACAATCACGGGGGACCTGTGAATATGGCTTACAGCGAGGAAGCCACACCAGAAGTTGAAGCCTATGTAAGCGAATTACAGGAAAAAATTATTGAAGTGGTTAAGGACGCCGGTCGACAATTGCAAGCGGTCCAAATAGGTGCAGGAACAGGAGTCTGTAATATGAATATAAACCGGAGAGCCCGCCTGGCTGATGGAAGCATCTGGCTGGGGCGCAACCCCGATGGCCCATGCGACCATGAAGTTTTTGTTGTAAGGATTGATGATCTTCAAAGAAATCCCATTGCCCTCCTGGTGAACTGGCCATGCCATGGAACCACAGGGGGACAGGAAAATTACCTGATCACGGGGGACTGGCCGGGGGCAGCTGCACGTTTTGTTGAGAAAGGACTTGACGGTGATGTTATCGTTCATGTAACTGCCGGTGCTTCGGCAGATATCAATCCTATTTATGGTCCAAACAATAAATTCCAGGACATAGATGCCATTGGTATGCTGCTGGGGGAAGAAATTTTAATCATTGCAGAAGGAATACAAACCCTGCCTGACGGCAGTATAGAAGCCCTGAAAAAAACGGTAAATGCCAAAGGGAAAAAGAAGCTTGAAAGCCGGTCCCCGGACCCCGAACTCAAAGCTGGTGAGAATGTTGACATCAACCTTTCGGCCCTGAAGATCGGGAATGTAATTTTTGCAGGGATCTCTGGCGAGCTGATGACTGAAATCGGCATGCACATCAAAAAGGAATCACCCTTCAGGAACATCGTGGTCATAAGCCATTGCAACGGCAACAGTGGCTATCTCTGTACTGACAGGTCCTATCCTGAAGGAGGTTATGAGATAATGGTCACAAAGACCATGCCCGGGACCGAAAGCCTTATTTCAGAAAACTTGCTGAGGATGATCAGGCAATTCAATTAGTATACTGCTTTCAGCTATAATGGATATCATATTTCCCTGAAAATGTTAACTTTATAAAAAAATGAACCATGCCTGCCGACCAGCTCTCTGCAAAGGAACGCCGCCGTTATCAAAGGCAAATCATATTGCCCGGAATTGGAGAGGAGGGGCAAATACGTTTAAAGCAAGCCCGTATCCTGGTCGTTGGCGTAGGTGGTCTGGGAACTCCCATTCTTCAGTATTTGAGTGCAGGAGGTGTGGGACATATCGGGATCGTGGATAACGACCTGGTAGATGAGAGCAACCTTCAGCGACAAATCCTTTTTGGAGTAAAGGACCTCGGGAAATTGAAATCGATAATTGCCAAGGATAGATTATCCAGGCTTAACCCGGATGTAAATTTTGAAATATTTAATTTCAGGATAAGCAAAAAAAACATACTTGGGATCATCAGGGATCATGACCTGGTTTTTGATGCTACAGATAATTTTTCCACCCGGTATATAATTAACGATGCCTGTGTGGTAGCGGGTAAGCCATGGATCTATGGTGCTGTCTATAAATTTGAGGGACAAGTGACTGTATTCAATTATAAAGGGGGACCGACATTGCGTTGCCTGTATCCGGATCCACCGGAACCCGGCTCTTATATGAGAGCTGAGGATAGTGGACTCTTGGGGATATTGCCCGGGATGATTGGCTGTTATCAGGCTACAGAGGCCATAAAAATGATTACTGGATTTGGCGATGTATTATCAGGAAAGCTTTTGTGTGTCAATATTAGAACCAATACCTTCCAGACTTATAATATTCCCGTAATCGAGGAAAATAAATCCATTTCAGGTCTATAAGTCCATATTGCTTGTAAACTCATACTTTTACTATTTTTAGGACGTTAAAAACAAAAGTATGAGATTATTATTGATCAGTAACAGCACCAATGCCGGTGAACCTTATCTGGAACATCCCCTGGAGCAGATGAAAACCTTTCTGGGCGAAACAACAATAAATGCATTGTTCATACCCTATGCCGGTGTAACGATTTCTTTTGATGATTATACCGGGCGTGTCAGAAATCGTTTTCAGGAGATCGGACATGATATTACTTCAATACATGAGTTCGAAGACCCCGTTCAGGCGGTTGAGCATGCTCAAGCCATAGTGGTTGGAGGCGGGAATACCTTCCATCTTGTCAAGATGATGCAGGAACAGGGATTGCTCGATCCCATCCGGGAAAAGGTGCTGGCTGGCACACCTTATATCGGTTGGAGTGCCGGCAGCAATATGGCCTGTCCAAGTATCCGGACCACTAATGATATGCCAATTGTAGAACCCATCAGCTTCAATGTACTGAATCTTGTTCCCTTTCAAATAAATCCTCATTACCTGGATGCAAATCCTGAAGGTCATGCAGGGGAAACAAGGGAAATGCGTATTGAAGAGTTTATTGAAGCCAATCCCGGTATGTTTGTTGTAGGATTGAGAGAGGGTACAATGTTCCTTGTAGAAGAAGGGACAATACAATTATTGGGACCAAGACCTGCGAGGATCTTCAAGAAAGATTTTGTTCCTCAGGAGCTTGGGACCGGAGCAGATTTTTCGTTTTTATTATAAACAGTTGAATTGAAAATATTCCGGAAGATTTTTATATACTTTCTTGTCAGTGTAGGGATACTGCTTGTCACGGCCTCTATTCTCGGAAGGATTTATGAAGATGAGTTAACCCAATATGTGGTATCCGGACTCAACAAGCAGATCCGTACAAAAGCAGAGGTTGCTGATGTAAAGTTGTCATTTCTGAAGAAATTCCCAGATGCTTCTCTCGAATTAAGGGATGTAGTTTTCCTTTCGGTGCCTGATCACCAATCCGCTGATTTTCCCGGACAGATCACGGATACACTTCTGCAGGCCAAGCGCCTTTATCTGAGGTTTAACCTTTTAAGACTGTTGAAACGGCAGTACATGATCAGGGAAGTACACGCTCATTCCGGGATGTTGAACTTATTTGTAGATCGTGCTGGTAATACAAACTATATATTCTGGAATCGTACTGAAAATAATAATGAGGAAACCTTCCTGCTGGATATTGACAATTTAAAGCTAACAGATATCACTGTAAAATATGATAACCGGGCATTGGAGATCGGCATCCGGGGCAATATCAGGAAAAGTACATTCAAAGGAAACTTTTCAAGGGAAGAGTACCGCTTAAGTCTGGGCATTGAAGGATTCATCTATCACTATATTAATAAAGGGAAGCAATATTTTCAGGGCCAAAAAATTTCTTCCTCAGCCTCTCTGTCTGTGAACCCGCAAATAATTGAGATCTTATCAGGCGATCTGTACCTGGCAGGACAGCATCTTGCTGTTAAGGGGAATATCATAAGACCCAAGCCATTAGAGTTTAACCTGGTGCTGACTGGAGAACACCTGGATCTGGATAAAGTATTGAAATTTAACTTGCTGAAAAATATTACCCTCCCGGAGGATTTAAAAGCAGGCGGAGATCTGACATTTCAGGGAAGTATTACCGGAATGGCCAGTAAAACGAAAATGCCCCAGATCAATGCCAGTTTCTCCTTGCTGGATGGATGGCTTAAATCATCAGTCATTCCATATGGGATCAGGGAATTCAGGACAGAAGGTCAGTATTCGAATGGAAATAGCCGGGGACCGGAAAGCACCAGGATATTGTTGAACAATACCTCCCTGCTTTATGGAAATTCCAGGCTTGGTGGACGCTACGAGGTTGTTAATCTTGCCAGTCCAAAAATAGATTATACCATCAAGGCTGAGCTGGACCTGGCAGATATCCCATCTTTAATTACGATTGATTCTACAGTCCGCAAAATGGATGGCTTGCTATATGCAGAAATTCATCTTACCGGGAGCCAAAAGGTTCTGGCCAAAGTGCAAAAATCCGAGTTGCTGAAGCATCAGTATGATGCAAAGATCCGGCTGGATGGGGTAGATCTGGGATTGGTTTATAAGTCCCTCGATTTCAGAAATCTGACTGGCGATCTGACATTCAAAGATCATTTGATGATCAAATCCCTTAACGGTTCCGTGGAAGACATTGAAGTCAGTTTATCAGGGAGGGCAGATAATCTTCTGGAATTCCTTTTTACCAGCAGCGGGAATTTATGGCTGGATACTGATGTTTATGTAAACAAGGCTGATCTTAACAACCTTGCATCATTGAGAAAGGAAAGAGAAAGAAAAACAAAAGCTGACACAATCAATCTTCCTGACAGGCTTTATGTAAAAACAAGGTATTGGTTTGATGATCTGATGATTAAAAAATTTCATGCCAGCCAGGTCACCGGTGAATTGGTCTACCAGCCCCGGAGGCTTTCAATCCCCCGATTAAACCTGAATTCCATGGGGGGACAGATCGAAACTGAAGGGATCCTGGAACAGCAAAATAACAGTCAATTTCTGGTTAAAAGTATTTCAAAGGTATCAGGAATAAACATCACCGGCGTTTTTGCCTCATTCGAAAATTTCGGACAGGATTTTATTATGGATGAGCATATCAAGGGGAGTCTGTCAGGAATGGTTAATTTCTCAGCCGCGTTGAATGAAAGAATGAAGATCAAGAAAGAAACCATTCTGGCTGATTGTGATGTAATTATTCAAGATGGGGAGCTTTCAGGATTTGAGCCAATGATGAAATTATCAAGGTTTATCGATGTGGAGGAACTGGAAGATATAAAATTTTCCACCCTCACAAACCAGATTTTTATCCGGAATGAAGAAGTGATCATTCCCAAGATGGATATCAAATCCTCAGCATTTGATATTACCGGTTCAGGAATCCATGGTTTCGATAAAAACTTCACCTATAAAGTTAAACTGTCTCTTTCTGAACTCCTGTCCAAAAAGGCAAGAAAGCCTGACAGGCAGGAGAGTGAATTTGGAGTGATTGAAGATGATGGACTGGGACGTGTTTTCATTTACCTGATCGTCGAAGGTTCCCCACAGGGCACAGATGTAAGGTATGACAGAAGAGGGGCCATGCAGAATATCAGGGATCAGTTCAGGGAAGAAAAAAAGGAACTAAAGGAAATCCTGAATGAAGAATTCGGATTGTATAAGAAAGATTCTACAATTACCGGGGAAAGGGAAGATGAAAAATCAAAAAAGTTTATTATTGAATGGGACGAAGATGTTGACAAGGACAGCACTTCAGATGCCTTGAAAAAGGACAATAAATCTGATAAAGAACGGTTTACCATTGTATGGGATGATGATGAGGAAGCAGACACAGTAAAAGTTGAAGAAAAGAAGCGAAGGCGAAAGAAAAAAAAGTAATCAATCTATGGATATCTATTACCGGAAACAAAGATGGAAGTTGTACCTGTTCCTGTTTGCAGCCATTATTGGTATCGGATCATTATTGTATACCAATCAACTGGTAAAGTTATTGGCTCATGAAGAGAAAAAGAAAGTTGAATTGTGGGCTGAAGCCACTCGCCAACTGGCTGATCTGAGTGATATAACTGAATCATATGTCCCACAAAGAGATATCGGCTTCCCATTACAGGTTGCAGAATACAATACTACAATACCGGTAATTATCGCTGACCAGGATGACAACATACTCTATCATCGCAATCTTGATTCACTGAGGATGCTTAATCCTGAATACGGGAAGAGAAAACTGGCAAAAATGAAGTCAGAGATCGAACCCATTGAGATCGATTTCGGGGATGGCCTGGTTCAATATGTTTATTACCGGAACTCAACCCTGTTAGCAAAGCTTACTTATTACCCATATATCCAGTTAGGGGTGATCCTGCTGTTTATATTGGTGGCCTACCTGGCCTTCAGTGCCTCCAGACGTGATGAACAGAACCAGGTTTGGGTTGGACTGTCAAAAGAAACCGCCCATCAGTTAGGCACACCGACTTCATCCCTTATTGGCTGGGTTGAGATCCTGAAAGAAAAACACCCGGATAAAAAACTGATCAGTGAACTCGAAAAAGATGCAGGCAGGCTTGAGGAAATTACAGAACGTTTCTCCAAGATCGGATCAAAACCAGTATTGAAGAATTTAAATATCCTGGAAGTCCTGAAAGAATCTGTAGAATATCTTGAATCCCGTACTTCAGACCAGGTTATATTCAAGTTTGAAGCTGACAATCATGATTATTTAGTTCCGATAAACCAGGCACTGTTTCAATGGGTGGTTGAAAACGTATGTAAAAATTCAATTGATGCCATGGAAGGAAGCGGGACCATGAAAATATCTGTCAGTGATCATCTCAAACAGGTATTCATCGATCTCGAGGATACCGGAAAAGGCATTCCAAAGAACCGGCATAAAACCATTTTTAAACCTGGCTATACTACCAAGAGGCGTGGCTGGGGACTGGGACTTTCGCTGGCTAAAAGGATAGTGGAGATTTACCATAAGGGAAAAATCTTTGTATTGCAATCAGAAGCCGGCAAAGGTACCGTAATCAGAATTATACTTCAGAAAGCCGATCAGTAAAATCAATCATTGCAATCAAGTCAACAATAGTTTATTTTTGCCGGGATTAATATTTTATCTTGATGATCTCCAGGGGACAAATTGAACTGATGGCTCCAGCTGGCTCATATGAGTCACTTCGGGCGGCAATACAGGGTGGTGCAGATGCTGTTTATTTCGGTGTGGAAAAGCTGAACATGAGATCCAGGTCATCCTATAATTTCACCATGAAGGACCTGAACCAAGTGATAAGTATTGCCGGGGAACAACAGCTGAATACTTATCTCACCCTGAATTCCGTCATCTATGACAATGAACTGGAACAGGTGAAGGAGATTATTGACAGGGCCAGGGAAGCAGGCATTACAGCCATCATTGCATCCGATCCTTCTGTAATTAGCACAGCACGTGAAGCAGGAGTTGAAGTTCATCTTTCTACCCAATTAAATATAAGCAACATAGAATCTTTAAAATTTTATGCTGAATACGCCGATGTGGTAGTTCTGGCCCGGGAGTTGAACCTGGACCAGATCTCAGATATAAACCGTGCTATCATAGAGCAGGGGATTAATGGACCTTCAGGAAATCCGGTGCAAATTGAATTGTTCATACACGGTGCCCTGTGCATGGCCATCTCAGGGAAATGTTATCTCAGCCTGCATCAATATGGTTACTCCGCCAACAGGGGTGCTTGTTTACAGGCCTGCAGACGGCCCTACATCGTTACTGAGAAAGAGACAGGAAAGGAACTTGAAATTGACCAGGAATATATCATGTCACCGAAGGATCTTTGTACCATCTCATATCTGGACAGGATCCTGGACGCTGGAGTTTCCATATTGAAGATCGAAGGCAGGGCCCGTAGTCCGGAATATGTTAAGACAGTCACAGAATGTTATAATGAAGCCATCCATTCTTATATTGATGGCAGTATTACGCAGTGTAAAATTGATCTGTGGGAAAAGAAACTCAGCCAGGTTTTCAATCGTGGATACTGGGATGGATATTACCTGGGTCAGGAACTTGGTGAATGGAGCAAAGGCTATGGTTCCAATGCCACCAGGAGAAAAATCTATATTGGGAAGGGGATGAATTATTTTAGTCAACTGGGGGTGGCAGAATTCCTTGTAGAAGCAGGGAACATTAAGCCCGGGGATGAGATACTGGTAACCGGACCCACAACGGGGATAATGGAATTAACCGTATCTGAGATACAGGTTGACCGGAAGAGTGTAAATAAAGCCGACAAAGGGGAACACTTTTCGATTGCCGTCCCAGGGATTATCAGACGTTCAGATAAGCTCTACAAATGGGTGGATGCAAGTGAAATAAAACTACAATAATCAGTATTTCCTCAATTCATCAAGATATTGCTGCCGGATCACTTGAAGATCCTCAAGTTCCATGTCTTTAGCAAATATCCTTACCACGTCAATGATGTCTTTCAGATAGATGGAGCCCAGTGCTCCATCAAAGTTAAGGTTGTCCAGATTATGTTTAATGGATGTGGTGATCTCAAGAAACATTTGCCAGTTCAGGTGTTTCGGGATACGCAGATAGTACATGAGGGGATCTTCCAGGTCTTTGTATATTCCATCACCCAGTATTTCCAGTTCAAAATGCTTTTTTAAATCAATAATGCCTTCTCCTTTGATGGATTTTTTCTTCATGAACTTTATGCCTTCATGCATGTAGTTCTTTTGCAGTTCAGGAAGCATTTTTATGTTTTCCAGGTTTCTCAGGCGGATGGCATCAAATACATCATTATTGATACAAATATTGGCGGCCGTACCATCGAACTCTTGCTTATAATACTTCTTAATTTCCTGGGTGATTCGCATGATCTTAATGGAAGAAAGTTTCTTTTTAATGATCAAGTAAACCGCCGTCGGATTATAGCCGCTGGGTAAATTGGCACCATGATATCCAGGGAAAGGTTCCACTTCTTCAAGCGCAAATGTATTTTCAAGAATATTAGTATTGAGGGTCTCAAGCTTTTCTACCTTGGCGATAGACCCCATTGTTTCAATGAGTTTGTTAACGGACATAAGTCTTGGAGATGAATTTTTACAAATGTATAAGAATTTAACTATTTATAAATATTTTTTTGAGCGGGATCCTGTTTAATGAATAGAAGTATTTGGCTGGCTACTGATGCCGAATTGAAAACATCCTCAACGGGAAGTTTAAAGACTTGTTGCTGGTCCCGTTTACTCAAGCCAAACAGGTAGGTTTTATCATAATATTGCAGAACCATCTCTGCTGTCTTTTTGTAATTGCCTTCTCTGACAGCCTCGGTAGCCTTGCGCGTAATGTCTTCACCGAGTCTTTGACTGATCTTTTGAATGCTTTCGCATAGTTCTTCCTTAGCATAGACGGCGTAATCTTCAACCAGTCTTTCTACCCGCTTGATACGGGGGATGTCCAGAAACAACACCGGCGCAGACCGGATCTGATAAAAGATACCTGCAGGAAGGATATTTCGTCCGATGCTTCGGCTTTCATCTTCAATCAAAATGGTACGTGTGATGTCAAGGTGTATTAAATCCCAGCAAATTTTATTTTCGAAATGTTCATTTGAGTGCTGTTTTTTTTCGCCAAGGTTACCAAAGGCAGAACCTTTATGATGTGCCAGTCCTTCCAGATCAATGGTTTGTTCCCCCATTTCTGCAAGCGATTTCAGGGCGGCTGTTTTACCTGAACCGGTTAAACCGCCTATGACAATAATTGACAGAGGATTATCAAAGCAGGAAAGCGCAAATTGACGGAAAGATTTATAACCACCCTGAAGTATAAAACAATCGATTCCAGCTGTTTCAAAAAGCCAGGCCATGCTGGCACTGCGCTTACCCCCTCGCCAGCAATGTACCAGGAGCTGTTTGTGGCGGGCAATTTTTTGGGCCTTCCGAACAAATGATGTCATTTTTGGACCTGCAAAATCCAATCCTTTTATCAGGGCCTCCTGCTGTCCTTCCTTTTTATAGCTGGTCCCGATAGATTTTCTTTCCTTGTTTGAAAATAGTGGGATATTATGGGCGCTTGGTATATGTCCCTGTTTGTACTCCGCAGGAGTTCTGACATCAATTATCGGAATACTGTCCGCTTTTTGCAGAAAAGACTGTATATCAATTTCACGGGGCATTTTTTGGGAAAGTACGTAATAGGATCTCTTTTATTTGTTCATTGGTAGCTGGTTTAAGCAGATAATCCTTGATTCCCAATTCTTCAGCAGCACTTCTGGTTTCTGGATTCTCTACAGCAGTCACAGCCACAATAGGTGCCTCAATCCCTTGTTTGCGGATCTCTGCAGCGGCCTGTAATCCATCCATTTCAGGCATCAAAAGATCCATAAATATGATGTCATATGATTTCTCGCCTGCCATTCTTACCGCCTCCTTGCCGTTTTCTGCCTGGTCAATTTCAAATCCAAGGCTCTTGAATAAATTCTGAGCGAGCTTTCTGTTGAAAATGTTGTCTTCTGCCAGTAAAATGGAAATGTCAGGATCTATGATCCGGGCCCTGGTGGCTTTTTTAGTGTCCCTGGGTCCGGGATCTTCAATCTTTGTTTTGCCCTCGAGCACTTCCATGGTGAATGAATATTTAGTCCCCGGTTGATCCGGGTCAGTGGTAATGGCAGAGGGACTTTCAATCCACAATTGCCCTCTTAGCAGTTTAATATATTGCAAAGCAATTGCAATTCTTAATTCACTTTCTTCAAATCCTTTGCCCGAAAGATCCAGTGTTTTCCCCTGAAGGTTAGCAAACTTATCGATGATATCCTGTGGCAAACCGGTTCCGGTATCATCAATCTGGAATTGGATTTCCATGCGGTCAGCATGATGTTCGATCACTTCTGCACTCAGAAGTATCCTGCCTCCACGGGTAAGCTCTATGGAACTTTCCACCAGGTTATACAGGATCTGCCTGAGACGGAATGGATCGCCAATCAGCTTATCAGGCATGTCATTCCTGATCTTGGTGATGATGCTGGTATTGATCTGCGCAGCCACCGATTTAAAAGGTTGGAGGGCCAGGCTGACCTCGTTTTTCAGTGAAAATGGAATTTCTTCCATGATTACTTTTTCTGCATCCTCTGTGGCAAAATCAAGAATCGAAGTGATCTGGTTGGAAAGAAGGTCAGTTGTTTTCTTTAAAATCCTCACTGTTTCTTTGGCTCCACCGCTTAAGTTTTCATTTTCCAGCGTGGAAACAGCATCTCGCAGCTGGCTTACAGGCCCGGCGATCTCGTGGCTCATGCTCTCCAGTAATTCAGTTTTGGCGAGCTGTGCGATGTTCTCAAGATTCCTGGCCTTCTCAAATTCTGATACATCAAAAAGCACGGTGATCAAGGTTTCGACCTGATTAATTTCACTTAACCATTCCTGCTTGTAAAGTTGCCTGATTGAATTACCGGTTTGGATTTTAATCATATTGCCCGGTCCCAGGGCCCTTGTATAAAGGGAATCATCTATCCCGCCAGCTTGAGGCTCCATGTTGAGTACATCAATGGATATTTTTTCCAGGGATTCCACGGGATCCTGCAGGGTCCATTCCATGGCCGTTGTATTCATCACACGGATAGCACCATTGGGTTCTGAAAGTATGATGCCAACCGGGAGTGAGTCAAGTGTTTTGATCAGGGCTACTTCAGAGATCCGTTTTCGTCGAACATTTTCTGATTTGACCCGAAACACAGTAAAATGAATGTATAAAAGTAGCGCAAGCAGGGTCAGGCTGCATATCGAAATGATCGTTATTTTTGTAATGATACTGCGTAGGAAAAGATCTGTTTTAATCGAAAAAATGATGCCAAGGTCCCTTTTCACAAGGCGAATCGGGTAGTGCACAGAAACTACCCTGGTAGGGGAACCATCGACATTGATGGAATGAATCATGGAGCCTTCATTACCTTCCATAATATCAGATCCAATTTTTTTCAGGTCCCCGGGCTGAATATCCAGATTGCTATCGGCAGTTGAAATGAGCTCTCCCTCATTCGTGACCATCCACTGCCAGAGAGTGTTTTCCAGGCGGTATTTATCAAAGACGGAATTCACAAACCGGGTAAAATTAATATCCACTACGATGTTCGAACGCACAATCCCGTTTTGGTCGAAATCTGGAATAGAAAATGAAAATCCGTCCTGATCGTAGATAAGCTTGTCCCTGTTCAGCAGTACAGTTTGCCCCTGAGATTCGTAATAATCAGACACAAAATTACCTTTCCTGTCCAGTATCAGGCTATACACATTATTTTTGTTGTCAAAAACTGTAATCTTGTTTATGAGCTCGCTGTTCCTGGCATATAGTTTTTGCAAGTTTTTGGTTCCACGCTCTTTGATTTCTTTATTATTAAACAACTCACTGAAGTCATCAGCGAATGGTATGGCATTCAATTCATTTTCGAAATTCAATCCACCCTGTTCAATTGTTGATCCGCAGAGACGAGTTTGCCTGGCAAGTAAATCTGTTTGGAAATCAAGCTGTTGGTTAAAGATGGTAAAATAAAAGATCGTATTAATTCCTATGAATAGGAATATACTGATCAATATGATAAAAAAAGTCCTGTTCATTCAACTGAAAATTAACATATTCATCATTATTACGCAAAATAAGTTATTATCTGTATTTTGAACCATCCCGTTGTTCCTCCAATAGATCCAAGTAGCTTTTATATCGTGACAGGCTGATATCGCCGGATTCAACAGCCTGAATAACAGCACATTCAGGTTCGTTAACATGTATGCAGTTATGATATTTGCATCCGGCAGAAAATTTAAACAGCTCAGGAAAATAATGAAAAAGAGGTTCATCTTCCATATCTGTCATTCCGAATCCCCTGATCCCGGGAGTGTCAATGATGAAACCCCCTATGCCAAGTTCGAACATTTCAGCAAATGTGGTGGTATGCTTACCTGATTTATGACTCTGGGAGATTTTCCGGGTTTTTAAATTTAATGATGGCTCAATGATATTGATCAGGGTTGATTTTCCCACACCTGAATTCCCTGCAAGCAAGGTAACCTTATTCTTCAGGGTGGATTTAATCAGATCCAGGTTCTCACCGGTCTCAAGGGAACAATCGATGCAGGCATAACCAATCCCATCATAGATTCTTTTCCAGTGGTTTAGTTTTTCATTTTCAGCCTTGCTATATAGATCCGTTTTGTTGATTAACAATATTGCCGGAATATTGTACGCCTCAGCCGAGACCAGATATCGGTCGATAAATTCAGGATGTGTGACAGGGTAGATTACGGTGATCATCAGGAATAACTGGTCGATGTTGGAGGCAATGATCTGGTGAGATTTTGAAAGTTTGGTTGATTTCCGGATGATATAGTTTTTCCGTGGCAGGACCTCGCTGATCCTTCCCACCTTTTCTCCTTCCTGAAGGGTATACCTTACCCAGTCACCCACGACAACCGGATTGGTGCTCCTGAGCTTTTCCAGGCGGTATTTCCCGCTAATAATACATTCGGTCAAACCAGCCTGGGTTGAACTGACAAGGTATGAACTGCCGGTAGATTTTATAACCCTTCCTTCTCCTTCCATATACAAAGTATACAAAAGTAGTTATAGCGATTGAATTATTTATCTTTGAATTTTTAATATCAAAATATGACCACACAAAAGATTATCTCCTATAATGTCAATGGCATTCGTGCCGCCCTAAACAAGGGCCTGCTGGATTGGGTAAAAAAGTTGAAACCAGGAATACTCTGTATTCAGGAAACAAAAGCCCAGCCTGAACAGGTCGATCTGGAACCATTCAGGAAACTCGGGTATCTGGATTACTGGCATTCGGCTGAAAAAAAAGGTTATTCGGGTGTGTTGATATTGACAACTCTGAAACCGGACAACATTGTAATCGGCATGGACCAGGAAGATTATGATTCAGAAGGCAGGGTCATTCGACTTGATTTCGGTGATGTATCAGTGGTGAATGTTTACATACCTTCCGGCACCACCGGGGATGTAAGGCAGGATTTAAAGATGAAATTCCTTGATGATTTTCTCAGTTTTCTTACTGCGCTTCGAAAGGAAAGGCCTAATCTGGTTGTCTGTGGAGATTTTAACATTGCACACAAGGAGATCGATATTCATAACCCGGTAAGCAATAAAAACACCTCCGGATTCCTACCTGAGGAGAGAGCCTGGGTTGATAAATTCCTGGAGAGTGGTTTTATTGATTCTTTCAGGAAAATAAATCCGGAGACTGTTAAATATAGCTGGTGGAGCTTCCGGTCAAATGCCAGGGATAAGAACCTGGGATGGCGCCTGGATTATCATATGGTCACTAAACCACTGGCTGACCGGATACAGGATGCAGGCATTATGAATGAAGCAGCACACTCAGACCATTGTCCGGTCTGGATGGATCTGAATACCTGATTATCTCATAAACAATTTAATGATTTTCTGTTTGCCCTTATAGGGTGGGTATCTTACTGGAAGATCAACCCAGGTTGCTTTGTCCATAAAGGACCTTTTA
>DAOWJB010000048.1 GCA_030640625.1 Bacteroides sp.
GATTAAGAATGGCCGATTCTGCTTTCTTTTTATAATTCATTCTTTGTTTGTTTATTCTAAGCCCTCACACTGGCAGCTGGGATTCGTTTAAGGAGGTCTATCAGCTGATCAGGTTGCTCAATGCCTATGGTGAAGCTATTAATACATGAATGACCAAAGGCAAACTGGAGACATTCATCCTTTTTGCTGGTAAGGTCACCTCCCCCGAATACTTTCATCTAAATTACACCCTTGCCCTTTTCCTGTTTTTCCCACAATAAAATACCGAAAGGTATGAAATATCAGATTAATTCAGAAAATCCATTTGAAAAAAGGATTGATTACAGACCACACAGGCAATTCAAGATAAACCTGATATCTTTTACGAAACAATTTTTCCAGCGAAGGATGTTGCTTTAAAAGGGGAATGAAAAGTCTATCCCCTGAAATTTGCCTCAATATAGCTTCTACCATGGGATCAAAAAACAAAAATATTACAGCATATGTCCCAAAGAAATAAAGACTTACCACCCAGATAATAATTTTGATAATCATACCATAACTGAACAGATATGATACTTTTGGCTGTGTGTTGAAGATCCTTAGGAATCCCCAGGAAACCATACTCCCAGCGATAATACCAACAGGTATGCTCAGGTTTACCATAGGCTTGCTTTGAATAAAGACCATACTTGAAACAAGGATGGCAAGTTTTAACAAGGAAGAAATGGAATGTAATATAAAAGCTTTTTTACTTCTCGGAATGGCAATGGTTTTTATGCTTCTGCTAACACCTGCAGATCTTCCGTACAATCCACCGTAGGATTTAAATTGGATATTCTTTATGCGGAATAAAGATATTTTATGGGAATAGACCATGGCCTTTTGACCAGGACAATAGAAACATTCGTTTTCCTTTTCCCTGGCCGATTCACGGATAAATTTCTTAACATCACTCAGGTGGTAATAATAATCGTCGAGTTTAAAGTAGCTTTTCCAGTTATTAAGGACAAAAATTATCAGGATCACTGCCAATAGCCAGAACATCACATATCCACTGGGATGTTCAGAGACCTCTTCACTGACAAGTGGCATGGTGATCAAGAATGCAATAAAAGGAAATACCATGATCCTGAGGAGGTATTTGATGGCCAGAATCAGATCATGCCAGCCGCTTTTTTTAAATGCTTCCTGCTCCCGGATAAATTTTTCATATTTCATCCTGGCATACCGCCGGGCTCTTTCCCTGGCTTCCTCCCTGGCTTTTTCATATTGTTTTCGCATGAATCCAGGATCCCTGGAAGTTTCCCGGTGGTAATAGTACTCATGCAGATCCTGGTTGATCAATATCTCATAAGCCTCGGTGATTTTGATAAATTGCTCATGGGCATCGGGAGCTTTATTGATATCGGGATGGTATTTCTTGGCAAGCTGCCTGTAGGCCCGTTTAATATCGTCCGGGCCTGCTTCTTTATTCAATCCCAGGATCTTGTGATAATCTTTTTCAGGATCAACGATCATATCGGGGCAATGACAAACACACTCCTTTTACTAAATAACGAGCCGAAGTTATGAATAATTCTTACACGTTAGAAAATTATTGTACTTTTGTAGTTTAATCCTGAAAAGACATGATTGATAATGAGTTATTGACTTTTCCGACCCTGTTCGGAAAGGTAGTTGAGAAGTATGGTGATAAGAATGCACTCACGTTCGTTGATGAAGAAACTTTAACTTATAAAGAAGTTAAAAATCGCATTGATTCCCTGATAAGGTTTTTGGAAAAGTTGGAAATAATGCCCGGGGATAAAGTGGCTATCCTGGGCACCAATATGCCCCACTGGGGGATAGCCTACTTCGCCATTAACTTTATGGGAGCCGTTGCAGTTCCCTTGCTACCTGATTTCCTGCCCAATGAAATAGACAACATATTAGATCATTCTGAGTCAAAAGCAATTTTTGTATCTGCCTCCCTGATGCAAAAAATGGATGATGTTAAGGGCAAATCACTTGAACACAGGATTAAACTGGATGATTTTACCTTCCTTGAAGATCCAACATCTGAGGCCGTTTTTAATTTGGACAGCAAACGCTTGAATGTTTATGAGGTGAAAGAAGAGGACCTGGCTGCCATCATCTATACCTCAGGTACCACGGGCTCTTCAAAAGGGGTAATGCTAACACATAAAAATATCAGTTTTAACGTCCTTGCCTGTCGGAAATTAAAGCACATCGATGATACGGACCGTTTCCTTTCTATACTACCGCTTTCACATACCCTTGAAAACACGGTTGGTTTCCTGCTTCCCCTTTTCAGTGGTGCCTGTGTATATTATCTGAAAAAAGCGCCTTCTCCCTCTATTTTGCTTCCTGCACTGCAAAAGGTGAAACCCACCATTGTCCTGTCTGTTCCCATGGTGATTGAAAAGATTTATTACAACAAGGTATTTCCGGCATTGAATGGAAAATGGTACTTAAGGAGTTTAATGCGCATCCCTGTAATAAGAAAGAAATTGCATCAAGCAGCAGGAAAAAAACTCATGCATACCTTTGGCGGCGCACTCCAGTTTTTTGGTGTAGGTGGTGCAAAATTGAACACGGAAGTTGAAAAATTCCTAAAAGAGGCAGAATTTCCCTATGCCATCGGGTACGGTCTGACCGAAACAGCGCCATTGCTGGCCGGGGCAGTGGTCGGAGAAACAAAGGTAGGTTCCACGGGTCCGGCTGTTGAAGGAGTGGAGTTGAAAATCCATGATCCGGATCCATTAACTGGCGAAGGAGAGATTTGGGCCAAAGGTCCGAATATCATGCTGGGCTATTACAAAGAACCTGCGCTTAGCAAGGAAGTGATGACCCGGGATGGATGGTTTAAAACCGGGGACCTGGGGGTATTCGACGAGGATCAGAAACTTTATATAAAAGGACGTATCAAAAATATCATCGTTGGTTCAAGTGGTGAGAATATTTATCCTGAGGAGATAGAAATGGTGATCAATAATTTCCGGCACGTCATTGAATCACTGGTCATCGAGAAAAAAGGAAGATTAGTAGCCCTTGTTCACATTAACAAGGAAGAAATTGAAGAGGCCTATCATCATTTGCGTGAGGAAGTTTCCCAATTCGTAGAAAGGAAAATGGAAGAAATACTTCAGGAACTGAAGATCCATGTAAATGCGAGGGTAAATAAATTTTCCCAGCTCCACGGCATTATCCTGCAGCAGGATCCATTTCAGAAAACAGCCACCAAAAAAATTAAGAGGTTCCTGTATACCTGACAAATTAAATACAAAGCTTGCAGTATGGCGGCATCATATCCGGGTTTTTAACCTCGCTGGCGATCAGTTCACTGGCCATACCCAGCATTGTCAAGGTAGCATGCAACAAGGGTTTGTTTGACAAACCGCAGGGCAGGAAGCCGGGCCGGAAGAATGTGCCGACACTCGGGGGACTGGCCATTTTTGCCGGGACAATCATCTCTCTGACGCTTTTTTCCGATATCTCACAATTTCCCGAATTGACTTATATAATCGCCGGTTCAGTGATCCTTTTTTTTATTGGCATTAAGGATGATATACTGATTATTGCGCCCTGGTGGAAACTGTCAGGCCAGGTCCTTGCAGCCCTGATAATCTCCGTTATGGGCGGTTTACAAATAAGCTATATCAATATCATACCCGGACTTGGGGAACTCAGTAATACGCTTAGTATCCTGTTTACCGTTCTGGTGATTGTCTTTATTATCAATAGTTTTAACCTGATCGACGGAATTGATGGACTGGCGTCAGGTATCGGGATATTATCCTCGCTCATCCTGGGTTGGGTGTTCTTTCAGTCCGGCCTTGTTCAATATACACTGTTGTCGGCGATTTTCTGTGGGAGCCTGCTGGGATTTTTTTATTATAATGTGCTCAGCCCGAAAAAGAAAATTTTAATGGGAGATACAGGCTCCATGATGGTTGGTTTTATTATTTCCATACTGGTTATTAGGTTAATTAACCTGGAAAATCCTTCCCTGCCGGGGATACAAATCCAGTCCCCCCAGTCATTGGCCCTTGCCGTATTAATAGTACCTATATCTGATATGATCAGGGTAATACTGATCAGGTTCCTGCAAGGACGATCTCCACTCAGGCCTGACAGACTACATATACATTACCGGCTGATCGACATGGGATTGGATCATCTGCAGGCAAGCTGTATATTATTGGCAATCAATGTGTTGATGGTATTTATTGTGCTGGTGCTGCAAAACATGGGGGAGATTTTATTAACGTTGCTGATCATATCGACTTCAATCCTCCTGTATCTCCTTCAATGGTTTTTGCAGAAGCGAATAAAAAACCTGTGAAATTCCTAATTAACGTGAGTTCGATATAACTCGTTCATCAAAATTCATTTTAAACCATTTTGTATTTTAACCATCTAAGGTACTACTTGAGCTCTACGTAATATGGTTCTTGTAATAATCCTGTAATACTATTCCTTCATAAAAATGAAGACTCTGCTCAGTATAATCTGTTTAATTTGCTTCCCGGCGACGGTACTTGGATTCATTGATCTTGGTAACGATTACAACTATAAACACAAGGAAACCACAGATCCCATCACCGTTGATGGGATCTTGTCTGAAGATATCTGGAATGAGTTGCCGGTTGCCGGTGGATTCTGGATGAGCTACCCGGTGGATGACCGGAGGGTGGAGGAGGACCTGCGTACAGAAGTAAGGATCACATTCGATGAACACTTCTTATATATTGGAGCGGTATGCTATGGAACTGAGGATTATGTGATCAAAACCTTGAAAAGAGATGCAGAGTTCTGGGACGGGGATGTATTCGGGGTAGTTATCGATCCTGTGAACGAAAAGACCAATGGCTTCACTTTTGGGGTTTCTCCTGCCGGGGTCCAGACCGAATATCTGGTAACAGGGCAAACTGGGAGAAGGTCAGATCCCGAACCTGGCCGAAGCCGACGGGGGATTAATATAGCCTGGGATAACAAATGGTTTTGCGAGGTGACCAACCATTCCGACCGGTGGATCGTGGAGATTGCCATCCCATTTAAAACCTTGCGGTTCGATAAGGAGAAGGACACGTGGGGAATCAACTTTTTCCGGAGGGATGCAGGATCAAACAGTATCCATACCTGGGCGCCGGTCCCCATTGAGTTTAATGAGTACGACCTGGGTTATACGGGCGTACTCAGCTGGAACGAGCCCCCGGGAAAAGCCCGCAGGAACCTGGCTATGATTCCCTATGTACGTTCAGCCACAGCAAAGGATTATGCGGCAAACAGCCCGGCAGACTTTGATTTCCAAGCGGGACTGGATGTCAAGGTTCCTGTTTCCTCCAGCCTGAACCTGGATCTTACGGTGAACCCAGATTTTTCACAAGTTGAAGTGGATGAGCAAGTGATCAACCTTACCCTGTTTGACATCAGCCTCCCGGAAAAACGTGTCTTCTTTCTGGAGAACAGCGATATTTTTGAAGATTTCGGGATCCCACCCATGAAACCGTTTTTCTCCAGGAGGATCGGATTGGACGATGATGGAAATCCCATCCCCATCCTTTACGGGGCAAGACTAAGCGGTAATGTAAACAAGAATCTCCGCATCGGGGTCATGAACCTGCAGACCAGGGATACGGAACAATTCCTTCCCCAGAATTATACCGTGGCATCTTTCCATCAACAGGTACTCGAGCGGTCTGTGATCAAGGGATTTTTCCATAACAGAGAAGCCCTGCGAAATGAAGATCCTGATTACAATCGGAACATGGGACTTGAATTCCAGTACCGTTCTGCCGACGGCCGTTTCCAAACCTTTGCAGGGTATTCCAAATCGTTCAGTCCGGGACTGAAAAAGAAGGATTATTTCTATAACACCGGTATTGGGTATGACAACCGAAACCTGAGCATTTACACTAACCTGGCCGGACTGGGCAAGAACTACAGGGCGGATATGGGATATATCAGGGGACAGGAGTATTATGATGCTGAAAACGATACTTCTGTCCACATCGGTTTTAACCACTGGTACACACGATTTTCTTATACTTTCTACCCGGAACAGAGCCACCGGATCATCTCCCATGAGATCAACGCACGGTATATCTATGATGGTGATACCGCATTTTCAATGCTGAACAACGATGCCGAAGCTGGATATACACTAAAATTCTCCTCCACAGCCCAGGTACAGATATCGTACAATCACAATGTAGTAAACCTCCTGTTTCCTTTTACTTTTATCAATGATGTACCGCTACCGGCTGGCATATACAGTTATGACCAGGCCCAAATCAGGTTTCAGTCGGACCAGCGCAGGTTGTTTAGTCTCATGGGGGGGGTATCCTATGGGACATTTTATAACGGAACACAAGCACAATATACGTTCGGGATCAAATACCGGGCTCAGCCCTGGGGCAATTTCTCAGTGAATTTTGAACAGAATGACTTGGAGTTTCCCGATCCTTATGGAACAGACAGGCTCCTCCTTATC
This sequence comes from Bacteroides sp., assembly GCA_030640625.1. Classification (GTDB taxonomy): domain Bacteria; phylum Bacteroidota; class Bacteroidia; order Bacteroidales; family SM23-62; genus SM23-62. Next base: position 6,479 of record DAOWJB010000048.1, read on the forward strand.
AGTCCCCGTATCGAGATCAACTTCTCCAGGAACCTGTTCTGGACCTCCTTTCTGCAGTACAATACCCAGGATGATAATTTTAACATCAACAGCCGGTTCCAATGGCGTTTCCAGCCTATGTCAGACCTCTACATCGTCTACACTGACAACTACGCAGTTGAATTCTGGGGACCCAAGCACCGGGCTCTGGTGATCAAACTGAATTACTGGTTCAATTTGTAATCCAACATCAAAGAAGTGGTTGATCCATCAATGGCATTAGATTGTTGATTCTATGTCGAACTCACGTTAATTACTGCCCTTTTTTACCTGATTCAGAAAATGCCCTGCAGTGTCCTGAATGGACTGCTTAATGGGAACAAAATCCAGTTCAATGGCTTTCCTGATCTTCTCATTTGAAAATAAGGCCTTTCTCCTGCTTGATTTGACTGCCTCACGTGTTATGCTCCTGGGTTTACCATTAAGTTTTGAAGTCAGCCAGTTCATTCTCCAGGCGAGGGATATTATAAATGGAATGGCATGGATTGTCGGGGGTTTTTTATCCAATGCTCTGGCAATCATTTCAAGGACCTCCCTGTAAGACAGATTTTCGGCAGAAACGGTAAATCTTTCGGCAGAAAAATTTCCTTCCATCAAGGTGATCATGGCATGTACCACATTACGTATATCCACATATCCGGTGATTCCTTCTGTGTAGAATTTCATGCCTTTCCATACAAGGGAGAAAAGATAGGAAGAACTTCGTTTCCAGTCCCCCGGACCAATAATTATGGATGGATTGATAATCACAGCATTCAGTCCCTCAGCCATGCCGCGCCAGATTTCCATCTCAGACTGATATTTACTGATAGAATAGATAGAACGGTGTTTTGAATGGGCCCAGATCATATCCTCTGTGATCTGCTCTCCCGGAGGTGCATTTCCCAGTGCTGCAGTAGAACTGACAAAACAAAGTTTCTTTATCTTTTTCTCCAGGCATGCATTTACCAGGTTGGCCGTACCATTCACATTGTTCAGGATCATTGCGTTACGGTCCTTAGGATCAAAAGAGACATAGGCAGCAGTATGATATACATAATCTACTCCATCCATTGCATGAAGCAGGGATTCAACATCTGTCACATCTGCCTCAATCCAATCTATCCTTTTATAGAGAGACAAGGGATCATCGACATAAAGAGCAAATGTGTCCAGGACTCTCTTGAGATTGGAAGATGCCCTGTGTGTTGCCTGGATCCTCTCATGCTTTTTTATTAGTTCCAGCAGTAAATGTGTTCCTACCAGTCCAGTGCTGCCCGTAACCAGAATCATTCTATCGTTGTGTATCGAGAAGGTTAAATTATAAAAATATAAAACAAGTAGCTGATTTTTTATCACTTTCTGGATAAAGCAACAGAAACCCTGCAAATGAAAAAGATGCAATCAGAAAATCTTTATGAGATATCATTTGGTTCTGCCACCGCATTGGATATATCAATGGAGAAGACATATGATGATTTTTCACAATTTCTCAGGATAAGGGCAGAGATGAACAGGTTTCTTGTGAACCTGAATTACAGTCATCAGACCGACTCCCGGGGCCAGCAGATCCATTTCCTGTTTATAGCCTTGGGGCATCTCGACAATATAGAAAAGGAAATACGTATTTCCGATGTTGATGAAGAAATAATACGGCTTGAAAAGATTTATGATAAGATCCGGTCGCTTAAAAAACTAATCCTGGAATATATCAAACAATTAACAGCAGAGGGGTAAAAATTCCTGCTGGCTTGCAGATGATATGCAACAACAGATAATGGTCAGGATATTTTCAGGGTAAACGAAAAGGAAGAACCTTTACCGGGTTCACTGCGTACGGTGATGGTCTGCTTATGTGCTTGAATGATATGTTTCACAATTGATAAGCCCAGACCTGTACCACCCCGGTCTCTCGACCGGCTCTTGTCGCTACGGTAAAACCGCTCGAAAATCCGGGGGATTTCATCTTCTTCGAGACCTATTCCATCATCGGTAACATCGACCAGGAGGTTTTTTCCCATCTCTGCAAAGCTGATGGTGGTAGTCCCTCCTTTTTTACCATAATGGATAGAGTTGACGATCAAGTTATTAAGTGCCTCGGTGATACGCTTTTTATCGCCCTTCACCATGATGGGTTTATCATAATTCCGGTCAAAGGTCAGGCCAACGTTAAAATTGCCACTGATGGTATCCTGTAATTCGTAAATATCTTTTACCAGCTGCACGATATCAAAGTCTTTCAATTCCAGTTCCAGCTCCCCGGTTTCAAGCTTGGTAATGGATTCCAGGTCCTCGATGATGGACACCATCCTGTTTATACTTTTCTCAGTCCTTTCCAGGTATTCACGGTTGATTTCCGGATCTTCGAGTCCGCCGTCAAGCAAAGTCAGGATATAACCCTGTATATTGAATATTGGGGTTTTCAGTTCATGGGATACATTCCCCAGGAATTCCTTCCGGTATTTTTCCATTCTCCGGAGTTTCTTAATCTCCTTTGCACGTTTCTGGGCATAATTGATCACCATGCTGTTCACTTCCTGTATGACATCTTTACCCTCCATCTTCTTCTTGAGCTCATCCTTGTTTATGGGGATATTTGCGATGGTTTTGTAGATGGGATTGATTTTTTCGAAAATAAAATTGTTTACCGCATAATAGATCAGGAAAAAGGCAATAGTAAACGTTAAACCCATGGATATAATGATCATAACCAGGTTATTCCCAATATTCAAAAACAAAGACATGATCACCAGAGTAGCACTGATGACTGAAATGATCAGTGAAATTATAAAGGCTAATTGCCTTGGTGCAGTCTTCATAATCCCTTTATTTTCCCACTTGTTGTTTTAATATTCTTGCAATATACTTACCGATGATATCAAACTCGATATTGACAATGGTGCCAGGCTGGATCTCATGAAAATTAGTTACCTCATAGGTATAAGGAATAATGGCTACCTGGAAAGATTTATCACGGGAATTAACCACCGTCAGGCTTACACCATTTACGGATACGGATCCTTTTTCTACAGTAAGGTGTTCTTCCGTCAGTGGCTCATATTCGAAGCGGTAGTACCAGCTGCCTTCCACTTCTTTTACTTCTCTGCAGACAGCTGTCATGTCAACATGACCCTGTACCATATGTCCGTCAAGCCGGCCATCGGCCTTTACACTTCGCTCGAGGTTGACCTTGCTGCCAACCTTCCATTGTCCAAGGTTTGTTTTAAGAAGTGTTTCCTGGATGGCTGTGACAGTGTAGTCTTTATCTGTCTTTTTTACCACCGTCAGGCAGACCCCATCATGGGATATGCTTTGATCGATGCTAAGTTCATTAACAAATGAACAACCAAGGCTGATATGAAGGTTTTCCCGGTCTTTTTCCAGGCGGGATACAATAGCTGTTTCTTCGACGATTCCTGAAAACATAAATTGATGGTTTTATTTGCTGCTAAATTAATATTTAATTAAGATATAATGCCTATCTGCATTGCCATTCATGCCAGCTTAACCCCAGTCCTTGACACATCCAGTTTTCAGAAATAATTCTTACCTTTGTCGCTTTCTGAAAAAAGGCTTATTGTAAGGATAAAATGAAGACGAAATTTCCTGAATATAAAGGGCTTGACCTGACCAGGATCAACAAGGAAATAGAAGATTTCTGGAAGCAGCATAACATCTTTGAACAAAGCCTTGAAATAAGGAAGGACAGTCCAGCTTTCACATTTTATGAAGGTCCCCCGTCAGCCAACGGTATACCCGGGATCCATCATGTGATCTCCCGGGCGGTAAAGGATATCTTCTGCCGCTATAAAACCCAGAAGGGTTACAGGGTTGATCGCAAGGCCGGATGGGACACACATGGACTACCGATTGAACTGGCCGTGGAAAAAACCCTGGGCATTACCAAGGAAGACATAGGAAAGAAGATCTCCATTTCAGATTACAACGATACCTGCCGCAGGGAAGTGATGAAGTATACCCGGGAATGGGAAGAACTGACTGACCGTATGGGTTACTGGATTAATATGAAAGACCCATACATTACCTACGAAAACAAATACATTGAAACCCTCTGGCACTTGCTTAAAAAGCTGTTTGACGATGATCTCTTATACAAGGGGTATTTCATTCAGCCATATTCACCGGCTGCCGGAACCGGACTTTCGAGCCATGAGCTAAATCAGCCGGGTTGTTACCGGGATGTAAAGGACACCAGCATTGTTGCCCTTTTCAAACTGGTCAAAGATGATAAATCGGCTTTTCTTTACGAGGATACCGATACGGAAGTCCATATTCTGGCATGGACAACCACGCCCTGGACACTGCCGTCGAACACTGCCCTGGCCATGGGTCCATCAATAGATTATCTCAGTGTAAAAACCTATAATCCATACAGTGGTGAGCCAATCACTGTGGTCCTGGCCAAGTCCCTCTTTGACACTTATTTTCCAACCGGGAATAAAGACCTGGATTGGAATGAATACAAGCCAGGAGATAAAAACATACCCTGCCAGGTATTGGGCGAATACAAGGGATCAGCTTTTGAAGGGATCTCCTATGAGCAACTCATTGACTGGGTAAAGCCCCGGAAACCTGCCTTTAAGGTGCTGATGGGTGATTTTGTGACAACGGAAGAAGGAACAGGCATCGTACATATCGCCCCGACCTTCGGAGCAGATGATTACCGGATCGCCCGGGAGAATGATATACCGGCATTGATAGTGGTTGACAGGGAAGGGAATACCCAGCCCATGGTTGACAGGAAAGGCCGTTTATACAGAACAGAGGACCTGGATGAAAAATTTGTCAGCGAATATGTGAATCAAAACACATATGGTGATTTTTCTGGAAGGTTTGTGAAAAATGAATACGATGAAACCATTCCTGATGGGGCGGAGACAACGGATGTTGCCATTGCTGTAAATCTGAAGCAGCAGAAAAAGACTTTCCAGATAGCCAAATACACACACAATTATCCGCATTGCTGGCGGACAGACAAACCGGTGTTGTATTACCCGATGTCTTCCTGGTTCATCCGGACCACCAGGGTGAAGGACAGACTGATAGCCCTGAACAACACCATTAACTGGAAACCCGCTTCCACCGGGACAGGACGATTTGGACAATGGCTGGAGAACCTGGTGGACTGGAACCTGTCCCGTTCCCGCTTTTGGGGAACCCCCCTGCCCATATGGATGACCGAGGACAAAAAGGAAATGAAATGCATTGGTTCGGTGGAGGAGCTGAAGACAGAGATAGATAAAGCAGTATCGGCTGGTATCATGAAAGAAAATCCCCTGGCTGATTTTATGCCGGGAGATAATTCCGATGAGAATTATCAGAAATTTGATCTTCACCGTCCCTTTGTAGATGAATTATGGATGGTGTCAGACAGCGGTAAAAAAATGTACCGGGAAATGGACCTGATAGATGTCTGGTTTGATTCCGGAGCCATGCCCTATGCTCAGTGGCATTATCCCTTTGAAAAGAGAGAAGTATTTGGCCAACTGTTCCCTGCTGATTTCATTGCCGAGGGTGTGGACCAGACACGTGGCTGGTTCTTCACCCTGCATGCCATTGCTACCATGGTATCGGATTCAGTATCTTTTAAAAATATTGTATCCAACGGACTGGTCCTTGATAAGAATGGCAATAAAATGTCAAAACGCCTTGGGAATTCTGTTGATCCCATTGAGACCATTGAGAAATTCGGGGCAGATCCGCTCAGGTGGTATATGATGACCAATGCCCAACCCTGGGATAACCTGAAATTTGACCTGGATGGTGTGGATGAAGTAAAAAGGAAACTTTTCGGGACCCTTTATAATACCTATAACTTCTTTGCTCTCTACGCAAATATTGATGGATTCAATTTCCATGATGAGGAAATGCCGGTAAAGGACAGACCGGAAATTGACCGATGGATAATCTCCCTGCTGAACTCCCTGGTGAAGGAGGTGGATGAGCAACTGGACAATTACGAACCCACCCGGGCCGGGAGGGCCATACAGGATTTTGTCATTGAAAACCTGAGTAACTGGTATGTGAGGTTGAACCGGAAAAGATACTGGGGAGGGGATTTTACACCCGACAAAAAAGCAGCCTACCAGACCATTTATACCTGCCTGGAAACCTTGTCCAGGTTAATGGCACCGCTGGCTCCTTTTTATGCAGAGCGTTTGTTCACAGACCTGAACGAAGTATCCGGCCATCACAGGGAAGTATCCGTACACCTGACTGATTTCCCGGGATATGATGAAAACAGGATTGATAAGGGACTGGAAGAGAGAATGGGACTGGCCCAGAAAATTTCTTCCATGGTTCTTGGTTTGCGAAGAAAGGTGAATATCAAAGTCCGGCAACCCTTGAACAAGTTGATGGTCCCGGTATTGGACAACAGATTTCAGGAAAAAATTGAGGTAGTTAAGGACTTGATCCTGACGGAAATAAACGTAAAGGATATTGAGTTCCTGACCGACACCAGCGGGATCCTGGTAAAGCGGATTAAACCAAATTTCAAATCTCTTGGTCCACGGTTCAGCAAACTGATGAAGACAATTGCATCTGAAATTCAAAAAATGTCACAGGAAGATATAGCCAGTCTTGAACAGGCGGGTGAATGGAAGATGGAAGTTTCGGGCGAGGTAATAACCCTCCTTCCGGAAGATGTAGAGATCACTACCGAAGACATTCCTGGCTGGCTGGTAGCAAACGAAGGAAGCCTGACGGTAGCCCTTGATGTAACAATTACCGACGAATTACGTTATGAAGGCATTGCACGTGAATTCATTAACCGTATCCAGAATTACCGGAAAGAAAGTGGATTTGAAGTAACAGACAAGATCAATATCATGATCATGAAGCAGGAATCCCTGAATAATGCCATTGACCAGCACAGGGAATATATTGGCATTCAGACCCTGGCTGACCAGGTTCAGCTTGTGGAAAAGATGGATACAGATAATGCACGGAAAGTGGAGTTTGAAGACGGATTATTTACGTGGATGAAGATCGAGAAAATTTCCAGCCATTTGTAAGTCAATGAACTTCAAATAAACAACATATTTCAATATCTAAAAATTTCTTATATTTGCAAAAATTTTGTGAGCTATGGGTGAGAAGACAAGGTATTCAGAAGCTGAATTGGTAGAATTCAAGGAGATAATTCTACTGAAACTCGATAAAGCAAGAAACGATTACGAATTATTAAAGGATTCGATTACTCATGGGGAAAGCAATGACACCCAGGATACATCTCCGACTTTTAAGGTCCTGGAAGAAGGAGCTGCCACACTTTCCAAGGAAGAAGCCGGAAAGCTGGCTCAGAGGCAATTGAAATTTATACAGCACTTGCAGGCAGCGCTGGTAAGGATTGAAAACAAGACCTACGGAATTTGCAGGGTGACCGGCAAACTTATCAAACCTGAAAGACTCAGGGCTGTTCCACATGCTACGCTAAGCATTGATGCAAAACAGGCGCAGTAAATAATAATTGGGTCCTGCCCAATTTTTTTATATCCCATATGTCCATCGGAAAAAAATCCATACTGATCATCCTGGTAATTCTATCCCTCGACCAGTTTTTCAAGATCCTGGTAAAAACCAATATGAGCATTGGGCAGGAAATACATGTGATCGGTAACTGGTTCATCCTTCATTTTACTGAAAATAACGGGATGGCATTCGGCATGGATCTGCCCGGGGATAACGGGAAGATTTTCCTTAGTTTATTCCGCATCATGGCAGTTACCGGAATCGCATTTTACATGCGTTATCTGATCAGGCATAAGGCTCATAATGGACTGGTAATTTCAGTTGCACTGATCCTGGCCGGTGCTGCAGGGAATATTTTTGATTCCCTGTTCTACGGGATGATCTTTGAAGACAGCTGGGGGAAGGTCGCCACCATGTTCCCGGAGGGAGGGGGATATTCATCCTTTCTTCATGGCCGTGTGGTTGACATGCTTTATTTCCCGGTCATAAAGGCTTACTGGCCAGAATGGTTCCCCCTCTGGGGAGGGCAATCACTGGTCTTTTTCCGCCCTGTTTTTAACATGGCGGATTCTTCCATTACAGTTGGCGTTTTTATTATCCTGTTCTTTCAGAAGCGTTTCTTTGCTGAGCTAGAACAGAAAGAAGCTGATAAACCAGCTTCGGAAGAATCCCCGGAAACAATTTCTTAATTCAGATTCATTCTCCTGATGGGCCCATTATCTCTGCATGGACGATACTCGCGCGTGGACCTATTCAAGCACTTCTGCAAGCATGAAATCCAATTGTCTTTTGGCTAAATTGGCCCTTGCCACAACCACCTGCAGTTCGTCCCCCAGCTGGAATTGCCTGCCTGTCTTTTTACCTATAAGGCGGTAATTATCCTCATCGTAGTCATAAAAATCATCGGTCAGGTCTCTCATGGGGATCATGCCCTCACATTTACATCCCACCAGTTCAATATAAAGGCCCCATTCAGTCACTCCGGAAATTATCCCGGGAAAGACCTCCCCGATCTTATCACTGAGGAATTCCACCTGCTTGTACTTTATAGATGCCCATTCAGCTCCCATGGCCTTCCTTTCCATTTCCGAAGAATGTTTACACCGGGACTCATATTTATTTTGGCTTTTGGAATCCCCTCCTTTGAGATAATGATCCAGCAACAGGTGCACCATCATGTCCGGATAACGCCGGATGGGAGAGGTAAAATGAGTATAATAGGGAAATGCCAACCCGTAATGCCCGATATTCATCGTTGAATACGCAGCTTTAGCCATGGCACGAATGGCAAGATTTTCTATCATGTTTTGCTCCTTCTTCCCCCTGATATCCTCCATCAAACGGTTTATCGATCCGGCTATTTGCTTTTTTCCGCTTGTTTGTATGCTGTAACCCATTCGTTTGATGAAATAGGCAAATGATTCAAGCCTGTCTTCGTTGGGTTTATCATGGATACGGTACACGAAAGTCCTGGATTTGGTTTTGGGAACGGCATCTGACAAAGGGTTTGAAGAGGATACCTTGCCGATAAACTCGGCAACCATTTTGTTGGCCAGCAACATAAATTCCTCGATCAGCTGGTTGGATTCCTTGTTTTCCTTGTAGTAAACCCCTGTAGGATATCCACTCTCATCAATATGGAATTTCACTTCCACCCGTTCAAATGAAAAAGATCCTTCACGGAAGCGCTTGTCGCGCAATATCTGTGCAAGATTATGCAGCTGCA
>DAOWJB010000004.1 GCA_030640625.1 Bacteroides sp.
TGATTCTTCAGTTACTACCGATCTCCATAAGCTGAAATCTTCCGGATGGAATGAGTCCGCACTTGATACATGTCTTTTTGAAGATCGAGGAGCCCTTTTCAGAATCATATTATTGGGTACATTTTGTATTTCATCCACAATGGTGATGCTGTTGTCCTCAAATGTTATTTCTCTGATAAACCTGATATTACTCTTCCTTTTCTTGAATATCAGCTGGGACTTTAAATATTCTATAATTGAATTTCCAAAAATGAAGCTGACTGTTCTCAAGATAAAATGTTTACCAGGGGAATTGTGTTTTTCCGAATGTGGAACGAAGAATCCCTTGACCAGCAGGGAACCTGAATCCAACTTTCCCTCCCAGGAATCGGACCACCAATGTGTAATATATTGTTTTCCATTACCGGTGAGGATCCATCCGAAATCGTGATAATAATTTTGTTGATCCAGAGAATAGCTTGACAATATGCCACCCTTCTTTATAGAAACAATGGTATTGGGGTTATGGCTTGTACCATGCCTGAGTTGATATCCCGCGTTTGCAAAATACCTGTTTTGCTCAGGGGGCAAAGGGCTAACAGGATCCAATTCCTTTTCCTTATTCAGGATCTTTTCCGCCCGCGCGATGGAATGACCAATATAATGGATCAGATACCTGTCATCCACAGCATGAAAAAAATGATCCGGATCAGACGGATTTTGATAAAGATCATTAAATACTTCCCTTGCCATGGCCGATATTTCTTTGTCCTCCTGAAACATATTTCTGACGATGCCATATGGTACTAAATAATCAGTGTTCCTTGCATTATGCATACCGGCATTGCCCTTGAAAATCCGGGTGAAGGGCTGCATAAACATTAAAGCCCGCCGGATTGACTGAAGAAAATCATCGTCCTCTGTAATGTCATACAGATCCCATAAACAATCCAGGGTTACGGATAAGTATCCAAGATCCGGACCATCATATTCATTAAACCATCCTTCCGGATCCTGAAGGGCCAGTGTCCTGCTCTTTTGTTTATCATAACATTCCAGGGTGGATGGATCCGGATCTATCTTGTTCAGGAAAGCCAGGGCAGCCAATCCAGCCATTTGTTGGTTTGCAGCTTTGAACTCAAATCGTTTGCAAAGTTGTCTTCGTGCAACCTTTAAACCTTCAAGTACCTCATTTTTATCCACGATGCCGTCGAATACAAGCCTGGCAACTGAAAGTGTGGAAAATGCCATTGGGGGGTAGCCTTTCTCCCAGGGATAGTATTCTTCAAAAGCTCCTTTTCTTTTTGCCCGCTGGTTCCAGAACAGGGCAGATGCCCTTGCGATCTCCTCTAACTGTGTTGCATGTTCACGGAAGGTATCCAGTTGTGAAAGCTGGTAACAAAGGTAACCACCCTGTTGCAGGATAATGGAAGAAAAATCCCTGATTTTATAATGCCAGAAGTTTCTGTCAAAACAACCATAAAGGGAGGAATTCTCATCGCGGCATACCTGGCTTAGTATTCTCGAATACGAACTTCTTAAAAAATCACTGAATACTATTGCCATGGTTCAGAAATTTTTACTCTGTATTCTCTCAATCCTTTTCTCTTGGCTGGTTTGCTGATGTTTTTCCATTTCAACCGAAGCCCATTGAAAATAGGTCCCAGAAATTTTTCAGGAAACAGGGTCATTATAAATCGCGATACCCTGTTCCCGGATAAGAGGAATATGAAATCTATAACCAGCTCTACCAGGATTCTTGAGAAATGGAGGTTTTGTGGAGCATATCCGAAATCCGGACTTTTCCTTCCGGCAATTCTCCGCATCCTGTTCCTGATGTAACTTCCCCGTTTTTTAAAATCGATCATATGTCCATGCATCTCAGATGCAGCTCCTGCATCATTTTCCTCCAGGACTATCAATCCCTTCTTTCGCATCTCTGCAAGTATCCCTGTCATTTCAGGATTTCTTGAAACGACAACCGAAAATCCCTTTCCCTGCTTTTCATAATCGGGAGACCAGGCATCACCCACCGAAAGATCAGCAAACTCGTTGCAGAAATCCATGTTTTGCAGACTTGCCCTGGTAATGAAAAAGGGAATTAAAAAGTTGTAATATACTTTTTTGGATGTAATAACTTTTCCACTGTCTGTAATGATCTCAAGATGGCCAGGCCATTCTCCGGCACGCCATTTCAATGATGATATCTGATCGGTTCTTTTTATCCTGTTTGTACGTAAAAAATGATCAATGGCATTGGGATACAGGGCAGTTCCAGTATAAGGGCCTAAAATGTATTTAACCTGTCGGGCAGGTTCATATCCGGCCAACTTCATTTTCCTCAGTACAGCCGATTGCTCGGGCAGACAGGTAATGGCATATCTTTTACCTTTTTCAAGTTTCGGCAGGATATCCAGGGTAGATACAGGAATATATACCGATTGCGAGGATGCCATGATCTCCTCCGCTGTATGTGCCAGTATTACCCTTGCCTTTTCCGGGACAGGGAGCCCTTGTTTAACTACAATGGCAGCATCGATCTTTGCTGTTTGAAGCAGGTAGATGAGGGTACTCGATATGATGCCCCCCGAAGCTGCATTGTTCCTGATTTTATCGTCCTTGGCGTAACCAATATGCACTGTATCTATATGACCTGTCAGCCAGTTATCCGGATACCCTGAAAACACTTTACTGTAAAGATCCGGATAATGAATTCCTTTCCCGGGACAAAATTCCACGGGATTTAAATGGAAGGTTATGGATCCGTTCAGACTTGGGACCGGGCCTCTGGGGGTATCTGTCATAGAGGCATTCCCTGACTTAACCAAGGCCACACATGCACCACATCCAATACAACTGCCTGCCCTTACAATTTTCGTTAGCTCCCTGCTATATGGCATCTCAGTTAACTGTTATATATACAAATATATACTTTCTGCAGTGAAATATCTCAGAACTGAAAATAGATAAATGGCTGAAGGTCGGAGGTCTGTGACTGGTAGATCAGAAAAACCAGCACCACTACGATGATCACCTTCACCCAGTGTGGGATACGGATAAACCAGTTCATCCAGGAATCTTTCCAGTGCTGGGGCAACCAGTGCAGGACATAGCCAAAAATCATAATACTGAAAACCAACTTGTATGACAGAATGGCTTCTGGAATTACCCAGAGATCCATGCTGTGGGTCAGCTGAAACAGCATGGCATTGACCCGGTCCATATCATCAGCCCGGAACCAGATCCGCGTAAAGGTAATGAAGTTGAAGGTAAGGAAGATCTTCAGGATGTGGGCCCAGATGTTTTTCTTGTTTTCATATGGACTGATCTTTTTCCAGAATTTATAAACGATGAGTCCGATCCCGTTCAATCCACCCCATATGATAAATTTCATATTGGCACCATGCCACAATCCGCCCAGTAGCATGGTGACCATCAGGTTGATATTTGTCCTTAGTTTGCCTTTCCGGTTTCCCCCGATGGGAATATACAGATAGTCTTTCAGCCAGGAGGAAAGAGACATGTGCCATCTGCGCCAGAAATCCCCCAGGTTTTCCGCCTTATAGGGCGAGTTAAAATTTTTGGGCAACCTGAAACCAAGCAATAATGCCACCCCAATGGCGATATCAGTATACCCGGCAAAATCACAATACACCTGCAGGGAATAACCGTACAGGGCCATCAGGTTCTCAAACCCGGTATACAAGGTGGGCGTATCAAATATGCGGTCAATGAAATTAACGGCGAGGTAATCGCCGAGCACCATCTTTTTAAACAATCCTTTCATGATCATCCAGAGGGCAAATCCAAATTCCTCACGGGTGAGGGAATATTTCGCATACAGCTGGGGTACAAATTCAGAGGCTCTGACGATGGGTCCGGCCACCAGTTGGGGAAAAAAGGAAACATAGAAACCGAAATCAATGATGTTCTTAACCGGCTGGCATTTCCCCCGGTAAACATCCACCGCATAACTGATGGTCTGGAAGGTAAAAAAGGATATGCCGACAGGAAGAAAGATCACGGAGGCATCAAAATGAGAAGCGCTCACATTGTTTGCCCAGAGGGCCAGGAAATTCACAACTTCCAGATCTGTCCGGAAAGTCTGGTTGAAAAGATCGGTAAAGAAATAGGCGTATTTAAAATAGGAGAGCACCCCCAGGTTGATGGTAACACTCAGGGCCACCATGGCCTTCTTCCAGGCCTTCTTCCGGAAATTGTAAATGGCCAGCCCGATCAGGTAATCGGAAAAAGTGGAGGAAACAAGCAGAAGAAAGAACAGTCCGCTGGTCTTATAATAGAAGAACAGGCTTATGATGAGAAGGTAGATGTTCCTGAGTGCACGTTTTTTGTACAGAATGGAATAGAAAGTGAGGACCAGCAGCAGGAATACCCAGAAATACAACCTGGTGAAAAGCAGTGGAGCATCCTGGTTATAGAGAAATATGTTTGACAAGAAATTCAATAAAAAGATTTTACAGTTTAGTAAGCGGACCGGTATCTTTCCTGTGTAAAAACTCTATATAATCATCATATGACCTCAGGAATGCATTAAAAAACAGGTCTCCCTCCAGCATGTATCCCTTTTGGGTAAAATGGATCCTGTCCCGTTTTGCCAGTCCGAACCGCTGCCAGACAATGATTGAATTCAGTCCACCCATGATCCCATAAAAATCCCATACACCACATTTGTGCTCTTTCCCCAGCTGCTGGATGACCTCCCTGACTTTTGCCGTGTTTGGGTTGGTGTATCTCCTGTAAAGATAACTATCATTTGGAACGGTGATCAAAATTGCTGCCCCGGGAAGAGCAGCCCTGACCCTCCTGATCAGCGTATCATAATTCAGCTTGTAGGATTCAGCATTAAAATGCCTGGTATAGGCATCATTGGTCCCAAGTGACAGAATCACCAGGTCAGCCGACAGGCCGGCCAGATGCTCGGGAAGTAATGAGCATCTCAGGAAGGATGGGATCTTTGCCCCGTTAACGCCAATTGCATGATAGATCAATCCCGGATCATCGGTTTGAAGGCTGATGCCAAACAGGGTAAAACGATGCTGGATTTCGCTGGATTTCTGAAGGCTGATTGCCAGGCTGTTGGTGTAGGAGTCAAGACAATAGGTCAGACAACCCGGCTGGTCCCTGTCAATGCTGGCTAACCCTGAGGAACTTTGAACGGTACAATCAAAGGAAATACTATCAGCCAGGTAAAATATTTTTACCTTGTTGAAATCATAGGATACCATGTTATCCACAGGTAAAATGATCTTGATATCGGCCGCAGTATCATTAGTTGTGACGGATATTCCGGATAAACCGAGAAGGCAAATCTTCTTCTTTTCAACATTTTTACATGAGGTCCATTTTCCACTGTAGCTTACTTTGTAATTCGAGGGATTATTTGTTTTAGCCACCGAAAAGGGAAAGACAAATCCCCTTCCCCCGTTAATGCCGGGCTGAAAGGTCTGGAACCTGTTTCTGATGCGGTCAGAATAGATATCGGCCTGCAAATGTGATCCACCGATATGCACCACAGATATTTGTTCCTCGCCTTCACGAATCAGCCTGCCGAACTTCTCAAGAAAGCGCTGGTAGGAAGAGCTATCCCCTGCAAAAACAAAACGATTCAGCTCATAGTGTATAAAATCGTATTCCGGAATCTCGTAAGGGTAATTAGTGGTTTGTGAATGGACTGAAAATGCTGCCATCAACCAGAAACACAAAGGGATGAAGCGGTTAATCAAGCGATCTGACATAAGTGTTGTAATCATGCATAAGCGCATTGTAAAACATTTCTGCCAGCACCCTGGCACCCCGTTCATTTAAGTGAACGAAATCCGAAGAAGCCAGGGATGGCTGGGCAAAGACCCAGCTTGGCATGGAGTTCTTCCCTCCCATGGCACTGTACATATCCCAATACGCACAATCAGCGCTGAAAGCGGCTTTTTTCATTGCATCCCTGATATGCTCGAGGTTTGGATAACTAACATAATAATCTTTCTCTTTGACAGACATGTCGGCCACACCAATGATGATGATTGACAGATCCGGTAACAGGGTTTTTAATTTCCGCAGTTCCCTGTATAACCATCTTTCATAATACTGATGATTATCCGAGATATAGGGAACTACATTGCCTCCGAACTGCAGTAGCAGCAATTTAACCTGCAGGTTGTCATACATCTGTTTCAGCATATCCCCGTCCATCCTGCTGAATACAAGTCCCGCGCTTCCACGCATGGGAACATTATCCACAGAAAGTCCGTGATCATGATCCAGGGCTATTCCATAGAAATCCGGACTGCAGGATGTTTTAAACCGGAACTCCAGCTGTTTCGGGGACTCTTCGAAATTCCAGGTCTTGACCTTGAATTTATCCGTTGGCTCAAGGAAGTCTGCGTCATACAATTCCCCGTTTGTATAGATTTCGTAAAACACCGGCTGGGTTGCATTACCATAGAAAAGTTTGCATTTCTTATAGATCCTGGTCAGATGATAGGCCCTCTTTGACTGGGCCATGTTTATCCATGCCTCATATTCCTTTTCATCCTGCATGAAATCTTCATCAGGATATGGCGAAAACCGGGCAAAACTACCCAGGATGCCATACCGGTTATGGCCAAGGGTGGAATCCACTTTGCCAAATGCAGTATACCGCATCCAGTTATCAGAGGCGGTATGTATCAGTGACAACTGGTAACCATATAGTTGTACCGGAGGTTGCATCCCGATCCCTGATCCGCCAAACTGTTTTTGAAGTTTGTAGCGAATAAGGGATGTCATTCGGTCTCCCTCGATCTGTGAATCCCCGTAATGCATGATCCTGAGAGAATGTCCCGGCTTGTTCACTGACCGCATTTTTCTGAAAAAAGGATAGAGCAAGGTGCTGTCGCCTTCTGGATATTCAATGGAATGGACCCGCACTTTCAGGCTATCAGCATTGGCCCGGACCGTATCCCTGATGATCTCCTGCCCCTGGGCCGGACTTAACATTGCCAGGTAGGCTGAATCACTGATGGCCATGCTGCTGCTCAGGATCCCTGATATATCGGCATATTGGACCGTATCTTCCTGGAGTATCTCATCAAGGGTAAGAAAGTGCAGAGAGAACTGATCATTGATCCTGATCCCTTCCTTGGGAAAAATAATGGAAACTGCCAGGAGAATGGCCAGCACAGAAAAAACAAACACCAGTATCTTAGGTGGTTTCACTTTGGTTTTATCTTTATGATCATGCCTGGTTTTATCTTGCTTCCATCACCCAATTCATTCAACCTGATGAGATCTGTATCGCTGACCCCCGGATATTTTTTTGCGATGTCCCAGAGCGTATCACCTGGCCTTATTTCATACAGGATATAGTCCTGGCTATTAGGTTCCTGCACAGTTTTTACCGGAGCCTCAGCCTGGGTTACTTCCTTGCCGATGGACCTTTGTTTTTCGGCAAAACTCATCTTTTCAATCTTACTGTAGTATCCAGCTTTATTTTTATGGACATAAACGATCAGTTTTTTTCCGGAACGAATGGTGGTTCCGTAAATATTATTCCAGTATTTCAGATTTGAGACCCTTACGTGGAACCAGCTGGCTATATATCCCAGATTATCCCCTGATTTAATGGTGTAGGTCACCTTCTCCATATTGGTTGAAGGTGGTTTGGGTACATAATTCGTAGTATAATAGGAAGGAGACCTGGTATTCTTTTTGCTGTTGAAATACACAGAATCCCTGTATGCAAATATGGAATCCTCCATTTCTATAAACTGCATGGAGTATTGCATGGGAATTTTTAAGGCATAGGGTTTCCCCTTCCCGGGGATGATATCATACTTGTACTGCGGATTAATATCCCGGAGCATCTTTATGGGGATGTCAAGAACAGTTGACACCTGCTCTAGATGGAGGTTATCCCGGACCATAATGGTATCCACAGGAACAGGAAGCTCGATGGGCCTTGGGAACAGAAGATGCTCCTGGTGATAATTCATGGTATAGACGGCCGCTATAAAAGCAGGCACGTGACCCCTTGTTTCCCGGGGCAGGTAATAATAAATATCCCAGAAATTCCTTTTCCCTCCGGATCTCCTGATTGCCTTGTTCACATTTCCAGGTCCGCAGTTATAGGCAGCAATTACCAGGGTCCAATCTCCATAGATCCCATACAGGTCTTTCATGAAACGGGCTGCCGCATAGGTCGACTTTACCGGATCTCGCCTTTCATCCACCAGACTGTTGATGGTCAGTCCATACATCCTGCCGGTACCGTACATAAACTGCCATATACCTGTTGCCCTTGCTCTTGATACTGCCCTCGGATTCAGGGCTGATTCAATGATGGAACAGTATTTCAGTTCAAGGGGTATTCCATGATAATCAAAGATTTCATCAAAGATGGGGAAATAATATTCCGACAGTCCAAGTACTACCCGTACCAGCTCTCTTCTTTTGCCGGTATAAACCCGGATAAAGTTCCGGACAAATTTATTATAGGTCAGATCAACCTGAACAGGGAGTCTTTCCAGTCTTTCCCTGTATACAGAATCCGGGAACTGGGGGTAGATTGAATCGGCCTGTTCATTCCATCCTGAGTCCGGGTACATACCAAGGGAGTTCTCCACATACCATAAACCCACCAGGCTGTCGAGGTTACTCTCAAAACTGACATGCAATAATTCTATTTCCAAGCTGTCTGCAAGGGTCATCACGTTCAGATCTGAGCTGGTAGTATCTGCCTTTCCGGCATTCAGCAACTGTGAGATGCCAAGGAAGATGACAAAAAATGCCTGGGACAGATAGGTTTTTTGGTACATATGGGTGCAATTTAGAAATTTAGACAACACCGGAGTCCAAATGTCGCCTCATTGTCATAGGGTTGAAGCATGGCAGGATCAACGGTAAAGCTCAGATCTTCACTTATATCAAAATCTATCAGGTGGGCATCCACATTGGCATCCACAATCTGAAGGGCATAGAAACCCACCGAGATAATGATAAACAGGTTCTTGTACCTGGAATGTGAGTCTTTATACCATTCGACTTCCCTGAGAGATTGTCCTTCCCATTCATCCAGGGGAGGATCACTTTCAGTCATGAACTTATACTTGTCGAAATAAACCCTGTACTGGCGGGAATTCCAGATGGCACTGTATACAAAGACTCCCAACCCGGCATAGACGATCGGGACCTTCCAGTATTTCCTGTTATAAATCTGCCCCATTCCGGGAAATACAGCTGAGTACATAGCTGCTTTTCTGGGAGAGTGATCCAGCTTAAAGGAATCAATACTAAGGGTGTCTGCATCGACAATCAGGCTATCAACAGGCTGGGCCTGAATAGATTGACATGCAAGAAGCACCTGTATTAACAGGATGGCATAAAAAAGTTGTATTTTTTTGATTGTCAGCAGGCCGGACAGGTTATTTATTTGTTATACGATCCAGTACTGCCAGGATCCTTTCCAGGTCCTGATCCGACTTGAATGGTATAACGATGCGCCCGGATCCTTTATTGCTTATTTTAAAGTCTACCTCAACCTGGAAAAACCTGGTGAGATGTTCTCTTAATTCATCATAGTTTCCTGCCTGTGAGACAGTATCTTCGGCTGTTCCCCTGGGCCCCCGGGCATTGTTTGTCCGGCGTACCAATTCTTCAACTTTCCTGACCGAAAGATCATCCTTAATGATCTTCTGGAAGATTTCAAGCTGGATATTCGGATCAGGGATGTTCACGAGTGCCCGTGCATGCCCCATGGATATAATTCTGTCACGTATACCCAGCTGTATCTCGGCAGGCAGTTTAAGTAACCGGAGATAATTAGAAATGGTTGAACGCTTTTTCCCTACCCTGTCACTAAGGTTTTCCTGGGTTAGTCCGACTTCTTCGAGCAGGCGCTGGTAACTGATGGCTACTTCAATAGAATCAAGGTCTTCCCGCTGGATGTTTTCCACCAGTGCCATTTCCAGCATATTTTGATCATCGGCCGTCCGGACATAAGCCGGGATTGAATCCAGTCCGGCCATGCTGGCTGCCTTATGCCTTCTTTCCCCGGTGATCATCTGGTATGTATCCCCGTTTAACTGCCTTACCGTAATGGGTTGAATGATGCCAATTTCCCTGATGGAACTGGCCAGTTCCCTCAATGATTTCTCGTCAAAATTTTTCCGCGGCTGGAAGGGGTTAACTTCTATCTTATCAATATCAATCTCATTTATGGCAGCAGCCGGTGCCCTTGTGGCCTGATCAACATCTTCGATCAGTGCTCCCAATCCTCTCCCTAATGCATTTTTTTGTGCCATATTACTGGTTTATTCGATTATTTTCTCCGCGCTTTTTATCCTTGTCTTCTCATTTTTCTGTAATAATTCCCTGGCCAGGTTCAGGTGGTTGATCGCCCCCTTGCTGTCAGCATCATATAAAATGGCAGGTTTCCCGAAACTGGGTGCTTCACCAAGTTTTATATTCCGTTGTATGATGGTTTCAAATACCATTTGCTGGAAATGCTTTTTTACTTCATCCATCACCTGGTTGGATAAACGCAGGCGGGAATCATACATCGTCAGCAGGAAACCCTCAATTTCAAGCATTGAATTCAGCCTGTTCTGAATGATCTTGATCGTATTCAGCAGTTTGCCCAGCCCTTCCAGTGCAAAATATTCGCATTGGACCGGTATGATCACTGAATCAGCGGCGGTCAATGAATTCACGGTTATCAGTCCCAGGGAAGGAGAACAATCGATCAGGATAAAATCATAGTTATCCCTGACCTGTTCTATTACTTTCTTAAGGATCATCTCACGTTTCGGCTGGTTCAGCATCTCTATCTCTGCTCCGACAAGATCTATGCTGGAAGGGATAAGGTCAAAACCCTCAATTTCTGAATTCAGGATAATATTTGCCGGATTTACATCATCTATCAGGCATTCATATATGCTGGTCTTGATGTTCTTGGTATCAAACCCGGACCCCGATGTAGCATTTGCCTGCGGATCCGCATCAACGATCAGTACCCTCTGTTCAAGTACTGCCAGGCTGGCTGCTAAATTAATTGCCGTGGTGGTTTTCCCTACTCCTCCCTTTTGATTTGCAATTGCTATTACTTTTCCCATTCCTTTGCTATTATATCTTATATTTATGTGGGATTCAAATTTAAAACTTCTGTTCCAATGGCATTTTTTCTCCAGAATCTTATTGCAAACATTTGCTCTGCAGTTTTAAACACCTTATTAACAATCTTTATTTTTCTATTTGTAAGGCTCTTATAATCACCCATTTGAACCCATCAGAAATGCACCTCCTGTATGGAGTAAATGGCCTTTTTTGTGTGTAGTAAAGGATTTTTTAAGATATTTGAAACATTATTTAACTTTTATGCAGAAACTTAACGAATGGCTGGTAATAATTAATCCCAATGCTGGCAGGCGTAAAGGGAAACGTGACTGGGGTGAAATATCAGGTTGGCTCAACCATTTCAAATTCCGTTACAAGGCGGTATTTACTGAATTCCCGAGGCATGCGATCGATTTAACCAGACATTACATTGAAAATGGTTATACCAGGATCATCGTGATTGGCGGGGATGGTACTATGAATGAGGTGGTAAATGGTATTTTTCACCAGCAACGTTATAAAACAACTGAGATCACGCTGGGCATGATCACGGTTGGTACCGGCAATGATTGGGGAAGGATGTTCGGGATCCCAACCAAATACGAGCAGGCCATCCGTGTGCTGATGCAGAACAAAACTTTCGTCCAGGATGCCGGAATAGTTCAATATAAAAAGGATGGTACTTCTGAGAACAGGTATTTTGTGAATATCGCTGGACTGGGATTTGATGCTGAAGTGGTTCGAAAGTCTAACCGCCTGAAGGAAAAGGGGAAAGGTGGTCCACTGCTCTATCTGATCAATATTTTGAGCAGTCTCATCAACTACAAATTTGTAAACGCAGTGATCAGTGTTGACGGTATGGATTTTGAGAACGAAATTCTCAGCATGAATGTCGGGATCTGTAAATTCAATGGTGGTGGAATGATTCAGGTGCCTGATGCTGTTCCGGATGACGGACTCTTTGACCTCACGGTAATCAACAGAATGAGCAAGCCTGCTATTTTGAGGAGCTTGAAACGTCTCTATGATGGAACGATTAACCAGCACCCAAAGGTGGATTCTTTTACGGGTAAATCCATCAGGGTTGAATCCGATGACAGGATCATGCTGGAGACCGACGGTGAATCTCTGGGTCATACACCCCTGGAATTCAATATTATCCCCAAAAGTGTGAAAATTATTACCGGCCTCTTATATAGCTAGATACCTTCCCCGATTGATATCTCAAAAAGCCTGGGCCAGTATTTTCCTGTTACATACAGCATCTTTTTATCCGGATCCCAGGCGATGCCGTTGAATACATCGATACGGGAATGCCTGTCTTTCTTATCAAGTATGCCCCTCATGTTTAGTTTCCCTGATACCTTTCCCGTCACAGGGTCAATGATAACGATCTCATCTTCACCATAAATATTGGCAAAGATTTTTCCTTCGATATATTCGAGCTCATTCAGGCGGGTGACGGGTCCCTTGTTGTCATACACTTCAAGCTGCCTGAACTCGGTAAAATATTCAGGATCCATGTAATAGATCCTGTGCGAACCGTCACTCATGATAAGATGGGTTTCATCATGTGTTAATCCCCATCCCTCCTTGTTCTGGTAATATACTTTCTGGATCCGTTTAAAACTTTCCTGGTCATACACAAAACCCACCTGTGATTTATATGTCAGCTGGTAGATTTTTTCATTGAAAATGGTTATCCCCTCTCCGAAAATTTCCCCCGCAAGCATTGTCAGCCGGATGGGTTCACCTGTCTTTATCTCAACTTTTCTCAATGAAGATTCATTATACTGTCCGGTTCCTTCATA
This sequence comes from Bacteroides sp., assembly GCA_030640625.1. Classification (GTDB taxonomy): domain Bacteria; phylum Bacteroidota; class Bacteroidia; order Bacteroidales; family SM23-62; genus SM23-62. The sequence goes on from DAOWJB010000004.1 coordinate 12,897, forward strand.
GAGATACCCATCCTTATAGATCAATCCCTGAGTATATGCCTTTTTATCATGCGGGTATGCATTGACAATCTGATAGGGCAAATTTTCAGGGATAATATTGGACCGGAGAAGGACCTGCAGATTATGGTATTCTTTATGACCGTCTGCAAGCCAGGTCACTGTCCTGATTGAAAGACTTCCTACCTGCCTGCTCCCTGTATTGAATTCATACGCATATGGAGCCTCCAGGCAGGCATGGATTTTGGATCCACCAAAAAAGAATTCCACAGAATCTATATTATTTACCGTATCAGCCACTTTGTCAACGACCGTTGTAAACGCATCCCCGATGGTAAACAACTGATCACTCTCAGGCTGTAAAATCCTTGTAACATGGGGTCTTTTTTGCTGCCCGGGGACTGATTGTGACCCCTTCCCGTTGCTGTTCACGGGATTTCGGCCACATCCGGTAAAAACAGACATGGTCAATAGTGAACCAATAAGAAGGGTTGGGAGGAATTTTCGTATGCCCGGCATGTGATTATTTTTTGAATAATCTCTTGGACCAGGCACCCTTGGATTTGTCTCCTTTGATAACCGATTTCATTTCCATATTTTGTGTGGCCTCATCGGGGTTGAGAATCTGCCAGATTTTGCTCCAGCCTGGAAATCCACCCACATTCCTGTCATCAATATAAACATCGGCATCAATCTTACGGGATATTGATCCATCATAATGTTCCTCCGGATAATTCATATTTACAGCAAAAAATTCTACCCCGTTCTCTCTGCAATATTCTACTGCTTCATCCAATTCTTTCCCGGCTCTGTAGGTCCACAGTATCACCTGATGCCGCTGCTGGATGAGTTGCTTAATGGTTTCAAATGCAAACAATTGCTCTTTCCCGATCTGAGGGTACTTGTGTTCAACGATGGTTCCGTCAAAATCAACAGCTATTTTCACCTGATATTATTTTAGTTATTTTTTGGTTTGTTTATGGCAATTCCGCAATGGCGTAATAATACAAATTTACAAAAGTGACAGATATCTTTCCCCTGAATCGTAGCAAAATCCAAGAATCTTGCTTCCTGCAGGCAATTCAGGGATTTTTTGGGCGATGGCTGCCAGGGTAGCACCGGATGAGATCCCCACCAGCAATCCCTCTTCCCTGGCTGCTTTGCCCATGTATTCAAAAGCTTTTTCCTTTGCCACAGCGATTGTACCATCCAGCAGGCTGGTGTCCAGGATCTTTGGAATAAATCCTGCGCCTATCCCCTGGATGCCGTGTGGACCAGGCTCTCCGCCACTGATTACAGGTGATTCGACCGGTTCAACGGCGAAGGTTTTCATGCCGGCAAATACAGATTTCAGTATTTCTGTGGTGCCGGTTATATGTCCGCCGGTACCCACCCCTGTGATAAGAAAGTCAATACCTTCCGGGAAATCACTGATAATCTCCCTGGCAGTTGTCTTTCTGTGAATATCCACATTCGCATCATTCTCAAACTGTGAGGGCGTCCATGAATCCGGGATCTCATTCAGTAATTCTGCCACCCTGGCCATGGCACCGTTCATTCCCTTTTCCCTGGGGGTTAATTCAAAAGTTGCCCCGTAGGTTTCCATGATCTTCCTTCTTTCCACTGACATGGATTCTGGCATGACCAGGATCAGCTTATAATTTTTTACGGCAGCCACCATGGCTAGTCCTATACCGGTATTCCCGGAGGTCGGCTCAATGATCACCATACCAGGTTTTAATATGCCCCTTTTTTCAGCATCCTCAACCATGCTCATGGCGATCCGGTCCTTGATACTGCCACCAGGATTCTCGCGTTCGAGTTTTATCCAGACTTCATAATCCCCTGGATAAAGTTTGTTTATTTTCAGGTGAGTGGTATTCCCAATCGTTTCTATAATATTATTTGCTTTCATTCTTTTTCTTTTTCCTTGTTAACATAATTTTGATTTCATATCAGATCACCCAATTGATCTGATCCGAGATTTCTTTGTTGTCCCTCACGACAACATGGTGCTTTTGATAAACCACTGAAAAGGGCTGTACACTTTCTGTCAGCCATACATTCCCCCCTATCACAGAATCATGCCCGATCCGGGTATCTCCTCCCAGGATGGTACTCCGTGCATAGATGATGACATTGTCTTCAATGGTCGGATGGCGTTTCTTTTTGGCCAGGCTCTTCTGCACGAATAATGCACCAAGTGTCACTCCCTGATAGATCTTGACATTATCTCCTATGATAGCAGTTTCACCGATAACAGTTCCGGTACCATGGTCGATAAAAAACGACTCTCCTATTTTTGCCCCGGGATGAATATCCACCCCGGTTTTGCCATGGGCATATTCTGACATGACCCTGGGCAGGATCGGCACTTTCATCAGTTGCAATTCATGCGAAAGCCGGTAAACAGCAATGCTGAAAAATCCAGGGTAACTTAAAATCACTTCTTCGATCGACTCAGCCGCAGGGTCAAATTTCATTAAGGCCTCTGCATCCCCCATCATTTTCTCGAAAATACCAGGCAATTTCTTCATGAATATCCTGCAGAGCTCAGCAGGATCCTGCTGAATTTTTTTCCGCAATGGTTTGAGTAGTCCCTCGAGTTTCTTCTCCAGGCCATCCAACTGCAGTTTCAATTCCTCCAATGAGTAAACAGTTTTTGTCCGGAATGGAAAAAGAAAATCCATGATCTCATCGGTAAACTCATAGGTATCCTTTGCGGCTGGTATCTCTTCACCGTAACTCTGGTTTATACTGTGCAGGTACTCAGGGAAATGATCATAGTTTAATTCCATGGCCTGATGATTTACCTCAGCAATATAGGAAAATTAAATAAGGAAATAATGTCGGTTGCCGGACGTTCAGTTGCTTTTTCCGGACGAAGGTAAATGGAAGTTAAATCTAAGGGAAAAAATGTTAGAGTACAGGGCGATGGATTGATCTGCGATGTCAGTAAGGGCATAGTCAATGGTGAAATTTCGCCAGTGTATTCCCAGTCCAAGGCTGGGTTGAAAATCAAAGGAGTTTTGTTTTTCAAAATCCGGGACCAGCTGCATATTGCCTATACCTATTCTTAAAAAAACGAGTTTATTATAATCCACTTCAACACCCAGGTGTGGATCGATGCTTAGAAAATCCGTACTTGCCAGAACATGTCTTTTACCGTCGAAAGTTATATCCGTGTTCAGTACTGCGAGCAGGTTGAACTTTTCATGCAGTTTGAAAGACCTGGCCGCGCCGAGTATTAACCTGGGCAATGTAAGTTCCAGGGAATTCACAGGAATCTCATTGCCGGTTGCAAGGAAAACCTCTTCCAGATCTGCCGTGTTAAAGCTCCAGGCATTAAAGGTCGAGGTGACATCCCTGGCATTTGCCCCGAAATGCCATTTACGAAACCTGTATTGAACGCCCAGGTCAAATCCGAATCCCCAGGCCGTTGCAAAATCACCTGTTTTCCGGTATATCAGCTTTGCATTGCCTCCATAGGACAGTCCTTCAACAGTAGAGGTCCTTGCATAGGAGAATAAAAATCCGTAATCTGCAGCAGAGAAAGTGCTGATCCTGTCATAGCGGATATTCCCGTTATTATCGATGAGTTCCAGGGTATTGGGGATATCATCCACGCCGAAACGAATCACACTGAAAGCCCCCACACTTCTATCATCAATCCGGATGGCAAATCCGGTGTAGTCATACTTTGCAATGCCAGCGAAATATTCAGCATGCATCAGTCCGATGTCTGCATCCCTCTTGATCCCGATTAAGCCTGCCGGGTTCCAGTAACCGGCCGTGACATCCCCGGTACTGGCCACCACTGCATGAGACATCCCGAAGGAACGTGCACCCACACCAATGGAGAGAAATTCATTGCTGTATTTGGGTATCTCAGCCTTTAATCCGGATACCAGGATAAGTCCAATCAGGGATATAAAAATCTTTCGGATCATGAATTTATATCGGGACAATTTTACGCACAAACTAATCTTTTTAACTAACAAATCCCTACTTTTATTGTTATAATCGGCAGCCTAATTACAATGAGCCAGATCCAACCTCTCCGGCAGCATCTCCCTAATCTTCTCACCCTGTGCAATCTTGCAATTGGGATCCTGTCGGTATTGATGGCTTTCGAAAATCATATTGTGTTTGCATCATGGCTCATCCTGCTGGCATCCGTATTTGATTTCCTCGATGGCTTCACTGCAAAACTGCTGGGAGCCGTATCTGATTTTGGCAAACAACTGGATTCACTTGCCGATATAATAAGTTTTGGAATGGCCCCGGCCTCCATTGTTTACAAGCTTATGGAATACAGCCTGAAAAACGAATTCCAGTTTTCCGGCATCTCCGGAGCAAGCCTGGTGGAACGGATATTCCTGTACTCACCCATGCTACTTGTCCTTTTTGCGGCAATCCGGCTGGCAGCTTTTAACGTACAGCAGGATTCGGCTGGTTTTTCAGGTTTGGCGACGCCTGCGGTGGCCATTTTTTTTGCAGGCTTAAGTCTAATCGTCATGGCTCATCCGGAGTCCGGATTCAGCTCATTTTTACTGCAGCCGGTTCCCCTCCTGGTCATTGTATTGATCATCAGCATTTTGATGATTATCAGGATCCCGATGTTCTCCCTGAAGTTCTCCGGTTTTGGATGGAAAGGAAATGAGATTCAATATCTTTTTATTGCCGTTTCTCTTATTTTATTGATAATATTGCAGGAAATTGCATTGCCGGTAATCATCCTGCTCTACCTGCTGCTGTCAATCACACTATTGCTTAGCAAAACTGATTATAAATGAAGTATATCGCAGAAATCAATGTCATGCCACTGAAAGCTTTGCTGGACCCCCAGGGCAAAGCTGTTACAAACAGTATGAAAAACCTCGGTTTCAATGAAGTTTCGAATGTAAGGATCGGAAAACATATTACCCTCGAAATAGAAGCAGGATCAGAAGCCGCAGCCAGGGAAAGAGTAGAAGATGCCTGCAAAAAGATCCTCATCAATCCCATCATTGAGGGTTTTGATTTCACCCTCCATACGGAATGATTCAGATGAACTTCCCGGATGATTGCTGACTCAATCCTCCGCCGGGGGATGTTTCACTTCCGCCTTTTTAACCACCAGCCGGATCACATAATAACTGATCAGGATGAAGAGCGGCCAGCTCAGAAACCATAAAATAGATGATATATACATGGACTTTTGTTTTTTGGTTAATAAACATGGGACTCATTTTCCATCTCCTCAGGATCGATCTTCTTCTTATTGATTGCATTCCAGGCCAGGTAAATATAAGCTATCACCAGGGGCGATAACAGAGACACGTAACTCATGGCAGTCAGCGTATAATGGCTCGAAGAACTGTTCTCAATATGAATGGAACTCTGAAGGTCATAGATCGAAGGGTAATAACAGGTCTTGTTCAGTCCAGCTATAAGAAACAGCGAAAATACCACCAGCACTGTTCCGGCAGCCCCAAAGTAAAAGCCTTTGATACTATCAGTAAATACCGTCTTGTACAAGGAAAACAAAACCAGCAACACCCCTGCCAGAAAAAGGATGAGCACCAGGGGCATGGCCAAAAAATTATGCAGGTATTTGAACTTCTCATAACTGACCATATAGGTTTCAGGGTCATAGGCAAAACCTTTCATCACCAGGAGCCTGATGGTAAATGCCAGGAAGAATACCAGGAATGGTATAGCATTAATAAGCAGGTGTTTCCTGGATCTTCTTACCAGATCTTCATCTTCAATATTCCTGATAAAATACATGATCCCCAACAGCCTGGCCAGGAAGAATACCGTTAATCCCAACGCAACATTGTGCCAGTTCAGCACTGCCTCAAGTCCGTAAGCAGATGTTTCCCATCGTGAGAGGTTCATTTCATTGACCGAGAAATTGGCTCCATTGAAAAATGTACCCACAACGGTCCCTATCAGAATGGTTCCCAGGGCGCCGTTAATGAACAGGAAAATATCATAGGTTTTTTGTCCAAGGAAATTATCAGGCTTCGACCTGAATTCATAGGCGATGGCCTGGATAATAAAACAGAAAAGAATGGCCATCCAGACCCAATAGGCGCCGCCGAAGCTGGTGGCATAGAATAGTGGAAAGGAAGCGAAGAAAGCCCCTCCGAAGGTAACCAGGGTGGTAAATGTAAACTCCCATTTCCTGCCGAGGGCATTGATCAGCATGGTTTTTTGCATGGGTTTTCTGCCCAGTGTAAATATCAGGGTTTGTCCCCCTTGGACAAACATCAGGAATATCAGTAAGCTTGCCAGCAATGAGATGATGACCCACCAGTATTGCTGTAATGCTAGATGCGAAAGATTTCCAAACATGTTATTTCCTCCCTCCTTTTGGTCCTAATTTTATTTGTCTTGTCATGATCCTCACCTCGGCAATGGCCAGGACCGTAAAGATGGCCGCGAACAACCAGAAGGTGACCTGCACCATGCCGACGTCGATCTGTGAAACAGCGGCGAAAGTGGGCATGAGATCCTGTATCACCCAGGGCTGCCGGCCCATTTCTGCCACGATCCAACCGGACATGGAGGCCAGGTAGGCCAGGGCAATGCTCCAGATCGCCAGGCGGAGCCATCCGCGTCTTCGCTCAATGGTATCCCGATAAACAAAAATGAGCATCAGGATGAACAGCAGGAGGAAATAAAATCCGAGTCCTACCATGGTGTGGAAACTGTAGAATGAAAGAGGTACGTTGGGGATCAGCTGAGCGGGATCATTGATAAATCCGTAACCAAAATACCGGAAGTAATATTCCTGGAATCCAGGATCCATGAATTTGGCCTTCTGTGATTCGTATCCAACAATATCATTGGCTGCCTTTGCCTCTTTCAGGTCCCTCAACACCTCCCTGGCATATTTGCCCCGTTCCATTTTCTCGGCCGCAGATAAGATCCCCCTTTCCTGGTTCCCATCAATGAGGTCAACCACACCTGGCACAAAAGCGTCGAAGCGGCCATAGGCCATGTAGGAAAGTAAATTGGGGATTTCAATCCGGAAGGCAAAGTCCTTTATGTTTTCATTCTCAGGATCATCCTCGGATTGCGACATGATGCCAAAGGCAACCAGTCCAGCTCCTTCCTGCCCATGGTACAGGCCTTCGATGGCGGCAAACTTCATGGGCTGAACATGAACGATCTGCTTGGTGGACTCATCGCCCGACCAGATCACGAAAATACTGGAAAGGATCCCAAAGGTGGCTGCCACCAGGATGCTTCGTTTGGCCAGCAAAACCTCCCTTTTCTTTATCAGGAACCAGGAAGCGACGCCGACGACAAAAACCGACGCCAGTACAAATCCGCTGCTGGTAGTATGCAGCCATTTATTGACAGCGACCGGCGACAAGAGTACTTCCCAGAAATTATTCATTTCATTCCTTACCGTATCCGGGTTGAATTGCATGCCTACGGGATGCTGCATCCATGCATTGGCCACCAGGATCCACAGAGCGGAAAGACTGGCACCAATGGCGACCAGCCAGGTTGAGGCCAGGTGCCATTTCTTGCTGATCTTGTTCCATCCGAAGAACATGACCGCCAGGAAGGTTGTTTCCATAAAGAAAGCCATGATGCCTTCAATGGCAAGCGGAGCACCGAATATGTCCCCGACAAACCATGAATAGCTCGACCAGTTGGTGCCGAACTGAAATTCCAGGATAATGCCTGTGGCCACACCGATGGCAAAGTTGATCCCAAA
>DAOWJB010000082.1 GCA_030640625.1 Bacteroides sp.
AAAATCCTGTGATATTAAAATAAAAGAAATTGTTCATAAAAAGACCTGTCAATATACACGCCTTGTTGATTTAATTATTTCTGTAACTGCATAGATTTTTGTAATTATGCATGGGGGTAAAATGACATGAGAATCCGTCCATCTATAATATTATCAGCATTTATCTGCCTGTTTCTGTATGGTGAGATTTATTCACAGGAAGAAGCTTCCATTGACAGCCTGCAGGCACTCCTTGAAACAACTGATGGGGAAGAACATTTACAGATCCTTTATGAACTCTCAGAAAACCGCTGGCTTGAATTAGCTGACAGGATCACCTATACTGAAGAAGCCATTGAATATGCTGAGAAAACCGGGGAAACCAGCTGGTTATTAGAAGCATATCTCCACCAGGGTAAAATATTCAGCCGTGAGGCAAGGGACCTTGAAGCCCTTGAATCATTTGAGAAAGCTTTAGAGATCAGCGAGGAAACCGGTTATACGGAGGGCATCATCAATTCACTTCTCTGGATAGGCAAAACATATTCATGGCTGCGAGATCCGGAGATGGCTGCAAAAACCCTGAACCGCACACGGAGCATAGCTTCTGACAATAATAATGACCAGATGGAAGCAAATGCCCTGTATGAGCTGGGAGAAATGAACAGAAGGTTCCGTGAGTATCCCAATGCCATGGCTTACTATGACACCGCCCTGGCAATAGCTGAGGCATCCGGATCAAACGATGTGATGGCAGAGATTTATGCATCCCAGGGACTGACCATGTACTACCAGGGGGAATTCCTACATGCTGAAGATTATTACCAAAAGGCTATCGGGCTGTTTAATGAGCTGGGGAATAAAGACGATGAGTCACGTAATCTGTTGCGCCTTGCCAACGCCAATTACCAGCTGGCCAAATACAATATCTCCCTGGGGCATTACCAGAGGGCCCTGGCAATATTCGAAGAAGATAACTTCGAAGCAGGCATGATCGCAGTTTATAATGGTATGGCATTGATCTACTTCAGCCAGGAACAATTTGACAAGGCCCTGGAGACCCATCTCAAACTGCTTGATATGAACCGCGCCAGGCAAGATCCGGAGGAAACAGGCAGAAGTTTGCAGAATATTGGAACGGTATATAACAAGATGGCCGGAGATTCACTCATTTCAGAGTTTGGTGATTTTTATATGGATTCCATTAAGACTGAGACGACGGATAAATACCTGGATCTGTTTACAGAGGCGTTGGATTATTATGAGCAGGCGCTGGAGGTATGGGAAGAAATTGACAATAAAGCAGGCATAAAGGGCTCCCTGCATAACATAGGCATAATCTATGTTACTGCCGGAAAACCTGATACGGCCCTCCCCTATCTGCAACGGGCCCTGGCCCTTGCCCAGGAGTTGAATGACCGGGCGGATGAATCAAGCATCTACCTGCGCCTTGGACAGGTTTACCTGTTGTTTGAAAATTATGGCAGGGCCTCGGAATACCTGAACCGATCATTGGACCTCGCCCTTGAACTGGATACCAAAGAAACCCTGATGGGTGTTTATGAGGTCCTGTCCGATCTTCATATTAAACTGGGCAGGTACAGGGAAGCCCTGAATTATTTCAAGCTCCATTCTGCCATCAAGGATACCCTTACCAAAAAGGAGAGACTGGAACAGATCACTGAAATGCAGGTAAAGTATGAGACCGTGGCAACAGAAAAGGAGAATGCACTGCTGCTGGCTGAGTCAGAACTGGCTGATGCCAGGCTGCGCCAGACACGGATCATATTAACGATCACCATCATGGCCATCGGGATCTTCATCATCATGGTCATCCAGTTGATCCGCGCAAACAACCTCAAGAAAAAAGCCAATCTTGAACTGGCACAGAAGAACACCCTGATCACTGAACAGAAAAAAGAGATCACGGACAGTATCCAGTATGCCAGCCGGATTCAGAATGCCATGCTTCCCCCGGGTGATTATATTGATCACCTGCTGCCTGAACGTTTTATTATATTTAAGCCGAGAGACATCGTGAGCGGCGATTTTTATTACATCACCGAAAAGGACGGAAAGGTCATCTGTGTGGCTGCTGACTGTACCGGACATGGTGTGCCGGGTGCATTCATGAGCATGCTCGGGATCGCCTTCCTTAATGAGATCATCAGTAAACATCGCGATCTTCCCCATACCGATGAGATCCTGGAGGAACTCCGAACACATGTGATCCAGTCCCTGCGCCAGACAGGAAAGTCGGGGGAAAGCCAGGATGGTATGGACCTTGCCCTTTACATCATCGACATGGAAACCAATAAACTGGAATTCTCCGGAGCCAACAATTCACTGTTATTATTCCGCAATGGAGAGATGATAGAGAAAAAGGCTGACAAGATGCCAATTGGTATCTATAGCTGGGTAAAGAAACCTTTCACCAGGCACAACATGGATCTGCAAAAGGGAGATATGGTTTATACATTCTCAGATGGTTATTATGACCAGTTTGGCGGGCCCAAACAGAAGAAATTTATGTTCAGGAACTTCAAGGTACTATTGAAGAAGATCCACACCAGACCCATGAAGGAACAGAAAAGGATCATGAAGGAAACCCTGGAACAATGGATGGCAGAAACCAGCCAGGTAGATGATATTCTGGTGGTAGGTGTCAGAATTTAGTCCACCCCTACCTCATCCCGAACCACATCTTGAATGGATTTATTTTTTCCCGGCTGACAATAAGCTCTTGATCAAAAGCCTGCTGAAGTAAAATTTTCAGGCGGCTGTTTGAATGAATGATCACATCCCTTATGCCATTAATGTTTATTGTAAAAGTGCGGTTGATCCTGAAAAACAGCTCGGGATCCAGGATCTCTTCCAGTTCTTCCATTTTGAAATCAACGATATATTCCCTGCCCAGGCTGGTAAACACGTATACCACCCTCCCATCTGCATAAAACAGCGTGATCTGGTCCACCGGTATCGAGCGGATATGGTCCCCCACCTTAACCATGAATCTTTGTTTGTAGGAACGCTGGAACTGGTCCAGAAGCTTTGCCAGTTCTTCCAGTTCGACCCGTTGATGTCCACTGAGCAGGTTCTCGCGCAGGCTCGACAATTTATTCATGCTTCTGTAAAGATCGTCATAGGATACCGGTTTGAGCAGGTAATCAATTGAATTGACCTTGAATGCCTCCAGTGCATATTCATTATAAGCGGTCGTGAATATGACCGGTTTATTGATTGGTACCTGTTTGAAAATTTCAAAACTCAGACCATCTGTCAGCCTGATATCCATAAAGACCAGGTCTGCCGCCTGGGCATTCCGGGTAAACCATGCCACGCTGGCGGAAACAGATTCAAGCCTCTGGATGATCTCAACATCCGGATCAAACCTTTTCAGCAGCATCTCAAGCCTGTCTGCAGCCGGTCTTTCATCTTCAATAATGAGCACTCTCATAAGTAATTATCTTATTTATTCCTCCCTTATCTCCGGGATATGTGGTACCTTCCACTCAATCATTTCATGATCTTCTCGTACTTTGATCCCAAGCCCGGTATAATGAGCATAGGAACGGTTCAGTCTGTCTATTTTACCGGATTGGACATCAACAGGGTCCAGTCTGGGTCGATTTGTACAGCCTACCAGGATATTTTTGTCTTCATCCAGGGAAATTTTAATATTTGCCGGAGACAATGAGCTAATAATCATACTATTAACTATGTAAAACACAATATAACTCAGGGTTCCGGGAATGATAAAAACCCCTTTGAAGTCCAGATTCTCCCCGTATTCCAGTGACAGGTCTGTGTCACCCACCCTCCCTAACAGATACACCAGCTCTTCAACAGATTTTAATTCAAGATCCATATCAACAAACTCTCTCTGCCGGTTTTCCAGCAGATACCTGTAATGGTTCGAAAGATTCTCTATATATTTTTCTGCATCCTGGATATTTATTTGGATAAGGGATATCAGCGTCTCAAGGCAACCCATTAACAAGCCAGGATTCATTTCATTTTTAAAGCTCTCGAGCTCAAGTTCCAGCTGCATGTTCAGGCTTTCTTCCTGTTCCATGGAAATTTCATGCAGATGGCCGATTTGAATAATGCCAATATAGTAAAGATGGATCAGCATCTGGAACAGGATCATAAGGATGTTAAGGGTGATCAATTCAGTCAGGAAGTGCAGGTAGCCAATGATAAATATGAAGTATATCAAAACGGTTCCCGAGGTGATGACTATGGTCGCTGATAATAGGGTCGTAAAATGCAGAAATAGCCTGATGGTATTCCCCGAAGTAAAGACTTCCTGACCTTCACCCTTTCTCATCCGGAAAACAGCCCATTCATGATTGATGTAGGTAAGAATAACGATAAAAAGAGCCTCCTGACTGAAAAAACTTTCAGTCAGCTGATCAAGGCTGCCAAATACCATCAGCATGGCCAGGTACAAAATGATTCCTGCAACAGCAGGAAAAAGAATCCTGAAGACTACATTATTTATATAGAGTTGCTGATTCATCCGCTGGTATCAAGGGCAGGGATACACTGAAATACTGGTCCCTTGTGATGCTAACCGGTTTATTACTTAATAGTGTATAACGATCTTTTATGTTCTGGAGTCCAACTCCCTGTGGCTTCCCCTTATCGGGCTTCTGGTAAAGATCCTTTCCAATCTTTAGATGTTGAGGATTACCAATACAGTTATTCTGTACCACAATGCTGTCCCCTGTTGTAAAAACACGAACCCTGAGCGGGGTCTCCTGGCTCAGCTGGTTATGCTTGATGGCATTTTCAACGAGCATCTGTATGCTCAGGGGAGGGACACAAGATTTTTCAGGATCATCCGGAAGTTCAATATCAATATAAAATGCCTTCTCAAACCTGACCTGCATCAGGTAGCTATAATGTTCCACCAGTGCCAATTCCTTATCAAGGGATATCACCAGGTATTCATAATTGTCCAGTACTGATTGATAAACACTGGCCAGATGCCGGATAAACTTTTCAGCCAAATTGGTATCCCTGTATATCAGGGAAGATATTGTATTCAGTGAATTGAACAGAAAATGTGGACTGATCTGGTTCCGGAGTGTTTCAAAACGCAGGTTAAGTTGCTGTGTCAGCAATATTTTTGCTGTCAGCTGGCTCTTTTGCAGACGGTTATAGGATTCCAGACTGTGGTCCAGGACAGTAAATATGATCGCTGTAAATATCCCGAGGACCAGCCCCTGTGCGATAAAACCTGGGTAGGTCTCACTGATCTCATCCACTGATATATTCTTAAGGAAAAGAATTTTAAATATCCATCCACCAAGGACACTCATGAGGATTATCCAGGCAACACTCATGGTACCTACAATCAAAAAACGATAGGTGTTACCATTTATATCCAGGCTGGATTTTAACAAGGATAAAAGCCAGCTCCCGGAGAGGGCTGCGAGATTAACAAAGCATATTACATAAAGGACAGCCACCCAGCTGCTCTCCGGCAGCATGAGGGAACCCGTCAGGCTGAAATGGTTGTAAGCAAAATACAGGATTGCATATAGTGAAGAGATAAGAAAGATCCGTATGGCGAACCTGCCACTCATATTTTGGGGTTTATGGCCGTAGGATCAAAAATAGTGTTTTGCTTATGGATTACATAATGGCATCCATGGCCCGTCTGAATTCAGTATCCGAACTCAATGTTTTTGCCGTGTCCATATACAGGTCCCTCAGCTCACTGTCCCCCTCCTTTATCCTGGGGGCCACTGCCCGGAGGACAGATCCTTTTTCAGTACTGGATGAGATCCTCCTGGCACTATTCAGGATGCCTGTTATTGCATAGCTGGATAGATCCCCCATGCCTGCATATTGCCTTAATACCCTGCCGTGTTCTGTACTGCTTGACAGGCTGTTTACCGTGGCAAAAAAAGCATCCTGCACAGCCATTTCAGATGGCAGGTGTGAGAGGGATGCCCTCAGTACATTGCCTGTTTCAGTATTCGAGTTCATTGTCCTGGTAGTCTCATAGAAGCTTATCAAGGCTGGGTTATCCAGCTGGTGTACATCAAGGGTATACCTTAATACCCGCGATGATTCGGTATCCGATGACATGGCACGGATCACGGTAAAATAGGCATCTCTTGTCTGCGTATCCGCCAGGTTGATATCTTTTATTGACCTGAGCACTGAACTCGTTTCAGTACTCGAGCTGAGTTTCCGGCAGCTGTTCAGGAAAGAAACCATGGCAGGGCCTTCCACTTTGCTTTTCTTCAACAGGTCGCGCAACACCGACCCTCTTTCTGTATTACTGCTCATATGGTCAAGGGCAAGGAAATAGGCCTCTATTATTCCGGGTTCCCTCAGGTCAAGTTCCCCGAATGTTCTGAGGACCCTGCCGGCCTCTGTATTGCTGCTCATCCTGGCTACGCTTTCAAGCAATGCGATTTGGGCCCTGGTGGGAAGGGTCTGGGTATTTATGGTATGGCGTAAGACGGATCCGGCTTCAGTACTGCTGCTTAACTTGTTGATGCCATGGAAATAGGCAAATATGAGGGCCTGATCGCTAAAATCCAGTGGCTGGTTGATGTTCCTGTAAACCCTGCCCCTTTCTGTATTGGATGAGATCCTGGATACCGCGGTGAAATAGGCTGCAGCAACATCCTTGTCCTGCAGGAACAAATCTGCATATTCGCGAAAGAGCCGGCCACGGGCTGTGTTTGAGCTCATCTTCCTGGAAATGGCATCAGCTGTTTTCGCCAGTTCCCGGGGAGATAATTTTTCATTCGATAATAAGGCCGCAAAATACTTAGCCTGGCCAGTTGTACTGTGTATCTGGGATATTTCCTCTATGAATCCGTCAATGCCCTGCCTGGAATAGATCCGCCCGGTGCGTCCCTCAGCATCTATGCCGGACGATCTGACCACATCAATCAATACATCTTCCAGCCATTTTCTTCCTTCGGGTTCAAAAGGAATTTCCTTGCGCCCCTCATAAAATTCATACGATAAGTTTCCGGTCCTGTCACTGTTTATGAGCAGTTCTCGCTTGTTTCCGAAAGTCCGGTAACTGATCTTCAGATAACCGCCCGGTGAAATGCTTTTAATCGATTTGTCATCATCACCCACCTGGATCTTTCCATCATATTTTATATCCATCGAATTGAATCCATTGACCATCCTGGTATGGTGACTGTTGGTTTCTTGATATGACTGGTACTGCTTGGTTGAAGTGTCTCGGGGACTATATATCCATGGACTAAGATCCAGGTTTGCGCCGGAGGCATCTGATAACAATGCCGGCATCATGGCAGCCAGTATGATGGTCAGGAAGATTTGTTTTTTCATCAGAATGGAATTTTTGCATTAATGATGATACAAAAATCCATAGTCCGGTCCACTAATAAAAATGAAATGTAATGAACCGTTGAAAAAAGGAAGTGAAACGGAGCCGCGTATTTTTATTCCGGAAGCAATTCTTTCAGTGCCGCATGCAGATCATCACCCCTGAGATTTTTCTTTACGATCAGACCGTCAGGATCAAGCAAAATATTACTGGGGATTGAGCTGATCCCGTACAGGGCTGCAACTTCATTCGACCAGCCCTTAATGTCTGAAACATGGGTCCATGTCAGCTGGTCAGTTTTGACTGCCTTCAGCCAATCTTCGCGTGAATTGTCAAGAGATACACCAAGGATATCGAATCCCCTGTCGTGGTATTTTTTGTATGCCGCCACAACGTTCGGATTTTCACCCCGGCAAGGTGCGCACCAGGCTGCCCAGAAATCGATCAGCAGGTAATTCCCCGAAAGGGAGGATAGGCTCACCGGGGTTCCGGTGGAATCATTTTGCGTGAATTCCGGGGCAGGCATTCCGATGGCTACCTTTTTCAGGGTCTCCACCCTGCGGTTGATGCTCCCCACCAGGCTGGAACCTTGCAGGGAAGGATCAAGTTTCGCCAGCAAGTCCTCAATCTCGTCTGCATCTTTTCCATAATGCAGTGATTGAACGATAAAAGGGGCAATAAAGGAAGCAGGATTATCCTCAAGGTACTGCAGCTGAAATTCCCGGGCTTCCTCATAGATAGCATTAATCTCTTCTTTGAGGGCTTTGACAGCTTCATCATCACCAGCTTTCTCTGCTTCACTGTATTGTGGATAAAATTCCCGTGCTTTTGTATAGATATCTTTGTTTGATTCCTGGAAATCATCATACTCATCGTGTACCGTGGAGCCATCTACTACCGGTCTGAAAAGCGTATCGGCGTGTGCAGTGAAACTGATCAGGCTGTTTTCCAGGAAAATCATTGCCTTACCGCGTTTACCAGGCACACTGATATAATAAACATCGGGCATCTCTACGCTGCCTGCGAATTCAAAAGTCCCATCCGGAGTTTTTACAGAATCAATAAGTACATACTCCTTATCAATTCTTTGTTCCAGCAACACTACCTCATCGCCGGAAAGTCCCATGATGGTACCACTTAAATTAAATTTTTGCTGTGTAGTGCAGGCTGAA
>DAOWJB010000349.1 GCA_030640625.1 Bacteroides sp.
ACACCAGGTGGAACGATCTGATCAGTATTCATGCGTTTGCCATCCCAGTTAATATCAGGATTTTCGGTCTGGAAAACGAGAATACCCCATCGGTTATAGATTTTCATATCCACTTTTTCAACGAAGGAATAATTGCTGGGCCTGAAAAAATCATTGATGCCATCCCCGTTGGGGGTAAAGACATTGGGCAATTTGTAATCAATGCAATTATCTACACAGACAATCACAGAGAAATTGCTTTCATTGTTGAATGAATCGGCAGCGGTGACCGCATAGCAGCCGGCCAGGGTCTCAGGCGGCAGGTGGATGTAGGAGGTATCTTCTGGAGAAAGCGTACTGTCGATCAAAACCAGTACTCCACCCATTACGGGCGTATAATAAATGTAGTATTTTACCACATCATCAGCACAGGTAAGATTTGGATTGGTCCAGGTAAGAAGATTATAGGAACTGTCGCAGAATGATTCAACGGTGAGATCAGGCGGACAGGGGGGGACGGTGTCAAGGGGCGTCCCGCAGGCAAAATGTGTTAAATTAATGGACGCATAATTTATATTATTCACACTGCGCCAGCCCATGGTTTTTACCTGGTAACAATATTCCACCCCGTTTTGGAGTCCATCGTCAATATACGAACTGGAATATCCGATATCGATGGAATCATAGTCCTGGCTGCCCGGTCCCTTACGGTATATGATATACTGATCATTTACCCAGGGCGTGTTCTTGCGGACCCGTACGATATTGGTGTTGTCTGTTTCATCAATTTCAAGCCAGGTAGTGCTTACTACTTCCTGCCTGCCGATCAGGAACCTGTTCCCGGGCTCATCATTATACAGTTCCACTTTATAGGAATATGGGAATGCTATGGTATTGACCGGCGTATCAACATGGCTGGTATCATTCAGATCAATGGTGGAGAACCTGTTGATTTCCTGAAGATTATTACCCATGTGATCCAGGTTTGAACGATATATTACATATTCGTATGGTCCGGGTGCAGGTATGGTATCCAGATCAGTTGGTTTGGCCCAGGATAAAAGAATGCTTCCCTGCTGATCCAAATCAATTACACTGGCCTGTAATACTGCGGGATTTCCCGGGGTCAGTACTCCACAGACCTCCTCTGACGGAAAACTGGGCGTGCCATCCTCAAACACTGCCACAATCATATAACAATATTCAATCCCTTGTATCAGGCCTTCTCCGTTGTTATTATCTGGAAATTTTGTGCTGTCCCGTCTGTCAATAATGCTGACTAATTCATAGTCAAGGTTTGAGGGCATACCGTTTTCACAGGAATCCGGAACATATCCGATACGCCCTTCCCGGCGATATATTTCGTATGAGATCACATTCTGGCAATCCGACTCATCCCATTCAAGCAGGATGGAACTGGCCGTGGCTGTGGTCCGGGGATTCTCAGGAGCAGGCCCGATCACCTTGACATGAAAATTACTTATATCCACAAGTTGTAGAATGGGATGATCATCTACCGCCTTAACGATGAAATTATATGGTTGGTTCCTCACATAGGTACAGGTAGTTCGCCAGGTGAACCTGGAAACATTGAATCCTTTGCCTGTTAGGATGGTGTCAAAGGAAGGTGGACTGTCACCAAAGTTAAAGGGGCCACCGGTGGCATATTGAACAACCCCATTACCGTCCGGGTCCGTGGCGAGGATATCATATACGAGCGTGTCCCCTGCCTCAACACAGAAATCCCGCAGGGGCATAATCTCCGGGGGGCGGTTATCGGTATTGTATACATCGATCTGCATATCCCGGGCTATGCTCCCGATTTTAACGCCAAATCTCCATTCCTCGATTTCAATGGCGATATTGTAGATTCCCGTATCAACCGGTGTATTCCATACCAGGTCCCCGGTGATCTCATTGATGTAAAGGCTGTCACTGGCCAGGGGCAGATTATAATCCTCTATGGGTTCACCGTTCTCTTCGGTGCAAACCGTAAGCTTATAGGAAATGCTGTCACCATCCGGGTCAAAAGCTGCAGGATTATGGACAAAGATCTGTCCGATGGCCGCTTGATCTATCGGTGGATTTAACAGGATCGGTGTACTGTTAGGTCCGATACTGGTGTTGAGGACTATGGTGGTCTTGATGGAAAATATAACATTGACAGAATTGGGAATGTTCAATACCCCGAGATTTCTGTTGGGATCCTGAACTACGATGGTGTATGTACCCGGACCAGGAAAGGTGTGTGTGGTCTTGTACTGGTTCCAGAAATATTGATTTGGCAGGGTGACTTTTCGTGTCCTGGGTGCAACGGAGATACTGCCATCCCCCCATTGTACATCAAGGTCATTCCGGTCAGCCGCCGATTGAGTCCAGGTAAAGGTCTGTATCAGAATATTATAGGTAAAGGGATCGTTTGGGTGCTGGGTAAGGGTGATCTCGCCGGC
This sequence comes from Bacteroides sp., assembly GCA_030640625.1. Classification (GTDB taxonomy): domain Bacteria; phylum Bacteroidota; class Bacteroidia; order Bacteroidales; family SM23-62; genus SM23-62. The sequence goes on from DAOWJB010000349.1 coordinate 2,430, forward strand.
CCTGTTATGAGTAGCGTATATGCAACTGGCTGTAAATAATCCGCTTAACAATATGGTCAGTAACTTTCTCAACAGCGCTTGTTTATTTCTTTATATTAAATGATAAATCAATCGTTTTATTGTCCAACCTGTATCCATTTTGTTTATCGTAATAGGTCACGATCATCAGATTGGTTTGATCCTTGAATTTTTCAAGCATCACCTGGTTTCTGATATCAACTTTCCGGATCCTGCCTGGATATTCATATCTGTAAAACAACCAGATTGCCTCTTCATTCAGTTTCAATTCAATAAACTGCAGTTCTGCGATCTCTGTCCCGTTAAAAACAAGTTGCAGGGCCTCCTGCATATATTTGTTGACCGCCCCTATCTTTTCCCCGGGATCCTCCTGCTTAACAATATTTAACTGTACCCCGTATTTGTGCAGGATCAGGTCCTGGAAGTCGTCTGCAAATATTTTTACAGCCAACTCAACTTTTCCCCTAACTGGGTCCAGGTCAATATTGGTTACGGAAACATGAACCGGATGCAACCAGGAGGAGCATATCAGCCATACCATCAAACCCACTAAACTTATCTTCAATTTCTTGCTTTTCTTAGGTTTCGGTAACAAAATTACAATATTTTTGTTTTCTATAATGTTAAATGTATGACAACATTCGGTCTCTATCTCTCGCTTGGCATTGATCATATTGCTGATTTCGCCGCTTATGATCACATCCTTTTTATCATGGCATTATGTGCCGTATACAGCCTCAAAGAATGGGCCAAAGTGTTGATCATGGTAACGGCATTTACATTGGGACATACCCTAACCCTTGCCCTGGCTACCCTGGACCTGATCCGGATTCCCACCGACCTGATCGAATTTCTTATTCCAGTGACCATTTTTATCACCGGCCTGTGGAATATCGTGCAGCGGTCCAATACGGCGGATGTCCTCTCTCAACGTTTTAAATATTCCATTGCCCTGTTCTTTGGTCTGATACATGGACTGGGATTTTCCAATTACCTGAGAAGCTTGCTGGGATCAGAGCAAGATCTGTTGCTGCCACTGTTCTCCTTTAACCTGGGATTGGAACTGGGCCAGATCATGATTGTGCTGGCAGTACTCCTGATCTCATTCCTTCTGGTAAATATCGTTGGTTTGATGAGGAGGGAGTGGAACCTGCTTCTTTCGGGTGCCGCCCTCGGGGTCTCACTGATCCTTTGTGTTGAAAGATGGCCTTTATAGGCTATACTGAATGAATGAAATACTTTGTAATTTTATCCTGTGAACTGGCAGCCACACATAAAGGACTTCAGGATGTTCCTGCAGCTGGAGAAGTCCCTTTCAGCCAACTCCATCGAAGCTTATTCCAGGGATATCGAGAAGCTGGCTACTTTCATGGAATTGCAGTATGATTTCCTGGAGCCTGCCCGGATCGAGTTGCAGCACCTGACCTCATTCCTTGCCTGGATGAATGAGCTGGGATTAAGCGCCCGGTCACAGGCCAGGATCATTTCCGGTATAAAATCTTTTTACAAGTTCCTGTTACTGGAGGATGTTATTGAAACGGATCCGACTGCCCTGCTGGAAACTCCCAGAATAGGAAGGAAACTGCCGGAAGTTCTCAATCATAAAGAGGTAGAACTGATCCTTGAGCAGATTGATCTTTCAAGTCCAGCTGGAAGGCGTAACAAAGCCATGCTGGAGGTGCTCTATGGATGTGGATTGAGGGTGTCCGAGTTAACGGGACTGAAGCTGTCCAATATCTATTTTGACCAGGGATTTATAAGGATAACAGGAAAGGGTAATAAAGAACGCCTGGTGCCCATAGGGAGGATTGCACTGAAGGAGATCAACAATTACCTGCCTGACCGTAATTCCCTTCCTAAGATCGAAAGGGATCACGAGGATATTCTATTTCTGAACAGGAGGGGTCGTAAGTTATCACGGGTAATGGTTTTTACGATGATCAAGGAGCTTGTTGCTGCGGCAGGGATAAAGAAAAATATCAGTCCCCATACATTTCGACATTCCTTTGCCACAGAACTGATTGACAGGGGTGCTGACCTGCGGGCCGTGCAGGAAATGCTGGGACATGAATCAATTCTTACCACGGAGATCTATACCCATCTGGACAGGGAATTCCTGCGGGATGCAATCATCAGGTTCCACCCCCGGAGCAAAGCCTGACGGAGCCTTATTATTTGTCACATATTTAGATTTGATTTAAGCATATTTTAAATACATTTGTACTTTCAAAAAAAAAGCATAAAAATGTCTAAAGTCAAAAGAGTTTACAAGTTCGGAAACAAAGAAGCAGAAGGTAAAACCGATATGAAAAACCTGCTGGGCGGCAAGGGTGCCAACCTGGCTGAAATGAACCTGATCGGGGTTCCGGTTCCTCCGGGATTTACCATTACCACTGAAGTCTGTGCTGAATATAATCAAATGGGCAAAGATGAGGTCATCAAGCTTATCAAGGAAGAAGTTGCTGATGGGATAGCCAACATGGAAAAATTGATGAATTCAAAATTTGGTGATCAGGAGAATCCCTGCCTGGTATCTGTGCGTTCAGGTGCACGTGCTTCCATGCCGGGGATGATGGATACCATCCTGAACCTTGGGTTGAATGATGAGGTTGTTGAAGGACTGGCAGTCAAGACCGGGAATCCGCGTTTTGCATGGGACTCCTACCGCCGTTTCATGCAGATGTATGGTGATGTGGTTATGGGGATGAAGCCCGAATCCAAAGAAGCCCATGATCCTTTTGAAGAGATTATTGACGAAGTAAAAGAAGAAAAAGGTGTTGAGAACGATACAGATCTGAGCACCGACGACCTGAAGGATCTGGTTGCCAGGTTTAAGTCCGCCGTCAAAGAAAAAACCGGCAAGGATTTTCCGACAGATGCGTGGGAACAGTTATGGGGATCTGTTGCAGCCGTTTTCGACAGCT
>DAOWJB010000186.1 GCA_030640625.1 Bacteroides sp.
ATGAACTGCTTTTTCACTACCGCGCCCGAAAATGGCTCAGCAATTCCAGGGATGGGACCAAATATGTCGACGGGGAATGGTTCAGTAAAAAAACCAAGCGGTTTGTTCCTTCCGTCTTTGCCGGACTTCAGTTCCCCGGTGGATTCAATATCAAATTCAAGTACTACATCCAGCATTTCTTAAATGAAAGTTATGTTGGCCCTGACCTGGGAGAAAGTGAAGTCAGCTTTTCCGATTACACAAAACTCCATATGATGTACGTGTCCCTTTCCTGGCAATTCCGCACAGACCAGTGGAGGAAATACGTAAAATATGAAGGCAAGACGGCCTATAACTTTTGATAGACACTGTAAGGGAATCTAAAGGGATATTGCCCTACCGACTACGATTTCCTTGTAACTATCCTGGTATGCTTCCCTGAACAATTCAATGCTCTCGTCACAGCTGTCATGGGCTGAGATCCCCACGATCTTTACCCCTGTCTTTTTTAGCAGCTTAATATTGTCCTCTACATCTTCCCTGGTCAAAGGTTCCCAGGGAAGATGCCCGGTAACCAAATACTGGTAGAAAACTCCGATATTCCTTCCCACTGATATAGGCAAATGGAAACCTCCCAGGATGCCATAAATGGGTTCATCAAACAACAATTCCGATCGCTGGACCAATTTCTCCATGGTCTGATGTCCACATCCTGAAATGACCACAATACCTTGGTCCTTTACATTTACCACCAGGGCCTGTTCACCAATATCTGAAAAAAAAAGGGGACTGGGAATAACTCCGGTAGTTCCCACGCCTTCACTTATTTTTACCGGCTTTGGTGCATAGATGGGCTCCAGTCCAGGATAAGTCATGGTTTCAGGTGTATATACCTGTTTTTCCCCCAGGTCAAGCTGATGACCGGTAAATGAGAATGTATTTTGCTTTGACCATTTCCCTCCTCCGGTATGATCTCCGTGGTTATGCGATATAACGATGATATCAATATCTCCAATGGCAACACCAAGCTTTTCCATATTTCTTAACAATGGCGAAGGATCTTCATTGTTTGGGTTCAGGCCTAAATCAAACAAAATCGTGGCCTGGTCTGTTTTGATCAGATATGATACCCCTGCTTCACCAGCCAGTGATTCATCCTCTGTAAACCAGTCGATCAATGGCAGGATTTCCAGATGCTCTGTAACCCCAATATTGTCAAAATGGGCCAGTGTATTTTGATCATGCTGCCAGATTGAATCCGATCTTTTCACGGCCATCTTGTACTGCTCATAAAGCTCAACCGGATCTTTCCCGAAATAATCAATCATCTGGACCAGGTTTGTGTCCTTTTCAAGCGCTGTTTGAAGGTTTGTTAATTCATCCGCGGACAGGATCTGGGATGTTGACTGGGCCATGCTGCCAGTGATTGTTAAAAGCAGGAATCCCAGGATAAAAGACATTTTAATACCCATAATACTTAGAATTTATGAGAACCGTTATTTTCGTATAAGTTATAAAAAAATTATATAGCTTAGCCAGATATTTGAATCTAAGCGACTTAAATCCCGGGAGCAGGAATAATGATATACAGGTTTAAAATTTTCCTAATTGCCTTGTCCCTGGCATTCTTCTTTCTCTCCTTATCTGCACAGATAAATATTCAGAACTATTCCATCAGGGGCCGGCAGCATTTGATGAACAATGAATATACCCAGGCTATCAGGCTGTTCAATCAAATTATTTATTATAAACCGGATCATGCGGATTCTTATTTTTACAGGGGACTGGCAAAATATCAATTATCGGATTATTCTGGAGCCGTGAGGGATTTTACAAAGGCAATTGAACTTAAATCATACAAGACTGAAGCCTTGTATTATCGTGCGGTAGTCCATATAGAGAGAGGCAATAATGTCGATGCCCTTAAAGATCTGATCACAGCCATAGAATTGGATGACAGGCATCCGGAGTATTTTCTGACCAGGGGATGGCTGCACGCAGAATTTGGTGACACAATCGGTGCGATATCAGACTATCAGGTCGCCATTAAACTTGATCCCAATATGGATAACGCATACCTTAATCTGAGTATCATTTATATGTTACAGAAAAATTACGAGGATGCATTATTCAATTGCAACAAGGCGGCAGAGATCAATCCCAGGAACCTGGCCTGCAATCTTACCCGGGGGAATATATTCCATTATAGCAAACGATACCATGAGGCCATCGATGAATATAATATTGTGATAAACAAAGATTCTACACATGTTCGGGCACATTTTTTCCTGGCCCTCTCTTACCAGGACGTAAAAAATTATGATTCAGCCATTGTAGAATACAACAAAGCCCTGGAGCTGAACCCCAACAATTCCATCTGTTACTACAACAGGGGCATCCTGCATTTGGATATCGAAAGACATAATGATGCCCTGATGGACTTTAACAATGTGATACAGCTGAATCCCAGAAATATATATTCTTTTTATCTGAGAGGGATTATTAAATCCAATCTGGAAGATTATCCGGGAGCTGAGCAGGATTTTACAACCGCCATCGATCTTTACCCGAAACTAATAAATGCATACAGAAGCAGGGCTTACACCAGGATGGCCCAGGATGATCTCAAAGGTTACGATGAAGATCAAGCCCTTATCGACAGCCTGATGAAGACAGAGGTGCCGGAACATGATATGGATGAGTTAAGCTACCTGCAGACGATCACGGATTTCAATAATGATTTCACATCCATAAATAATGTAATTGAATCAAAGGTCCAGTATGCGGATAAGGAAATCCAGATGATCCCGGTATTTCATATCACTGTTAAACAGGATTGGGATATTTACGCCAGTAACAGATTTAACGAATTAGCTGTGCTGAATGAAATGAGTGAGAAAAACATATATTTCAAGGTTGACAATTATGATTATGCCATCGTTGATGAAAGGGTTGTATCCGGACTCACATACAGGTTTGATTCCGTCCTGCAGATCAATGAATCCAATAAGGAGTATTACCTGATCAAGAGCCTCCTGCTGGGATGGCAGATGAAATACCGGGATGCCATCAGGATCATCGATGAATCAGAAACAGAAATTTCAGATAATTATCTTGCCTATTTTATCCGCGGAAATCATCAGTTTGCCATTGGTGAAATCATATTTTCCATTGAAAACCAGGAAATTCTACTTCCTTCACAAACCAATGTATCAATAGATAGCAGCCAGCAGGTCGTCATCCAGGAATATTACCAGCTTGCCTTAGAGGATTACACCCGAAGCGTTGAG
>DAOWJB010000295.1 GCA_030640625.1 Bacteroides sp.
AGGATCTCCAATACTTCCTTTTTAATCTCTTCGTCATATACCGGGAAACCCAGTTCAATCCTTCAGTTCAGGTTCCTGTTCATCCAATCCGCTGAGGCCATGTAAATTTCCGGATTTCCCCCGTTATGAAATACAAAAACCCTGGCATGTTCGAGAAAACGGTCCACAATCCTTGTAATGGTAATGTTCTCACTGTATTTTTTATCCGGGACCAGGCAGCAGATGCCCCTGACCAGCAAATCTATTTTGACACCCTTCCGGCTCGCTTCATACAGTTTATCTATCATTTTCCTGTGATCCAGCCCATTCATCTTCAATATTATTTTGGCTTCCTTGCCTGCTGCTGCATGGCTGATCTCCCTGTCAATCTTCCTGCTTAACTCTTTCTTAATATTCAACTGAGCCACCAGCAAATGCTTTAATTTTGGCTTTATATCCTGTTTCTCCAGGTAACTGAAAAGATCTTTCAACTCGGAGGTAATCTTTTCATTGCTTGTAAACAATCCATGGTCAGCATAAATCCTGGCTGTTTTCTCATTGAAATTGCCCGTACTTAAAAAGGCAAATGCCTCCTGTTTATTTTTAACCGGTTTTTTCAATACAAGCGCAACTTTCGCATGGACTTTCAGTCCGGGTATACTATAAATAATCCTGATACCCGCTTTGCTCATGATTTTGGCAAACTGAAGATTGGCATACTCGTCAAACCGTGCTTTCAGTTCAACGAATACAGTAACCCTTTTACCATTATTCCGGGCATTCATCAGCGCATTCACCACCGCCGAATCAGATGCAACCCGGTACTGGGTGGTTTTTATCTCTTTCACCTTCGGATCCATGGCGGCTTCATTCAGGAACCGGATGACCGGATCATATGAATGGTACGGAAAATGAAGCATCCAGTCCTTTTCTCTAATTGCCTCGAGCATGGAAGGATAAGATTCAAGATCTTTTTTATAAAGGGCTGGAAGGGACTTGATTTCCAGTTTTGGGGACAAGGGATTGGGGAAGGAAAAAAGGTCGGAAAAATTATGATATTTCCCGCCGGGGACCAGGTCTTCCCTTGATATTCTTAAGCTTTGCCTTAAGAAGTCTAAAAATGGTCCGGGCATTGCATTGTCATACAGGAACCTGGACGGAGCCCCCGTCTTTCTCTTCACCAGGGAACTGCTGATCTTGACTGACAGGTCCCCGGTAAACTCATCATCTATTCCAAGATCAGCATCCCGTGAAAGTTTGACACTGTAGGAAGATTCCACATCATATCCCGGGAAAAGGGCATCCAGGTTCATCCTGATAATATCATCCAGGAACATGATACAATACTGTCCCTTGGCTTCAGGCAACTCAATAAACCTGGGAAAACGGTCGCTGGGAATATTGACAATGGCATAGCGCGCCTTACGCCTTTTTTTAACTTCCTCACCTGGCATAGACTTTTTCACCATTTTTATGGCCAGGTAGATTGCATCATCCTGAAGGAAGGGAAGGACTTTCCCTTTTAAAAGCAATAATGGCTGCAGGTATGGTATTACTTCCTGGTAGAAATAGTGTGTAATGAATTCCTTGCGGGATTTATTCAGCCGCCTATTGTGAAGCAGCAGGATCTGGTTTTCCCTGAGTTTGGGTACCAGCTCCTTCCAGAAGACCGAGCCAAACTCATTTTGTTGCTTATTAACGATCTCCAGAATCTGTTGCAACAATGCTTTCGAGTCCAGGGATGATCTGCGGTAGGCAGCCACCCTGACCTTGTAGAATTCATCAAGGTTGGAAGAATAAATGGCGAGGAATTTCAATCGCTCATACAAGGGTAGACTGCGGTCCTTTGCTTCATCAAGAACCCGGCCGTTAAATGACAGCCAGCTGATGTCACGGTTGATATATTTACCGGTTTTTTTCATCATCGTATATTGACTTTGAGGATGGTAAAATCATCTTCCAGCTTTCCTTCCTGATTCAGTGTAGCTAACTTTTCATACAGGGCTTCGATCTCATCACCCTGTTCATTTTGATGAGTGCTGAGAAAATCCTCCAGATCCCCTATGCTCATCATACTCCCATCAGATAGGTTCACTTCATATGCACCGTCCGTATACAGATATACCACAGCCTTCCCTCCTACTTCTGTTCGATCACTCTGAAAATGAAAATTTTCTTCCACCCCCACCATTATGTTCCTAGAAGGGAATCGGACAGGCTTTGCATCGTCTTTATACATGAGCAAAGGAGGATGCCCTGCGCCGGCAAATTTTATTTCACCTTTTGAGGGATTGTATACTGCATACCACATGGTAATGAACTTGGCATGGTGATCCGTCATCTGGAAAACAGCGTTCAAGCCCTTCAGTACTTCTTCAGGGTTCCTGAAGTCTGTATGTTTCAGGTTCTGGTATTTCAGGGAATTCAATGCAGACACCGAATGAAGGGCAGCTTCTATCCCATGTCCTGTAACATCCAGTATATAGATGGCAAGATGATCATCGTCAATCCAGTGATAGCCAAAGCTATCGCCTCCAAGTTGCACCGAGGGTACAATTTTCCATTGAATCTTCAGATGAGGATTGTCGATGGGATCAGGCAACAGGGATCTGACATAGTTTGAGGCCTGTTCAAGATCAGAATTGATAATGGACAGGTATTGATCTTTCTCCTCATTCAGTATCCTGAGTTCTTCCTCTGATCTTTTCAGGGCCATTTCAGCTTCCTTCCGCTCAGTAATATCATCCGTGACCCCCACAATATGAGTTATCTCTTCTTGCTCATTCCGGTATGGATAATAACTCACTGCATAATACCGCCGCTCACCTCCCGCAATGATGAACGTATCTTCCTCCTTGTATGTTTCCCCCTGGAAACACCGATCAATCTTTTCTTTGATCTCCTTCCTGAATTTCTCTTCCCCCCATACCTCTGCGACAGTTTTGCCAATAATTTCCTCCCTGGCTCTTCCGAAAGTATGGCACAGGGAATCATTCACGAGCTCATACACATAATCCCTGTTGATGAGGGTCATCAATTCACCATAAGCATTGACGATAAATTTATACTTCCATTCAATTTCCCGGATATCTTCACGTGCTCTGGCATTGAGATCAATTTGTGATTCAAGTTCTGCGATTTTTCTACTGGCTTTTTCGAGAGCCGCATATAACTCTATATGGGAGTTTGAGCCCGGTGTCATTGAGGTGAAAAATTAACAAGTTTAAAGTTCAAAATTCTTAGGATTGCTTGAGGATTCTCTTATACCAGATTTATCCATCCTTGTGGATATGCTATAATAATAATTATTCAATCCTTTCACTAAATTCCCTGAGCTGGAAAAACAAATTTTTTAATCTGTAGCGAATAATAAGCCTGATTAAAGGGCTGACAATCCAGGTGATGAAGGGTATGGGCTCAAGATGTACCTCGTATTGCAATTTTGTACCGGATCCATGATCTTCCAATATGGTATAGCTATACATTTTCCTGGCAGCAAATGTTTTTTCCACAAGTTCACCATAAACTAATCTGTTGTCACCAAAATCATTTGATACAGTTTGTATCCTGTAGTTACGATTACTTATAACGCATTCATGAACGAACCCAACCCGGTTCACGCGCTCAATTTCATACTTAAACTCAGAGGCATCTTTGTTAATTTTCGACCTGTACTCCAGATTGCTGGCAATTTCATAAACCTTGTCTTTGGAAGCATTGATTAAACCACTATACCGTACTGGATTTTTATATTTGTAGGGATGGACCTTTGTGGGAAGTTCCCTGACTTCGTCATGTAAGGGCGTTAAAAGAATATACCTGTAACTTATTTCACCCAGTTCTTTATAATTTGTCGATCCTTTAAATATTTCTTTAAATTCATTTTTTAATACTGGGGAGTCCGCTGGAAAGACTTCGAACATATTATCGGTCAGCAACAAATATTCCGAATGATCTATGCTGTTTTTCAGAAGTCTGTGTGCCAAAATCACATCTTTACCGTATGGTTTATTTCTTTTATTAATCATGGTAAAGTCAAATGTGCCAAGATGTACAACGAATTTAAGGCCAAGATTAGAGGCTGTGCTGCAGGCACCACAATGACATATTCTGTAATGCTCATAACTTTCTAAATGAGCATTAAAATTGATGAACATAATTTTGATCTGGTCGCTTAATTCTTCAGGTGTAGGAATGAAATCCTCTCTGTAAAAAAATACAGCATCACCCTCAACTTCAGCAACTTCCAATTCAAGCTTATTCGAATTGATGATTACTTCCAGCAATTCAGAAATGATATGCTTACTATGCGATATTTCTGTTTGCTGGATAAAGTGCGTATACCCGCTGATATCAGGTATGCATATGAGTGATTGGGTTTGTTCCATTTTTCTTATCCCGCATTCGGGACCGCAAGGATAAATACAGCGAATAATATGCTCGAGATAATCAGTCCGATCATGAAAACAGTATAAGCCACCCTTAGTAATCTGTATTTTTTACCGATCACCCTTCCCAGGCTGTACTGATCCCTGATCATGCTGGTATACAGGTAATTGTTATCTTTTATCATCTCCTGTACTGCCCATTCATATTCGTCCATTGCCATATTGTAAAAGTTCCCGAAAAACAGCAGATTGACCTTTTTATTGTGTATATCTTCTTCGGAAAATTTACCGGATGAAATTTTTGGTCTGGTAGACAGGATGGCAAAAATAATGGTGATCAGGCAGGTTGCGAAAAACACAATGGCCGGCATGGTCATGGCCGGGTAATCTGCTATGGTGCCTATCCCCAATGACACCAAAACAGTCAAAATGATGGAATTGATGGATATGAGAATATTGGCTTTATTGTCGGCAATGGAACTCAAATTTATCTGGTTCCTTGCCGTCAGACGGAACATTGATTCCACCCCCCTGCCTGGTAATTTATCCTTGCCCAATTTGCCAGTTAGTTTTTTGTTCCTGTTCTTCAGTTTTTTCAATTGATCGTTGGACTTATCCGATATTTTTGAAAGTTTGTCGAGCAATAGCTGAAAGTTTTTGAGTTTCCCTGGAGTCAGTTTATGTTTACCATAATCTGTAAAGTATCTATGGTTGTTGAAAAGTTCAATCGTTTCAATATAATAATCCTTCTTTTTTATCTTTCCTTCTGAGATGTTGTTCCACTCAGCCCTCAACAGCATGGTCCGCTCCAGGTAGAAGTCCTCAGAAAGGTATGACATATCGGCATCACAGACAACTGCCCTAAGCAGGTCATTTCCCGAATCCTGGGGCATCCTGGTGGCTTCGATACATTGATGGACACGATCGATGATCTCTCCTGGAACAGCTTTTGATGATAGATACTCACGGGCGATCTTCTGGCTTTCACTCTCGTGATCCTCAGTGGAGAAAATAAATCCTATGTCATGGAACCAGGCCGCCGTTAACACGATATCCAGTTCTTCATCCGTAAGTCCTGATTCCTGCCCGATGATCCTGGCCTGGTCTGCTACATACTGGGTATGATCCAGGTCATGATAGCTTAGGTTCTCAGGTAATTTCTCCTTGAAAAGATTTGTAATAAAATCTTTTACTTCCAGGGTATTAATATTGGCCATAATGAATGATTATGTTTGAATTCATTTTTTCCCTATTTTAGTTATTTCCTGAACAATCTCATATGCCAGTTCCCATAAAAATAAGGAAATTTTATATAACCAGTTTATCCAGCGTGAAGAGCTTGCCAGCCCTGACCGTTTTTTTTGGTCTCCTGTCTTTTTGCCATCCCCCAGCTACCATTAAATACCAGGATGGAACATATGACCTGGACAATCCTGACCACAGATATACCATGCCTAAAAGCCTGGAAGAGATTTCAGGCATAAGCTGGTTCGGGAAAGGAAAACTGGCCTGTATTCAGGACGAGAATGGCATCATATATATATATAAACTGGAGAGTGAGAAAGTCGTATCTGAAGTTGACTTCGGTAAAGATGGCGATTATGAGGATATCGCTATTGTAAAGAGTACAGCCTATGTGCTGAAAAGTAACGGGCATATTTTCCAGGTGAAAAATTTCAACAAGGAGGACCCTAAGGTAAAAAAATATAAAACTCAACTGGATAAAAAGAATGATACAGAAGGAATGACCTATGATCCCTCCATACACCGGCTCTTGATCGCGTGTAAGGGATCTCCATCCATTGATAAAGAGAATCCATATAAAGGATTCAGGGCCGTGTACTCCTTTGAGCTGGAATCAAAAAAACTGTCGGAAGAACCAGCTTACCTCGTGGATCTCCGCAATATTGATAATTACAATGATCAGAACACCTTTACAAAATTTTCCACGAAACTGGCAAAGAAGCTCGGCCTTATGGATGCTTATGCGAGTTTTCGACCCTCCGGAATTGCCATTCATCCGGTAATGGATGAAATTTACATATTATCCAGTGTCGGGAAACTGTTGATCGTACTTAACCGGGAAGGATTAATCCTGGGCATCCAGGGCCTGGATGCTAATCTCTTTAGGCAACCAGAAGGCATCTGTTTCTCTCCCGGGGGTGATCTTTTTATTTCCAACGAGGGAAAAGGAGGGAAGGGATATGTTCTAAAGTTTAAACCTAAAGCTGATGAATAAGTTATTGAAAATTATCTATGTGCTGACCTTGCCTGGTATCATGTCATGTGCCAGCAACAAGCCCTTTTACAATGAAAGGCTCGGTGACTGGAATGAGGAGGTCCCCCCGGCATCAACTTCAACAGCCTATTCCGTTTTATTAATAGGCGATTCAAGGCGTGCTTATGAAAATGAGCAGCTCATGAAGATGATGGAAACCCACCTGGAAGCGGCCGGGAAGGAAAGCGCTGTGGTTTTTCTCGGCGACAATGTGCAGCCAAGCGGATTGCCGGATTCAACCCACAGGAACTGGGACATCGCCCAGAAAAGCCTTTCTGCACAGCTTGATATGTTGAAAAATTACCAGGGAGAGATCATATTCCTGCCGGGAAACCATGACTGGGCAAGGGGTGGCAAGGATGGCCTTGAAAATGTAAAGAATCAGCGTAAATACATTGAAAAGAACCTGGACAAGAAAGATGTGTTCCTTCCAAAAAAAGGCCGACCAGGGCCTGTTGAGTTACACCTGACTGAGGATATAGTTCTGATTATATTAGATTCACAATGGTGGTTCCATGAAAATGAAAAAAGCTATGCAGGCATCGTCGATGAAGCGGATATTTTTGTCCAACTGGAGGATGCAATTAGCCGCAACAAGGATAAAAAGATTATTGTCGCGACCCATCATCCTCTGTATAGTGTCGGGAACCATGGAGGTCATTTTCCGGGATCCAGCATACTTTTCCCCTTGCTTGAAGTAAACAAGGCCCTTTACATTCCTCTTCCCGGATTCCTGTATACAGGC
>DAOWJB010000022.1 GCA_030640625.1 Bacteroides sp.
CGGTTTTCTCTTCAGCTATGGTTTCTGTGGTTGCGCCTGTTTCCGTGGCCGGGGTTTCAGTTTCCATTACGGCAGGTTGTACAGTTGCATCCTCAGTTGTGGCAGTTTTGTCCTTTTTCTTTTTGTTGCCGAAAAGTTTGTCCAATTCATCATCGATTGTCTCATCGGTCTTTTGCTCTGTTTTTTTCTTTACTTTCTTCAGCAGATTAATCTGCGAAAAAGCAGGATTCACTATCAGTAAACATAAAAAAACGGGCAGGATTAAACGTATTGTTTTCATTGGTTCTGGATTTTTAAATTTCATTCACTCAGCATATGCCTGCATAATACCATACATACATCATCTATGCTATTTGACAAGTTACTAAAAAAAAATCCCGATATCAACTCAAATTATGCCACGGTGACAGGTAGTTCGATATTTTTCCTCAATTCGTTGAAAAAATCCTTCAATGCTTCGAAGTCCCTTTCCTCAACGATCCTGATCAGGGCAGCCAGCTGTGTCCTTATCTTTTGTACCTGCTCAATGGTAAAGGGATTGAAAAGGATCTCTGACAACAGGTAATCATCTTCTGAAAGTACCCCGCGGGCAACATCCAGATGCTTGCGGAAAGTTGTACCGGGCGCTTCCTGCTTTTTCATACAGGCTGCAAAGACCAGGGAAGACGAAAAAGGAACCGACAATGAATAAGCAATGGTTTCATCATGATCACTGAAGCTGTATTCATAGATATTGAGTTTCACGCTGCTGTAGAAACTCCTGAAAAATTCAATTCCCTCCTGGTCGGATTCTTTAATGATGATGGCATTTTCGGTACTGAGGTCCTTGATGTTGGCGAAAGTTGGACCGAACATTGGGTGCGTGGAAACGAATCTACGGCCGCATTCACTGTAGTATTCCTGAAGTCCGTTTTTTACAGAGGTGATGTCTGCAATGATACAATCCTCAGAAAGGAAAGGATCAATCTCCCTGAAAACCTTGATGGTGTTATGAAGACTTACTGCATTGATCAGCAGATCAGGCTGAAAATCCCTTATTTCCTCGAAACTGAGGAAGCGGTGAGAGTTAAAAAAGTACTTCAGCCTGGTTTTATCCAGATCAAATACGCCCACATCATAATCAAGACACAGGGATTCTACCAGCCATGAGCCCATCTTTCCGGCTCCCAATACAACAATTTTCTTCATGGTGAAAAAATATTAGGCTTTATTTACTCTTTTGATCCTTTGTTCCAGGAGCATGAAATCCGCCAGGACAATTGCTGTTGCTGCTTCAAGAACAGGCGGAACCCTCAATGCGATGCATTTGTCATGCCTCCCTTTGATTTCCAGTTCCTCCATCTTGCCTGATTTCATATTCATGGTACGCTGGACCTGCGAGGTACTTGAGGTAGGTTTTACAGCCACCCTGAATACGAGGTCATTTCCATTGGAAATGCCTCCATTGATTCCACCCGCATGATTTGTTTCCGTTTTCCCGGATGCATCCAGGATATTGTCATTGTGTTCAGAGCCCTTCATGGCACTGGCGGCAAATCCTGAGCCGAATTCTATACCCTTTATGGCAGGTATGGCAAAAACGATATGGCTGAGATGGGATTCCAGGGAATCAAAAAAGGGCTCACCCAGTCCAACCGGTACCCGCTTAACAGTGCACTCGACGATCCCCCCGATCGAATCATCCATTTCAATGGCTTGCTCCACTGCCTTTTCCACATCCTTGATCCCTCCGGCTTCAACCAGGGCAGCCTGTATGTCCATCTCTCCCAATAGCTTTTTCGCTACCACCCCGGCAGCTACCAAGGCAAGTGTAAGCCGGCCGGAGAAATGGCCTCCGCCCCTGAAATCCTGAAAGCCGCCGAACTTCCGGGAAGCGACAAAATCTGCATGCCCCGGACGTGGCACATCCCGCATCCTGGAATAATCGGATGAGCGCACATTCCGGTTCTCAAAAAGAATGGTTAAGGGTGCTCCGGTTGTGAACCCGTTAAATACACCACTGATCAGGTTAGGAAGATCTTCTTCAGTCCTGGCTGTGGTTCCTTTAGCCCCGCTTTTCCTTCGCCCAAGGTCCTTTTCAAAATCAGCAGGGGAAAGGTCCGTGCCGGCCGGACAACCATCGATGACAATACCCACAGCAGGCCCATGGGATTCACCCAGGATGCTGATGCGGAATATTTGGCCAAAACTATTCATGATTCAATATCTATAGATGTTTATTCCTGTATCTGCCTGATGATGGACAGCAATTTATCCTTGCTGATCTGTCCGGGTGCAGTCTCCTGTCCCACTCCCGGTGCGGCAAAAGTAAATTCAGCTCCCAGCAGGGGTGCCGCTATCCTTGAAATGACCCCCTTCTCCCCCATGCCGATGATGATCATCCGCAAATCCTTGTCATATAATTTAAACAGGTTTTGCAGGTCCTCTGTCCGGTTCACCTGGCTTGCGATCTTTACCACATCAGCTCCAGCTGCCTGACAATCCTTAACGACCTGCTCCAATGCGGGCATAGCGGGTGTATCTTTGAAATTATGGTATGAAATGATAACCTCTGCACCTTGAGACCTGGCAGTCTGAATAATCTCTTTCCTGAACGCAGGATCTGATTCCAGTTCAATGTCCACATAATCTGCTCCTGATGTCATAGCTGCTTTAAGGATCTCCATTCGCTGGCCGCTATCCATATTCCCCGGCCTGCAAGTGGCAATACATGAATTGGCAGCTTTGACTACCCCTATGATCTGTTCCAGGGTCAGCTCGAGAAGATCGAAACGAAACTCCACGAAGGGTTCCTTGCCGGCCATGGACATACAATCCTCATACCCAAATCCAGATAAGCTAACGCAGATCATCGATCCAGTTTTTAAATGTTGACAATTGAATATCGCTTATCACAGCCCTTCCGATCGCATCCAGCAGAATCAAACCGATGGTATCTCCATCCCGCTTCTTATCCCGCTTCATTACCTCGAAAACATCGTCAAATGAATGGGGATATTCTACAGGCAGTTGGAATTTTTTCAGCAGATCCCGAAGTCTGTCCACATCCTGTAAACTTATCTTGCCAAGTTTTACAGAAATGCCTGCAGCCAATATCATGCCGACACTCACAGCTTCGCCATGCGGCATTCCAGCGTTTTTCTCAAAGGCATGTGCAAAGGTATGCCCAAAATTCAACAGTTTACGCTCTCCTGTTTCCTTTTCATCTCCTTCTACTATCCTGCATTTGGTTTCAGCACAAATGCCAATGATCTCCTCCAGGATCCCTTTGTCCCCGTCCAGCGCTTCCTGGTGATGCTTTTCCAGGAAATCAAACAGCTCAGCATCGACGATGGCACCATACTTAATCACTTCAGCAAATCCCCTGTGGTATTCCTCGACCGGCAGGGTATTAAGCATCGTAGGGTCACAGATCACAAAATCAGGCTGCCTGATCACGCCAACCATGTTCTTATAACCTTCATAGTTCACACCATTTTTCCCTCCTATGCTGGCATCAACCTGGGAAAGCAGGCTGGTTGATACAAAACCGAAAGACAATCCCCTCAGGTAGGTTGAAGCAATATAGCCGGCAATATCGCAGACAATGCCTCCTCCCACACCCAGGATGAAAGATTTCCGGTCTATTTCATGCTGGATTAGTTTTCCGTAAATATCTGAAGCGATCCCGAGTGTTTTGGATGATTCTCCGGGCTTTAATGTAATCAGCAGTCCATCCGGAAAGAATTCCCCATAATGTTTGTGTACGTTCTCATCGGTGATGATCACCAATTTTTTATCCGGAAGGAAATTCCTGATATTTTTGAAGGGTTCTCCGACAAGTACACGGCAGGTATTATCTGAAGTATTTAACAGGATCTCTTTCATTATTCTTGCACTTCCTCATTAAGATTCATGATCTGCGCCTGGTGGTTAATTGATTCCTGGTGAATGGCCCTGAAGACCCGGGTAATAAATTCATTACTAAGGCCTTTCTCCTCGCCCATGCCGAGCCTTTTGTTAATTATATCATCCCACCGTTTTGATTGTAGAATGGCAACGTTATGGGCCTTCTTATAATGGCCAATCTGATCTGCAATCTGCATTCTGCGCTCAAAGATATCAATAATATTATCATCAAGTTTGTCGATCTCAGTCCTCAATTCCTCCATCGTCAGCAATAAACTGTTATCCAAATTCGGATCCCTGAGGACCAGTTTATCCAGCAGGATTTTCAGGTCTGCAGGTGTAAGCTGCTGTTTCGGATCACTCCATGCATTATCCGGGTCCGGATGAGACTCGATGATGATCCCGTCAAAATTAAGATCAAGGGCCTTCTGGGAGATCTCGTACAGTCTCTCCCTGCTGCCGCAGATATGACTGGGGTCTGTAATCACCGGGAGATTGGGTATCCTGCGTTTCAGTTCGATAGGGATCTGCCAGTGGGGATGATTCCTGAAATCTGACCGGGCAAATACCGAAAACCCCCTGTGTATTGCTACAATCCTTTTGATCCCAGCCTGGTAGATCCTTTCAATGGCACCGATCCATAGTTCCACATCCGGGTTTACAGGATTCTTGACCAGGACGGGGACATCCATTCCCTTAAGGGTATCTGCTATTTCCTGTACCGCAAATGGGTTTGCAGTAGTACGGGCACCGATCCACAGAATATCAATCCCATATTTCAATGCTTCATATACATGTTTAACATTGGCTACCTCAATAGCAATAAGCATACCGGTCTGTTCCTTCACCTTCTTCAGCCAGGGCAATCCCGTTGATCCAACTCCCTCGAATGCATTGGGACGGGTACGTGGCTTCCATATCCCGGCACGGAATATGTTGATTCCCATTGCCGACAATTCCCTGGCCGTCTGTAGTACCTGCTGTTCCGATTCGGCACTGCATGGACCAGAAATGATGATCGGCCGTTCACAGATCTTATCCTGATCTGATATTGGTTTCAACTCAAGTTTAACTTCCATGGTTTAATAATTATACATTTACTATTGATTTTCCTCTTATATATTCACCCAGAATACCCAGGTCACTGGTGAAGGGCCTGATGGCCTCGAAGGACTGCTCATACAGTTCATAATCACTGAATTCAACGTCGATATAGAACTGATATTCCCAATCCTTACCCATAATGGGCATGGATTGTATTTTAGACAAATTGATATCGTAAAATGACAAAATCGAAAGGATCTTGGACAGGCTCCCGATCTTGTGAGAAAGGGCAAAATGGATGGATGATTTATTTACCTCGCTGACCGGTACGCTGTCTTTACCATTGCCCAGGATCAGGAACCGGGTGTAGTTTTTTTTGTTTGTTTCAATGCTTGAGGCAATGATCTCGAGGTCATATTTCTCTGCTGCCAGCTTAGAAGCAATAGCACCTATCCCGGATAGCTCACGGTCTTTTATCTCCTTAGCACTCAGTGCTGTATCCATGCTTTCTATCAATTTGATATCCGCATACTGGTCAAAGAATACCTGGCATTGAAGAATGGCCATGGGATGAGAAAGGACTTCCCTGATATCCTCAATGCTTTGTCCCGGTAAGGCTACCAGGTTCTGCCGGATCCGCAAATAGATCTCCCCGATGATCCTCATGGGAGAATCTTTCAACAGGCTGTAGTTGGGAAGGATGCTTCCGGCCAGGGAATTTTCAATCGCCATGATCCCGTAATCCGCCTTGTCCTTTTTAAGGGCTGCCATAAGATCCTTGAAGGTATCCCTGGGCATGATTTCTACCTGTTCATTTTCAAAATATTGCAGGGCTGCAATCTCATGGAATGCACCATACCCTCCCTGAATGACTATTCTTTTTACCATAACACCAAAAAAAAATCCCGGTTCTTGTGGACCGGGATTCTGATTAATTATTAATCAAATATCATAATGACCGCGGTCCGGTGTGCACCCAGAAAAAAAAGAAGTAAAAATATGCAAACAAACCAGCGTTCATTGATCTTTCATTTCAGACAATAAAAAAAAGCCCCGTGTGATGGGACTTTTGAATAAACTACTCATTCAAATGCCCCAAGTCATCAGTTGAAATAAAAATAGTTATATTCAAAATTCCTTTTCATTGTCCCAATACTGGCCATAAACGTAATTATTCTTTTTAATAAATGCAAATTTCCGGGGAAAATATCAGCAGGAAAGAAAGGATCAGGGAAGTCATTGCATACTTTCAAAAGACCATGCCAGAGCCCGAAACGGAACTCACCTATGAGAATCCATATGAACTGATCGTATCCGTGATCCTTTCAGCACAGTGTACAGACAAACGTGTCAATATGATCACACCGGCCTTTTTCAGAAGGTTCCCGGGACCAGAACAGCTGGCCGGGGCCACCCAGCAGGAGGTATTCGAGATGATCAGAAGCTGTTCCTATCCGAATAATAAAGCCAAACACCTGCTGGGTATGGCCAGGGTGCTTACAGAAGAATTCATCAATGAGATCCCCAGGGATGTTTATATGCTGCAAAAACTACCGGGTGTCGGCCGGAAATCTGCCAATGTTATTGCTGCAGTCATTCACAAAATGCCGGTTATGCCCGTCGACACACATGTTTTCAGGGTATCGGCACGGATCGGACTTACCCGGGGCGCCAAAACACCCCTGCAAACTGAAAACCAGTTATATAAAGTATTCCCCGCAGCGTTGATACCCCACGCCCATCATTGGCTTATCCTGCACGGCAGATATGTCTGCCAGGCCAGGAATCCCAAATGCACATCCTGTGGTTTACAGAAGGTCTGCAGCTTCTATGAAAATAAAGTTTCGAAGCAGAATATAACTTAAAGCAGATTTTGCCGTTTAAAAAATATTGTAGAGATACTTCTTGATATGAAAAAGATATTGATCTTTCTGGTATTGGTCCTGATAATGATAATCCCTGCTTCGCATAAAGCGACGCGGATGGATTACCGCGAGGCCCGTTACAAGAATGTTTGCAAGGACCTGAGAGGAGATATTCTGCTATACTTTGTATTTATTGACAGTAAATACACTACACCCTGGACAGAGTTTGATATACAGTCAACAATCGATTCCATCAGGGCGGCTTTAACCTGGTTGCATACCGAGGCCATAAGCAACAAAATTCCCCTGAACATCAGGGCTGATTTCTATATCGGACCGGAATATACCACCATCACCAGGAACCTGCCTGAAGCAACTGTACAGGAATCGGTTACAAGTCCGAACATGCGAAAGGCAAAAGAAAATTTAAACCGCTGGTCTGATGCAGTTTCGAAAATTGCCGGATCAGCTGTGACCCTTCGTACCAAAGATGGCATTCCCGAGATTAAGAGTCCGAAAAACAAAGAACGGCTGGTTGCTTTTTTAAGGGATGAAAACAAGGTTGAGAGTGTGGCACTTTTCTATCTGGTAAATAATTATTTTAAATCAGACATATCAGCTCCGATAAATATTTTTGATACCGAAGATGTCGAATTTACTATTGTGAGTTATAAATATTCTTCGGAGCTTGCTCACAATTTCCTGCATCTGTATGGTGCTGCTGATCTTCATAAATCTATCTACCGGAGGCAGGAACGCAAAATCAGTTTATTGGCTGAAATGTATCCCAATGAGATTATGCAGGATCCATATGGCAAAGCCATCAACAAGCTGGAAATAAGTGAGTATACCAAGTATCTCATTGGCTGGAGTAATGAACTTGATCCGGAACTGGAGCCGCTGATGACCGATAAAATGCTAAATTTCTAGATGCAGACCATCTACCTGGATTATAATGCTACTACGCCGCTGGACCAATCGGTGGTTGAATCCATGAAACCCGCACTTTCTCATCTATTTGGGAATCCATCCTCATCTCATTTATTTGGACTGGAAGCCAGGAAGCTGGTGGAAGAAGCCAGGAACCAGGTTGCCGGCCTCCTTAATTGCCAGCCGGAAGAGATCGTCTTTACCAGTGGAGGTACAGAATCAAATAACCATGCGATCAAGGGTATTGCCCATGCCAGCAGCCAGAGGGGAAAACACATCATTACCTCAGCCATTGAACATCCGGCTACCCTCGAAGTATGCAAATATCTGCAGCATCATGGTTACGAGATTTCATATATAAGTGTGGATTCCAGGGGAATAATCAACCTCGATGAACTTGCTTCGGCTATCCGAAAAAATACCATCCTGATAACGGTAATGCATGCCAATAATGAGATCGGATCCATCCAACCGATCCCGGAGATCAGCCAGCTGGCCCGCAAACACAAAATCCCTTTCCACACAGATGCTGCCCAGAGTGCCGGAAAGATCGCTGTCGATGTTCAGCAATTGGGGGTGGATCTTCTCTCTCTGGCCGGACATAAGATCTATGGACCAAAAGGGATAGGTGCGCTGTATATCAGGAGCGGTACCGTTATTGAAAAATTGATCCACGGAGCAGATCATGAACAGAACCGGAGAGCAGGAACGGAAAATGTTCCACAGATCACCGGATTTGGCAAAGCCTGCGAAATGGCATACCAGGATCTGGAAACAAATCGGGAGACCATGCAGATGACAAGGGATGCCCTTTTCGAATCTATCCGTCAATCCATCCCGGAGGTACAGTGGAACGGAGATCCGGAATACTGTTTGCCAAATACACTGAGCCTGAGCTTTCCGGGCGTAGATGCACAACTGATCCTCTCCGGCATGGAAGGTATTGCTGCTTCTGCTGGTGCTGCGTGCCATGCCGAGAACACAGAGATTTCCCATGTGCTGGCTGCCATCGGGCTAACTGTCGAACATTCCATGGGAACCATTCGCTTCTCTACAGGAAAACATACCACCATGAAAGAGATCAGATCGGCATCCGGGATGATTGTTGATACCGCAGGTGCATTAATGCCGGGAACCCGTCCCCCATCACAGACCACAAAGGATTCCACCGGGATAAAATTGACCCAGTATACGCATGGACTGGGTTGTGCCTGCAAAATGAGGCCACAGGACCTGGAAAAAATAATCAAAAAAATCCCCCTGCCCGAACACCCTGCAATTCTTGTGGATTCAAGAAATTCAGATGATGCAACGGTATGGAAAATGGATGATAAAACAGCCTGGGTACAAAGCGTGGATTTCTTTACGCCTGTCGTAGATGATCCATTCACTTTTGGTGCCATCGCCGCTGCCAATGCATTGAGTGACCTTTACGCCATGGGAGCTACACCCTTATTTGGACTGAATATTGTAGCGTTCCCTGTCAAAAGATTGTCCCTTGATGTACTCGATGAGATTCTTCAGGGTGCTTTATCCATTGCGAAGAAAGCAGGTATTCATATACTTGGGGGACACACCATTGAGGACAATGAATTGAAATATGGAATGGTGGTTAGTGGGAGCTGTCATCCGGACAGCATTCTGCTCAATTCTGGTGCCCAAGCCGGAGATTCTTTGATCCTGACTAAACCGATCGGAACCGGTATCTTAACTACAGCCTTAAAGAAGGGTGTCCTGGATGAACGAGACTACCAGGAACTTGTTGAGGTGATGACCGGACTCAACAACATCCTGGCAGACATATCCCCCCGGTTCCGGATAAATGCGTGTACCGACGTCACGGGATTCGGACTCCTCGGCCATCTTCTCGAGATGGTCAGGGCCAGCAATGTAAGCGCAGAACTTGAGGCTGACAAGATACCACTGATCAATGGCGTGGAATCCTGCTTCCGAATCGGGACAGTCCCCGGAGGCACACTCCAGAACTTAGCTTATACAGAACCATTCACCCACTGGAAAGAAGGAACAGCAGACCGGATAAAGACCATCCTGGCAGATGCCCAGACCAGTGGTGGATTACTGATATCATCGCCTGCTGAAACTGCGCCTGTACTGCTTGAGGAAATCAAGAAACGTGGATGTTCCAAGGCAGCACTGATCGGCAAGATCCTTCCGGTTTCCGATAGACCGATAATTATCCGTTAATTATTTTCATTCGATCTGAGTTTCAGGCAGCAGGATTAAAACCATTTGATCCGGATGCATGTAGCCTCAATTTGCTTATATTCAAATAATTACAAGAATCGACAAATACCGATTTATTTTGTTTATTAAAAAAAAGTGTTATTTTTACTAAACTATTACCCTGAACATTTCGTAGGAGTATCAAAAAACTACCGCCTTATGTCAAAAAAGTTATTTTCCCTTATGCCTTTTAAGCTGACTGCTTTATTAATTATTGCAGTTTTAATGGCAGGATGCGGATCTGATAAAAGAAAATCCGGTTCAAACGATGAGCTTTCACTCAGTGAATCCGAAATAGATGCTGGGATACTGGAAGATGTTAACAGCGCAAAGCAGATTTTTTATTCCCTGCCCTCACCACTCGAGACTGCGATGTTAATAAAGAATGCTGGAGCGTCTTATAATGAAGAGTTACTGAATCCGGTTGAAAATACTTCCAATTATACCACCAATAAAAGCATGGCCCTGAATCTCGGCATCTATACGACCGACCTGAGCTTTGCCAGCCTTTTCGATCAGACACAGACCTCCATTCAGTATATGAATGCGGCCAAGCGAATGGCAGATGGTTTGGGCATTCTCGATGCCATCGATAATAATACTATCGAAATGCTGGAGGAGAACATCAACAACAGGGACAGGATTATGGATATTATTTCTGAAACCTTTATGAATTCCAGTTCTTTCCTCACTGAAAACGAAAGACCGGCACTTGCCTCCATTGTGCTTGTCGGTGGATGGGTGGAAGGCTTGTTTATTGCCTCAGCCCTTGTTGGTGGAGAATCTATCGAGGGAAACAAACTGGTACAAAGAATCGTTGACCAGAAGCTATCTTTCGATATTGTAATAAAACTGCTGGAAGACAATAAGGATAACATCGATGTAGCCGAAATTTTGGCCGACATAAGTGACCTCAAAACGACGTTTGACAAGATCATCATCACCACTTCCAGTATACAGGCAGTTCCTGATGAAGAATCAAATGTCACAATCCTGAAGTCCGAGTCCACGATAGATATCACTCCTGAAGTGTTCAAGGAACTTCAGGAAAAGGTAAAAATGTTAAGATCAAACTTCATTTCTTAAAAAATACCGCTCTATGAAAAAGATTTCTCATTTCACTGTTGCAATTGCATTATTGACTTTTCTACCACTGTCTGTCAATGCACAGTGCAAAGGATTCGCAAAAAAAATCTGTAAAGTTGAGCTTTCACCATATATCCATGATGGAAATTATCATGCAGCCATCCTAACCATTGGAGAAGAAGCTGAATTGTACAAAACATTCTATTCGGATACAGACTACAGGATCGCAGTTTGTGGATCAACTAACTTATCCGATATTGAATTCCGCATCATAGATTCGGACCGGAATGTACTTTACTCAAACAAGGATAATGAATATTCACGAATCTGGGATTTCCGGCTTGAGGCCAGTCAACAA
>DAOWJB010000250.1 GCA_030640625.1 Bacteroides sp.
CTTCAGCCAAGAGAGGGGGACCATTGGCCCATTCCCTGGCCCTGTCCTCGTTGGTATTGTAATTTGCGATACGGTAGATCCTGTCGGCCTTGGGGAAGTGTTTGTCATAGCTTAATTCCTCCTTTACGTAAAGGAATATCAGCATAGATACAGCCAGCGCAATCGCCAGTCCAAATATATTCAGGAAGCTGTACAACCTGAATCTCCAGAAGTTGCGGAGAATTATTGTTAGATAGTTTTTTATCATATCATTTATTCATATCTGAGGCTGTTAGCAGGATTGTCACCTGCAGCCCGCAGCGCCTGAAAACTGACGGTTATAACTGCAATAATGATTACGATTGCGGCTGTAAGAAGAAACAGTCCAGGTCCCATGCTAACCCTTTCCACAAATAGCTGCAACATCACCCTCATGAGCAGGATGGAGATGGGAATAGAGATCGCCAGGGAAATCAGGATGAGTTTCAGAAAATCAAGGGTTAAAAGGCGCAGAATTCTGGTACTGGAAGCCCCCACTGCCTTGCGGATGCCAATCTCCTTGGTCCGCTGCTGGGTTGAATAGGTGGACAGCCCCAGCAATCCGAGACAGGAAATCAGGATCCCGAAAAAGGTGAAGAAATATACAATCTTATTGATCTTGCCCAAACCCGCGGTGATTGGATCGGTAAATTCGTCCAGGTATAAATGTTCGAACGGGTAGTCGGGATTATATTTTTCGTGGACGGTCCCGATATAGTCAATAATCCCCTCCCGGTTGAGCCCTGAAGTCTTTACAAATACCCAGTTGTTTTCGTACCTGAAGGGAAGAATGACTTTGTCTCCCATGAGGGACAGGGGATTGAACGAGTAATTCTCGAGCACTCCGATGATGGTATGGGATTCATTATACAGATAGAAGGTCTTGCCAATGGGATCTTCAAGTTCAAGCGCTTCAACCACAGCCCGGTTGATGATAATGACATTGTTGCTGTCACCTGGCATATCCGCTGAATAAAATCGCCCTGCTGACATCTCCATGCCAAAGGTTTTATCAAAATCATAGTTTACCGCGCAGATCGCTGCAATGTCATTTTTTTCCCCTGATGTCAGTCCCCAGCTAAATTCTCCTATTTCAACATATTTCGGGATATGTGCAGCGCTGGTAACACTTACCACTCCCGGATGCTGCAGGATCTCCTGTTTTACACTGGCAAATTTTTCGTTCAGCTCACCCCTGCTCTGGAAATAAATGATATTGCTTGTATCGAAACCGGCTAGTGAATCGCGTAGCAGTTTGAATTGCTGGTAATTCACAAGGGAAGTAATGATGAAAAGGATGGCGAAAAGGAATTGGACCACGACCAATACCCGCCGGATCCCTTTGCCCTTCTTATTTCCTCCAACCGCTTTACTGAATATATTCGCGGCATTGAATGAAGACAGAAAGAATGCCGGGTAGCTGCCGGCAACAAAGCTGGTGACAAGAAAAATGACAATCAGTCCAACCAGGATCAGCGGGTCATTCAGTTGAAAAACAACATGTGTTTCAAAATGCCGGTTGAATGCGGGAATGATGGAATCTACTATCAGGATGGACAGATTCATGGCCAGGAAAGTAATGATCATTGTTTCTCCCATAAACTGCCGGATGAGTTGTCCCCTTCTTGCACCGACTATTTTTCGTATGCTTACTTCACGAGTACGGTCCAGATACCTGGCCGTCGAAAGATTCATAAAATTAATACAGGCTATGGATAAGATGATAACCCCCAGCAGAATCAATATCATGTTAAAAATTTCACCCCTGGTTTCTCCCTTGTTTCGGTAATCATTCAGGGAAAGCAATTTTTGATCTGCTTTTATTCCATCGCTTTGGTAATCATCCAGGTACGCAGTGATATTTTGCTCCATGCCTTCAGCCAATGAAGGATCTTCCATGTACAAAAAGGTGCTGAAAGGGTTGCCACCGAAGCTTTCCAGATCGAAGCCCAGTTCCTTCAGAAAACTAAAATTGATGAGCAAATCAAATTGTATGCTGGAATTAATTGGAAGGTCCTCAACTACTGCTGTCACCGTGAATGCATATTTACTGTTCACCGTAACAGATTTATTCAGGGCCTTCTCATCACCAAAATATTTCTCAGCTGTTTCCCGGGTCAGCACAATTGAATAAGGATCCAGTAAGGCCGTTGCCTGATCTCCGGCAATGGATGGAAAGGTGAATAAGGAAAAGAAGTTGGAATCCACTGCTAATACGGCATCCTCAATGAACAATTTTCTTTCAGGTTTCTCATTCTTGCCCGTATCAGGTGGAATATAAGAGATCAGCATTTCCTGTGGAGCGGAAAACCGTACATATGAACTAAATTCCGGGAAAGCATCAACCAGGGCCGGACCGATGGCAGCGCCACTGCGGTCTGTAGTATAGGAGCCGGTTCCCAGGTCCATTCTCTGCTGCAGGCAGAATAAATGATCACTGTTTTCATGAAACCTGTCATAGGTCATTTGCTGTTTCACCACTGTCAGGATCAGTAAGGCGCAGGAAAGACCAATGGACAGTCCCAGTATATTGATCAGGGAAAAGATCTTATTCCTGACAAGGACCCTGGTAGCTATGACAATGATGTTTCTGATCATCTCTGAAGATTTAGGTCTTGATTTCCAAATGCTATGCCACTAAATATAAGTGACAGTTATTCAATTTGTTATATTCGATCTGGATAAAAGTTTTTATCGATCTGTCCAGTCATGGACACAGAACTGTCCAAAAATGGACATTTTTACCTGGTATTTTCTTTGTAGTTTGGCTGAAAACATTGAATTTTAGGTTTTTATTATTATTGGTATGGTTTTGGGGTACCTGTAAAAAACACCCGGCCTTTATGACATTGACAAAGGGAAAAATACTGGTTGTAGATGATGATCCTTATATCATCCTTTCATTGCAAACCCTGCTAGAGCAGCATTATACACAGATCCGGACCCTGAAGGATGCGAGGGGGATACCGGGGCAACTGGCGGAAGATACTTACGATGTGATCCTGCTGGATATGAATTTCCGTCCGGGTGATACCAGCGGTGAGGAGGGCATGAAATGGCTGCGCCTGATACAGGAAACCGATTCCGCAGTCAGCGTCATATTGATAACCGCTTATGGAGGTGTTAATATTGCCGTCGAAGCAATAAAGGAAGGGGCGGTCGATTTCGTCGTCAAACCCTGGCAGAATGATAAATTATTATCTACCGTATCAGCGGCTTTCAGGTTGAGCAAATCAAAAAGAGCACTTAACCGGCACAGATCCAGGGAGCGAATACTTGGATCCACCATTGATGACCAGTTTGCTGGACTGATCGGAGATTCCCCTGCCTTGAAAAATGTCCTTGAACAGGTGGATAAGGTAGCTGCTACTGATGCCAATATATTGATCCTCGGAGAGAATGGCACCGGGAAGGAATTGGTGGCAAGAGAAATACACAGACGTTCCTCAAGAAGGGAGGAGGTGTTTATCTCGGTGGACCTGGGATCCTTATCCGAAACCCTGTTTGAAAGCGAATTATTCGGGCATACAAAAGGTGCCTTCACAGATGCACAGGAAGATCGTACGGGCCGGTTTGAGGCTGCTTCCGGAGGTACGCTGTTTTTTGATGAA
Organism: Bacteroides sp.; assembly: GCA_030640625.1. Taxonomy (GTDB): domain Bacteria; phylum Bacteroidota; class Bacteroidia; order Bacteroidales; family SM23-62; genus SM23-62. The sequence goes on from DAOWJB010000250.1 coordinate 3,630, forward strand.
ATTGGCAACCTGCCACTGCCATTGCAGGCGAAGATTCTTTCAACACTCCAGAACAGGAAGATTTTCCGGGTTGGCAGCAGCAAGCCGGTAGAGATAGATATCCGGCTGGTTTGTGCAACCAATCAATCACTGCGTCAGATGGTTGCGGAAGGAACCTTCCGGCAGGATCTGCTATACCGTATAAATACTGTTGAGATCGAAATCCCCCCTTTGCGGGAACGAGCCGGAGATATTCCATTGCTGGCAGATTTTTTTCTGGCGAAATATGCACCAAAATACCGGAAAAGGAATTTGCAGATACCCGCTTATGTGATGAAGAAACTACAGAAATTTGAATGGCCGGGAAATGTAAGGGAATTGCAACATGCCGTTGAGCGAGCGGTGATCATGAGTGATGGTAAAAATCTTAAATCCTCAGATTTCCAGTTTCAGGCTGGTAGTGAACAGGGTGATCAGCCTGGTGAGGATTTTAACCTGGACAACCTGGAGAAATGGGCCGTGAAGAATTGCCTGAAAAAACATGGAGGTAATGTCAGCAGAGCAGCCTCCGAACTTGGATTAACCCGTGGTGCCTTATACCGGAGGATGGAGAAATATGGTTTATAAAAATTTCCGAATAAATATTATTATCCGGATCATCATCCTGTTTGCAGCTTTATCGGCCTGTGCCCTGTTCATTGTTCAATCCGAATATATTCGCCTGGTGTACCTGCTTATCCTGGTGGTCTTGCTTTTGGTTGAGTTGTTTTATTACATAGACAGGGTCAACAAAGACCTTTCACAGTTTTTAATCTCTGTCCTCCATGATGATTATACCCTGGCATTCAAGGAGCAGGGCAGGGGACGGTCCTTTCGTGGATTGTACAAAGCCATGAATGATATTTCATTGAAGCTCAAAGCGCTGAGCAAAGAAAAAGAAACACGCAACCAGTATCTTTTCAGCCTGATTGAACAGGTTAAGGTGGGCATCATATCATATGAACCAAACGGCACAGTCCACCTGGTCAACAAAGCCTTTAATGAAATGCTGGCTACACCATCCGTCCAGGCTGGAACAGATCTGAAATCCAAAGAACCTGACCTTTTTACCATCCTGGATGATGTACCTCTGGGGGAGCGCCAGCTGGTCAGGATGAAGATCAACAATGAGGAAAAGGAGTTCTCCATTCAGTCTGCAGGTTTCAGGATTGAAGATCTGGATTTCAACCTGGTTTCTGTGCAGAACATCAGGGAGGAACTGGATGAGCGGGAACTGGAAGCATGGCAAAAACTGATAAGGGTCCTTACGCATGAGATCATGAACTCTGTTACACCCATAAGCTCTCTTGCCAGCTCCCTTTACGATATTGTTGATGCCCAGCATACCAAAATTGGATCTCCTCAGTTAAGGGAAAAACTTATATCGGGACTAGGTGCAGTAAGGGAAAGGAGCTCAGGCCTCATAAAATTTACCACAGCTTACCAGGATATCGCGAAGATCCCTCCACCGGTCATCGAAACGGTGCAAACCACTGATTTGATAAGCCGACTGGATTCCCTGTTTTCTGCTGAAATGAAGGAGAAAAAGATTAATTTCCTGATTACATTGGAAGAAGCTCCGGATTCCTTCCGGGCCGATATCAATCTGCTTGAACAGGTGATCATCAACCTGGTCAGGAATGCACTGGATGCCGTCTCCAATAATAAACAACCTGCTATCCAGGTGATTTTTGCACCCAGGTCCGGCCGCCAGGTCTCTATACGGGTGCAGGACAACGGTCCGGGGATACCGGAAGACATCCTCGACCGGATATTTGTCCCCTTTTTCTCTACCAAGGAATCCGGTACGGGAATAGGCCTGAGCCTGTCCCGCCAGATTATCATTTTACATAAAGGCAGCCTCGAAGTGGATACCCGGAAAGGCAAAACTACCTTTGAGATCATCCTCTGATCGGAATAAGCTTTGGTAGATACGGTTATTGTTGTGAATAAAAGTTTATTTAGTCTAAATAATAATTGTTTAGCTTTAACAATTATTTAAATTTGATATCCACTCCATATAATTATTTTTAAGAAAGTTTAAACTATCATAAGATCATGACAACATTCAACAGAAGAAATTTCCTGAAATCATCCTTATTTGGTGCATCCGGCTTACTGGTATCAGGTAGCGCCAAAGCCAATACCGCCAAAGCTGGCACTGCAATGATTACCCGGAAACTCGGAAAGACCGGTCTTGAACTTCCCATCCTGAGTATGGGGGTCATGAGGGCAGATACTCCAAACCTTGTGAAAGCAGCTTATGATGCAGGCATCAAACATTTCGATACGGCCCATGTTTACCAGCGGGGCAAAAATGAAAAAATGCTGGGTGAATTTTTCAAGGATAAACCAAGGGATTCATTTAACATCGCTACGAAAGTTGTTCCTCCCGGGTTCAACAGGAAAACCGGTAAAATTGGATCCGATTTCACAAAAGAGAAATATCTGGAAATGGCCGAGACAAGCCTGAAGAGGCTTCAGATGGATTATGTGGATATTTTCTACCATCATCTTGCCTCTTCCCGGGAAACATTATTAAATGAGGACATGCTGGCTGCACTCAAACAGCTCAAGCAGGAGGGGAAAGCAAAATTTGTTGGTGTATCCACCCACAAAAACCAGGCAGAAGTGATCCGTGCCGCCATCGAGGGCGGGGTTCATGAGGTGATTCTTTTAGCCATTAATTTTACCATGAAAGATGATAAGGACCTCATGGATGCTATCGAGGAAGGAGCGGCTGCAGGATTGGGCTTCATTGCCATGAAGACCATGGCCGGGGGATTCCACGATGAGGAAAAGAAGGTACCTGTGAATGGCGTGGCGGCCCTGAAGTGGGTATTTCAGAATCCGCATATTACTACTTCCATCCCGGGCTTCACCAAATTCGATGAGTTGCAGACCGACCTTGAGATTATGAATGGACTTGAAATGACGGATGAAGAAATGGAGCACCTGCTAGCTGCCAGC
>DAOWJB010000229.1 GCA_030640625.1 Bacteroides sp.
ATTGATGTTTGAGTTCCCGGATGAGGGTCATTACCAGGGTTTTGCCGGGTATCGATTCGAGGTTTCCCCATAGATTCACCTTAACGATCCCGTCGGCCGCCAGGTTTTTGATATCTTCTGCCTTCAGGCTTGAGGTACCGTGCAGAACCAGGCGCCTTCCCACGCGATCGCTGATCTTCCTGGCCTCCTGTCCATGGTAGGCAACCGTCCCCTCGGTCCTGCGGTGCTCGGTACCCAGGTTCGCCACGATGAGGTCCACACCAGTTTCATGGTAGTATCTTTCAGCAGTTTCGGGATCTGTGATCCGGTCAATCACCTCCAGGGGTTCATTGTTTGCATTGTAATTATAGATTTCATCCACGGCCCCTTCCACTATAAATTTGCCCCTGTATTTTGATACGAAATCATGGACCATCCGGATGTTATCCTTCATGCTGTATTTACTGCAATCCCACATGACCGATGCGATCCATTCTCCGTATTCCTCAATGATCCAGTCATCCTCACCGGGCTGGGCATGGTCCAGGTGAACAATTACATCCAGGTCCGGGTAGGGGCCATCCTTCCTGGCCAGCCTTTCGATGTCAGATTGAACCGCTATCATTCCTTCTCTGAAATCCTTCAATCCGGTATAATTTTTCAGCTGCTGACGGTCCTCGTAACTGGCAGTAAAAGCAATGATAAGGGGCAGGTTTCCCTCGATTTCATGTTTCTTTTTAAATGTACTGGCACCATTGAATATGGCCTCTGTGGTATAGACAGATTCCGTACAAAAACAGGGGAGGCCGGTCCCCTGTTCAATGATCCCATTTAAAATTTCCCTTGCATGTTCTCCGCTTGTAATGATGGGCATACAAATGTTTATTATTCATTTAGTTTTTCCAGATGATCACCCAGCCTGATATACCTCTGATATACTTGGTCATAAGTTTCCTTATTCCCAGGATCCGGGATGAAAGATATATACTCAGGAGTTACGGAAGGTGTCGGTGCCTGTCCCCCGTCGGCCACGATAGCGTCTCTGACAAGTAAAAAAACACCCTTGCTGGAGGCCTCTGACTCCACAAATACATCAACTTCTGCCTGTAGTACATCCGAAATAATCTGGCAGAGCGGCCTGTTTTTGGAGGCCCCACCACTGAGGATCACTTTTTTAAGCAATATTCCAGAGGACCGGATGGATTCAATATTGAATTTTATTTCAAAGGCAATGCTTTCCATCAGGGAACGGAGCAGATGGAACTGTCCGTGGTGCAATCCCAGTCCATAAAAACCACCTTTCAGGTCAGGATTCCATCTGGGTGAGCCGGCTCCTGAAAAGTAGGGCAGTGCGATCAGTCCCTCGCACCCGGCAGGAACAGCTTCGGCTCCTGAGAGTGAGTCTTCATAGGACAGGCCCTCTCCCTGTATAGCATCTACAAACCATCTGACCAGTCCCCCGGTATTCCAGATCGGAGGTTCATATTCCCATTTTCCCGGCAGGGCGGCACAGTTCAGGATGATTTTGTGATGTTTGGGCCTGACCGGCTGGTCCAGTGTCATGGACAATGCCGAAGAGGTACCGATGCCGATACTGACCATCCCCTCTTCAAGGGCTCCTACACCAAGGGCTGCGGCCTGCTGGTCACCAGCACCCGCATACACCTTTACGTCTTTGGATAATTCAAACTCCTGTGCAATGTCATCAGGCAAGGTCCCGATCAGGGTGCCGGGCTCCAACAGCTCGGGCAGCTTGTTTTCCGCGATCTCAAATGCTTCCAGGATCTTATGCGACCACCTGCGGTGCGTGACATCAAGCATGCAGGTCCGCGAGGCAATGGATAATTCCGAGACAGCTTTACGGGTCAGTCGTGAAAGAAGATAATCCTCCGCCTGCAGGAATTTATAGGCCTTCTGGTAAAGATCTTCTCTATGTTTCCGGATCCAGAGGATTTTGGACAAAGACCAGACGGGATTAGCAACCAATCCCGTGATATCATATATCGCCTGTTCACCCATTTTCTCCACAATCTCTTCTGCTTCTCTGGCAGTTCTTCCATCCAGCCATATTATCATGTTGCTTAGCGCCCGGAAATCTTCATCAACAGGCACAATTCCCTCCCGCTGGCTGGTAACTGTAATTGCGGTAATTTGATTGCGGGTTGCCGGGTCCAGGTCGAGAAATTGATCTTTTATGGTAGACCACCAACTTGCTGGATCCTGCTCTGCCCAGCCGGGTTGGGGATGGATCAGGGGATTGTCTTTTTTCCTTGCATCCACCTCCTTGCCGGAGAGATCGTAAATCGTATTACGGATACTCCCCGTACCTAAATCAATTACAGAAATAAACGCCATTTTATACAAATATCACATTTTTAAAATAAATATTGATCTTGCGCCGGACTTGTAAAAAATAACAAACTCGACTATGCACGAAACAGTTCATTATATTTGCGTTAGGAATGAGGGTCATGCCCTGCTGTGATCACTGGATGCCATGAAAATAAAAATCTTCATATTCCTGTCTGCTGTTTGCCTGGTCTTTGTTTCCTGTACGAAAGGTGGGAAGAAAGCAACTCCGAACATCGTTTGGATCCTGGCCGAGGACCTGTCGCAGGACCATTTCAGGCAATATGGCAAGACTTCTGAAGCGCAGCATGCAAACCGGTTCCGGGAGTTAGAAGAGCAAGTAAAAAAGGAAATTAATTTATCGGAGCAATGAGACGGGATATCCTATATATCACTTGTATAGTGCTGTTGTCATTCTCCTGTCATGCCCAGGAAGGTGCTTTGTCAAAGTCAGGGAAGGCTTTCGGGGTGATGTTCAGGGATACCATTCCAATGGAAGTGGAACTGGACTTTGATGCAGACGGGCTTCCGGATTTCTACCATTGCCATGTGAACACACCTGTTTGTAATGATGGTTTATGCCGGTCGCTGATACTGGATGTTTACTGGGATCTGCTGGGGAATTTTTCCCGTTTCGAGGTCCCTGATTCCCGTCCCCTGACCAAATGGGACCACCTGGAATTTATCAGGGAGGATTACTTGAAACTGGAGGAGATCCTGGGGGATAAAAATTCTGTACTGGGGACCGTAAGGGATGTCAATGCCCTTTTTGATCCTTCCACAAAAAAAATATCAGAAAAGGTGGATGCCGTAACCGGGGCGACCCGGGAAACGTTAAAAAATGCTGTGGTACCCGGTGCCGTTTACAGTTCTTATACGCTTTGGCATGTTGTAAATGGGGAGATCTCCTCCGGCATTAAAAAATATTCTGTATCTTATCGAGATCCGGCCCTTATCAAAAAATTTCTATTATCAGATAACTACCATTATCATTATGAGGCACTGGATTATTTGATTTCAATGGGATATGAGGGGCACCTGCCAGAGCTGATTGAAATGTTAAAAAAAAACGATTCCTTTGTTACACGGATGGCAGTCAGCCATTTTCCACAAGAGTGGCTGGAACAGGAACATTTCCTGTTACAGGTGACAGCATTGCTGGATCAATTGGATTACCGTGCACAGGAGATATGGCTGGACAGGATGCAGGAAGTTCAGGTTACTGCTGCCACGTTGGAACTTGTGACCGGTAAACTTGACCGGTTTAGTGAAAACCAATTGCACCAGCTCCTGGAGCTTTGTGATAAAAACCGATCCAGACTGAACAATACCAGTGTTACACAACTTGGGTCTTTGCTGGAACATGAACGTGTTACGGTTGCCCAGGGGACTTACCAGATCCTTGAAAAACTTTCTGATGAAAATAATACCGCCAAAAAAATACTGAGAAATTATGAAAGAAGCCAGGACATTTAATCCATCCCGAATACTGGGGATTATCAGCACTTTGTTGTTATTCCCAGGGACTGGCCATGCCAATGACCATATACTGGTAGAAGCAGAGTCATTCAATGAAAAGGGTGGCTGGGTGATTGACCAGCAGTCTTTTGAATTTCTCGGATCTTCCTACCTGCTGGCGCATGGAATGGGCCTGCCCGTATCCAATGCGGTAACAGAAATTCAGGTAGACCGGCCGGGAGATTATCACGTCTGGGTCAGGACAAAGGACTGGGCTCCATTTCCCAGGGGACCCGGGAAGTTCAACCTGCTTATTGACGGGAAGGCTGTGGACAGGGTATTCGGCTCGAACGGCTCAGATGAATGGCGCTGGTACCAGGGAGGGAAGGTGAAATTAAACACCGGATCAGTCCGGCTGGAGCTGGAAGATCTCACGGGTTTCGAAGGGCGATGCGATGCGGTTATTCTTACGCTGGATCAGAATTTCCGGCCTCCCGACAGCAAGGAGTCCCTGGACTCTCTCCGTGGTGAATTGCTTGATTATCTGTCAGTAACGGAAGATCTTATACCATTCGATGTGGTGGTCATTGGCGGCGGGATCGCCGGGATTACGACTGCTGTGCAATCCTCCCGCCTGGGTTTGAAAGTTGCACTGATCCAGAACAGGCCTGTACTGGGTGGCAATAATAGTTCGGAGATCAGGGTGCACCTGATGGGTGACCTGGACAAAAACCATTATCCCAAACTGGGACGAATTGTAAGGGAACTGGATAATGGTGATCCGGAAAATGCCAACCCTGACGGCAAGGCATACGGGGATAAAAGGAAGTTGGAGGTAGTCATGGCCGAAAAGAACATTTCCCTTTTTCTAAGCACGCATGCCCATGCAGTGGAAACTGACGGAAACCAGATCGTGGCAGTACTTGCCCGGAACATAGAAACGAACAAGGAATATCGCTTCTATGGGAAACTGTTTGCCGATTGTACCGGTGATGGGACCATTGGGTACCTGGCAGGGGCAGACTACAGGTTAGGCAGGGAAAGCCGGACAGAAACGGGCGAATCCATGGCCCCCGAAATAACCGATGATTTTACCATGGGTTCATCCAATTTATGGAATGCTGTGGAGGAGCCATTTCCAAGTGAGTTCCCGGAAACACCCTGGGCCCTGCCCTTCAGCGATGAATATCACTGGGAGG
>DAOWJB010000302.1 GCA_030640625.1 Bacteroides sp.
GCTTCAACGGGACTTACCTTTATCTGGATGCCCCAGTTGTTTGCCCGGATGATGTTCGGATCTCCCCTGGCTGTGCTGTTTTTCCTGGGACTCACCTTTGCCGGTTTTTCATCCCTCATTGCCCAGCTGGAATTGCCTACCCGTGTACTTGTAGATACCGGTATAAAACGGTCTAATGCTATCTGGATCATAGTCGCAGTGGTCTACCTCCTGGGCATTCCCTCCGCAAGAAACCTGAACCTGCTGAGCAACCAGGATTTTGTATGGAGTATAGCCCTTATGCTTTCAGGTGCATTCATTGCCTTTGCCGTAATAAAGGAGGGGGTAAAGAAACTGATGCGTGATATTAATATCACCGAGAATGACTGGTCCGTCGGAGCATACTGGAGCATTACCATTCGCCTGTTTATTCCCTTGGCGGCATTTATCCTCTTGTTCTGGTGGTTGTTCTTGTCGGCAACCGTACTGGCACCAGGGGAGTGGTATAATCCCATGAACCCCTTCAGTATCATGACATGCCTGGTTCAATGGTTTATTGTAACGGGTATTTTTGTAGCATTTAACCGGAGAATTTCCAGCAGGACTATAGGATAAAAACCTGTCTCTATGGGTATTTTATCTCGGTCCGGCCGGGAGATGTTCCAGCCAGAATTTTTCCATTACCTGCCGTAGGTGATAGCTGGTATTTTCCCTTTCCCTGATCCCGTGTGACCTCATGGGATAGGACATCATCTGGAACATCTTGTTATGGCTGATCAATTCATCAACAAGCATCTCAAAACTCTGGTAATGCACGTTATCATCTGCCGTGCCATGCATAATTAGCAAGTCACCCTCCAGTTTGTGGGCATGGAAAATGGGGGAGCCCTCCCGAAAACCATATTCATTTTCTGATGGCAATCCCATATATCTTTCCTGGTAGATTGTGTTGTACAATCGCTGGTCACTGACAAAAGCCACTGCAATGCCGGCCTTATAGATTTCCGGATACCGGAAGAGGCAGTTAAGCGTCATCTGTCCACCTCCGCTCCATCCCCAGATTCCCACTCTATCAGCATCCATAAATGGGTACGTTTTAAGGATCTCCCTCATGCCTGCAGCATGGTCATTACCGGCTACAATCCCGATCTTACCATAAATCACCTTCCTCCATTCCTGTCCCCTGGGAGAATTTGTGCCCCTCGGATCCAGGCTCATCACGATATATCCCTGCCGGACCAGGTATTGATGCCAGAGGTCACCTCTCCCCCAGTTGTTCTGCACGGTTGTGCTGTGAGGCTCCCCATAAATATAGATTATGACCGGATATTTCTTTGAAGGATCAAATCCCGGAGGTTTGATCATCCAGCCATCTAACTCGGCAGGTCCGATATCAACCCTGAAAAATTCTTTTGGATTGAGATTAAGCGCCTCAAACCAGGCTTTTGCCCCGGCATTATCTTCCAGCAACCGGACACTCTTATGGTCGGGAAGAGATATAAGGTAATACTGGTTGGGGGTGGTGACATTCTGGAAAGTATGAATGGCCCACCTGGCATTATCTGACATCTGGTAGGCATGCTGGCCTGGCATGTCCCCGGGTGTTACCCTATCGGCCTGGCCCTTGCCATCAAGCCTGCTCCTGTAAAGATATCTTTCTGTGGGATTATCAGGCGAAGCAATATAATAGACAAATCCCCCCTTGGAATCGATACAGGTGATCTGGACAATATCAAACTCACCCCTGGTGATCAACTTTTCATCTTTTCCATCCCTTGATATTTTATACAGATGCCTCCAGCCATCTTTTTCACTCGTCCATGTGAAGTATCCGTCATCATCCAGCCACATGATATTATCGTGAATATCCAGGAATGCTTCGTCCTTATCGACATGGATCTTAGTAAGCTCCATTGTATTAACATCTGCCATCCAGATTGAATTTGTGTTCTGTTGGCGATTCAGTTGCTGGATCATTACCTCATTGGAATTTGGTATAAAATCCATTCTCGGGAGATAATTATTGCGCATATCACCAGGGATGTCAAACCAACGACTGTCGCCACCTTCGGCAGGGACCACACCTACTTTTACGGCTGAGTTTGTGGTGCCGACCTTCGGATAGGGCAGGGGAATGGGTACGGAATAGACGGAATCAATATTATTGATCATGTAAAATGTCCCGGTACCCTCTGTATCAGAATGCCAGTAAGCAATTATTCTGCCATCCGGGCTCCACCTGAATCCATCCCGGCAACCGAACTCCTCTTCGTAGACCCAGTCGAATGTCCCGTTAACGATGACATCATCACCATCAAATGTCAATTGGGTGATCCGGCCGGTTTCCAGGGCTTCTGCATATATATTATTCCTGTATACATATCCCACCCTTGTGGCATTGGGTGAGAACTTGGCAAACATTAACCTTGCCGATTCCATATCACGGCCAAGTTGATACAGGGTGCCGGCATTCAGATCCAATACCCAGTAATCCCCCCGTGTATGATAACGCCAGACACGCCTGGTATTGGTGAAGATCAACAGCTTGTCATTGTCCTCTGACCAGGTATAATCTCTTACGGATAAAGGATTATTTTTTCCTGGAGGAATTAGCATACTGGCTGATACCAGCACTTCCCTGTCACCGTTTTTTGCATCATACCTTACAATGTCCATTCCTCCCATGTCTTGATTGGCTTCCAGGGTGGAATAAGCCTTGTTGTCCTTCATCCAGCGAACGGAGCTTATCCCTTTTTGGCTGAAACGCCTGTTCTTATAAATATCTTCAAGCAGCAGTTCGGAAGGATAGCTATCCTGTGCTGGAACAATACTGTAGAATCCTGTTCCAAGCGTGAATAATATTGAAAGAATAATGCTATTTTTCATGCTGAGATTGATTTGTGTTGCATCGCCGTGAAGATAATTATTAAAAACAATCATAATGTTTAAAAAAGATACCTACACCGTACGACGGAAAACCCTGGCCGGATCTGTATCATCCGGATTGATCCTTTTGCTGGGAAATGAAGAGAGTCCCATGAACTATGCAGACAATACCTATCACTTCCGCCAGGACAGCACCTTTCTTTATTATTTTGGATTGGACCAGCCATCCCTGGCCGGGGTGATCGATGCAGACAGCGGAGAAGCCACCCTGTTCGGAGATGACCTGACCATTGATATGATTGTATGGATGGGTACCCTGCCAAAGCTTTCAACCTTATGTGAAAAGGTGGGCGTCACCTCTCAAATGGCACAGTCTGAACTTCAAAAAACAATTACTGATGCGGTCTCAAAGGGTAGAAAGATCCATTTTCTACCGCCATACCGGATGGAGAATAAGCTGAAGTTAAAGAATTTGATCAATGTCGATTTTGAGGAAGCTGCAGAAAAGGCATCCCTGGAACTTGTCCGGGCCGTTGTTGCCCAGCGTGAGATTAAATCCCCCGAAGAGATCCGGGAACTTGATAAAGCTGTAGAGATCAGTGTGGATATGCACCTTGTAGCGATGAGGATGGCCCGGCCAGGCATGAAAGAATCGGAGGTGGCCGCTAAAATGGCCGAGGTGGCACTGGCTACCAACGGACAGATCTCCTTTCCCATTATAGCTACCATCAACGGGCAGACCCTGCACAATCATTTACACGGCAATACCATCAAGAACGGTGATCTTTTCCTGCTGGATGCAGGTGCTGAGACGGAGATGCATTATACGGGTGACCTGTCCAGTACTTTTCCGGTCGACAAGGTATTTACTCCACGACAGAAAGAGGTATACCAGATTGCCCTGGATGCCCACCAGGCTGCTGTCTCCATGCTGCGACCCGGAACGCCCTTTAGAGAAGTTCACTTTGCTGCCTGCAGGATTATTTTCGATGGACTAAAATCCCTGGGGTTAACAAAGGGTGATACTGAGGAAGCAGTGAAGCAGGGAGCACATGCCTTGTTTTTTCCATGCGGTACCGGACATATGATGGGACTGGATGCACATGATATGGAGGATCTGGGGGAACAGTGGGTTGGTTACGATGGAGAGCCAAAAAGTACGATGTTTGGTCTTAAATCTCTGAGGTTGGCCAAACCGCTCCGGCCTGGATTTGTCGTGACCATTGAACCCGGGATCTATTTTATTCCGGAGCTGATTGATCTTTGGAAGGCAGAGAAAAAGCACCAATCCTTTCTCAACTACAGTAAGATAGAAAAATACCGTGATTTCAGCGGATTGAGAAATGAGGAAGACTTTGTCATCACTGA
>DAOWJB010000010.1 GCA_030640625.1 Bacteroides sp.
AGAAAAACATGTCGTTAATTAACAATATCAGCATTTGGTCTTTGCCTACTAAATCCGAAAAAATCATCTTAAGACGGAGCACCTCAATGCGCTTATATCCAGTCCCTGAAGTGAACTGGTTTTACGCGCATTTTGCGATAAAAATATCCATGGACATCCCGTTCTGCCACTTTATCCGGCAGATCCCTTTGTGGACAAATAATCTGACTGATTGGATCGGACCGAACTCCCTTGACGGGATCTCCATTGCAGCTGCCGGAATTTTAGAAGGTCCTGCCGACTCGTCATAGGGGCGGTCAAACATTTTTTGTACTTCCTGGTACTGGTCTTTTTTCCATTGTTCATATACCCACTTATAGTTAAAGCCTTCCCTGTACATGTTTTTCATGGGACGAAGATCCCACAAATCAGCCCGGTCCAGGGAGATCCTGAGGTTTTCTCCCTTTTCCCAGATCAGGGCTCCCAACATACCATTTCCAAGGGGAATACCTTCATCCCATGTGCCTGCCAGTTCACTGAAGACAAGATCATGCTGTGAAGTTTCAATCCTCTGCTCGATCTTAGAACATGATACAAGCAGAAACACGGTTAAGAGCAGAGATAAAAAAAATTTCATAATGGTTTCTTTATTGATGAATAAATCAGTGTAATTTATACCCGGGGTTACCTTGTTAAAACTCCGATCTCAGCAAAACCGACCCGTTTTTCTTCATTTACTGTTTTTAATACTTTGATTTTAAGATATCTTCCCCTTTTTTCCGGGAATGAGACCTTTTGCCATACCGGACTGTTGAGCATGTTCGGGAATTCGCCGGCAATCACCGGATCACCCCAGTTCTTCCCGTTCTCACTTACATAGCATTCATATTGTTCGATAATACCTTTGGCCCAACGGCTCTGGTCAGGCAGGTAGCTTATCCCATTTATAATGAGAGGTTCCCCCAGGTCAACAACAGTCCCTGCTGGAAATTTTTCCACCGGGTAGGTCCAACTGGTAGCCGGATTATCATCGATCGCCCTGGAACTTTTTTCAGAATCATCGCTGGGCAAAAGGACTGACCATTTGCTTTTTGCCATATCGAATTCCTTCGTGCCGACCGGGCTCTTCAGTCCTGAAGCCTCATCCATGGCCACGGCTTTTACAATCAGTTTTCCCGGGACAGCAAAAGGTTCGTCATAAAGGGTAGAGGCCTGATCCGGGTCAGAGCCATCGACGGTGTAGAAGATATTTACCTCCGGATCGGCAGCTGCCAGGGACAACGTTCCTTCCTTGTCCCTGGATATATCAGGCTCGGTTAAAACTTTGGGGGCATTGTAGACTTCCAGGTTGTAGATCAGCAGGCATGCTTTTGCCTGATTGATATTCAGCCTGATCTTCGAAGCCCTGGTCGTGGGCAGCCTCAGGATCCGCTTGTATCCAATGGTGGTTTCTGAAGCAATTTCTTGCCACTCCCCTTCCGAAAATGCTTCCACTGTGAATTCTTTCACCCTTTGCCCGAGCCGGATATATTCCTGGATAAGAAAACGGTTAAATGCCACTTCTTCTTCAAGATCAATGGTCAATGATGCCGATGTAATCCCGTCATCGGTTGACCAGTAAGTTTCCTTACGGCCATCCAGCACTTTCCCTGCTCCGTATTTCCTTTTGTTCTGCCTGGTATTTGTAGCTTCGGCCTTTTTCTTAAAGACAAGGTTTTGATTGAAATCATTTTTCAGTGTCCCGGCAAGCTTCATAACCTGTTCAACATCTTTCTCATGGATTAATCCCCTTTTATCCACCGGGAAATTCAGAAGGAGGTTTCCATTCCTGCCCAGGGAATGATAATAAATGTCAAGCAGGTGAGGCAATGAATGTACTTTGTGATCTTCGTAGGGATGATAATACCATCCAGGACGAATGGATACATCGATCTCGGTCGGTACCCAATGGGTGCCGTCTTCATGTCCCGAGGTCAGTTGCCTGTAATGCGGTGAACCGGGCCAGAATTCATCTCTTTTGAGCGGACACCAGTTAGTCTCACCGGCCCAGCCAGCTTCATTGCCGACCCATCGGGTATCCGGACCGGCATCACTGAATATGATAATATCGGGCTGAAGATCCTTTATTAGCTGAAAAGTTGCAGGCCAATCATAATAGGTCTTCCTGTCCACCAACCGGTTTTCATTGGCACCTCCATAATACCCTGTTCCGCCATTGGCACCATCCAGCCAGAATTCAAATACCTCACCGTAACCAGTCAGCAACTCCTTTACCTGGTTCCTGTAATAAGTAATGTATTTTTCAGACCCGTAATCCGCATGATTCCGGTCCCAAGGAGACAGGTATAAACCCATTTTGAGTCCATATTCCCTGCAGGCATCGGCCAGTTCCCGGACCACATCCCCCTGGCCGTTTTTCCAGGGTGAATTCTTCACAGAATGCTCGGTGTATCTGGAGGGCCAGAGGCAGAATCCATCATGGTGTTTTGCTGTAAGGATAATTCCTTTCATACCTGCCTCACTGGCTACCCTTGCCCATTGCCTGCAGTCCAGCTGGGTGGGATTAAACAGTCCCGGCGATTCGTCGCCAAAGCCCCATTCCAGGTTCGTAAAAGTATTCATATTGAAATGGACAAACATGTAAAATTCCATCTCATGCCAATTCATCTGGCTTTCCGATGGCAGGGGTGCAATGGGTTCCGGTTCGGGGATTTGTGAGCAGCCATAAAGAATGCTCAGCAAGGGAAAGAGAATTAATATTCTATTCATGATGGGTTATTATATTGGGTTTAA
>DAOWJB010000312.1 GCA_030640625.1 Bacteroides sp.
GAATTATATGCCAATATTTCCATCAATATAAAATGCTCAAAAGCTTTGCCGAACTCTGCGCCCTTTTCTTCTGTGATATGCCGTTTGGTAATGGCGCCGGCAACTCCGGTATCGAAGAGATAAAACTTAGGTGATTTTGTGATGACCTGTCGATGCTGTTTCTTTTTGAAAGGTTCAATCAAGTAACCTATCAAGGTATCTACAAGTATCTGATAATATTCCCTGACGGTTTTGGAGTTAACTCCGCAATCGCGGGAAATATTGCTGTAATTTACCAACTCACCATGAGAATAGGCAATAGCATCAAAAAACCTTGAGAAGGCTGGAATATTCCTGACCAATCCTTCTGCAAACACTTCCTCTTTCAGATAATCATGAGAATATGCTTGCAGGGATTTTAAATACTGATTCTGAAAATAGTGATCGGGGATAAGTCCCCTGTTCAGAACCTTCAGCAGGTCCATGTCCTTCAATTCTTTAGATACCAGCGGAAATAACTCAAATCGCCAGGCTCTTCCACCGAGAAGATTTGCACTTCCCCTCTTTAATTTTCGGGCACTTGATCCGCAAAGAATGAAGCTCATTCCTTTATTTTCAATCAGCCAGTGTACCTCATCCAGAATCTGAGGGATCTTTTGCACCTCATCAAGGATAACAGGATTATTCAAAACTTTATCATTCTTTGCCAGCAACTGTTCTCGCAATAATGATGGACGTTTCGAAAATTCAATAAACAGATCGGTTCTAAGGAAATCATATACCAGGCTGTTCTTGAACTTATGTTTCAACAGGGTAGATTTACCAGTTTTTCTTGGTCCCCATAAAAATGCAGACTGTCTAGGCGGAAGGCTAATATCAAGTATTCTTTCGATTAGTTCCATTTCTCCAATTTACTGCAAATTAGTTAAACTATTTAGTAACTAACTGCAAAAATATCCACTTTCCGGATCAATTGCAAATATTTTAAATGATATGAAACCCAGATGATAGCATATATTGATGAACTAACCCGGGAATCATGCTGTTACGGCTGTTCTGGCATAACGCAATAGTCACGAAAGCATTGTTGAACAAGATGCCTCCAGCAGCCAATTGATCTGGATTGGGTGTTTTTTTACCCAGCGATGGTCTGGTCGTCACTCAGAATAAAAACAATGTTCCTGCAGTGCTGAATTTTCAGGATCCTGATGCAGGCTGTAACACCCCGTGCCATGATTCTGCATCCGGCTGTTGCAAAAGTGATTTAGCAGACCAGGTAAAATATCTATTTATTCCTGATGAGGCAGGGCTGTGTACCTGAAATATTCAAAACGGGCATTTCCTTCTCCCGTCACGTAAAGACCCGGGCGCAGTGAACTGAAACTGCCGAAAATATTGTGCTGGAATCCGGAGACATCATCAGACCGTTCCAGTTTCACCCAGTCACCATCTGACGTTGCATAATAAAAGGATGCGTCCTGGCGATCATTTTTCATTTTCAAACGGATTCGTTTTTCTTCGAATGGGATCTCATCGCCGGATAAGCGGTGGTTTCCATTTTCAGGAGATCTGCGTTTATGTTTCAGCAGGATACTATCAGGAGTCAGTCCCAGGGTGATGTATGCAATAGGATTGTAGAAAAGGATGAGACCCGCATTCGTTTCCCCCTCGACCACCAATTCCGTTTCCACCTCGTAGGCCAGGTGTCCCGGATTCACAGTAAAAGGATTAGACATACCTGGATCAACTCCAACAGCCGTGATTTCAAGTGTACTGTCAACCAACCGGAAACGCTCCGGCTCGATCTTTCCGTAGGCCTGCCACTGCATCCCGATCTCGCTCCCTTCAAATTCGTCGCTCAGTGGCAGGTTTACATTCAGAGGAGCACCCCAGCCACTGGGCCAGTCTGAGGCCAGGATGGGCCATCCTTCCTCGTTCCATTCTATCGGAGATATCAGGGTCGCCCTGCCCCATGAGCGGTGACTGTGCCGGTAGCCATGGTAAATCGCATACCAGTGTTGATCGGGTCCTTCAATGAGGGTGGCGTGACCTTTCGACCACCAGAGTTCGGATTCATCACGCGTCCAGATCAATGGGTTATACGGGGAGTTTTCCCATGGACCAGTGGGGTGTTGTGCCCTGGCTACAATGGCCATATGGCTGGTGGTGGGACCTGCTGTTCCTCCGGCAGCACTGACCATGTAATACCAGTCATTTTTCTGGAATAGTTTAGGACTTTCGAGACAGACACATTCAATGGCAATTTCTTCCGGGATCTCCCAGCCCTCATAGGTTCTTTCGGGAGAAGTTGTGGCTTTGAGTCCATCCTCGCTCAGGTTCACCATCTTGCCCTGTGCCATGTAGAGATAGCGGTTTCCCTCCTCGTCCATGATATGGCCAGCATCAATGGTATGAGGTTCCAGAGGTTCCATATTGATTCTTTCAGTCCATACTTTGTAGGGTGGATCTGCATACATGACCCAGGGATGCATACCGCCTCCTCCATAGATGTATAGGCGTTCTCCTACGGCTGCAATGTCGGTAGCAGGTCCCTGTCCTTCGTGTGGACTTGCATAGGTAATTGGTTCCCACTGTTTCAGGTCCGTGCTCTGAAAGACAAGGACCGATGGAGCGTAGTGATCGTTATTTGAGGTCAGGTAATAGGTGTCTCCGACCTTCACCAGGGTGGGATCTGCCCAGTTCCCCGGGAAAAGCAATTTAATAGGAGCATCTGAGGCGCTAATTATAGCTTGTCCAAAGGATGAGCCGGACTCAGTTGCTTGCCTGCAGGATGGAATGATGGTCATGAGAGTCACAAAGAAAATGCTTGTTAGAACAAGAGATTTCATATTGTTGATTTGTTGGTTTAGGTATCATGATCACTTTACGCTATTATGATAAGTTTGTATAACAGGCAGTTACTTGATCCAGGCATCAAGCCTTCTGGTGATCTCTTTTGATCCCTGTTTACCGGAAAGGTTATACCATTCATGCGGATCGGCATCGTGATCATACAATTCGGTTGACCCGTCCGGGTAGTGAATGTAACGGTATCGTTCATCTCGCACAGAATAGTTATTCTCACGGAACCAGGTCAGGGCCGGGTATTCCCATTCAGCATCCGGATCTTCCAGGAGGGGGCGAATACTGTGTCCATCTAGCCCTTCTTTTTCCGGTAATCCACACAGATCAACCAGGGTGGGATAGAGGTCCATTAAGGAAACGGGTGCATCGCACCGACCCGGATCGAATCCTGGTACCTTTATGAAATAAGAGGTCCTTACCGCCCTTTCCCACAGGGTAAATTTGGTCCAATGCTCTTTCTCCCCGAGGTGGTAACCATGGTCACCCATCAGAATGACAATGGTATTTTCGGCGTAGGGGGAATCCTCCAGGGCATCAAGCATAGTCCCGATACAGTAGTCTGCGAAATTGATACAAGCCAGGTAAGCCCTTACAGCTTCCCTCCACATGTCTTGCTTCACAAGCTGCCCATGTACTAAAGGTTTAATGAGTTTTTTTGCTGCTTCCGGCAGATCCTCCAGGTCTGTTTCCAGCACCTCCGGCAAGATGATATCTTCAAGGTCAAACTTGTTAAAAAATTCCTCAGGCACACACCAGTGCAGGTGGGGTCGAAAAATGCCACAACCCAGAAAAAAAGGTTTTTCATGATCCTGTTGCAGGTAATTGGCACAATACTGCACCATTTTGAGGTCATGGGTCTCTTCCTTGGGAACGGGCGAGTGACCCCATACAAAAAAGGCATGAAAATATTCGGTCATGGGCAGGTCTAGCCGTTGTTCCGGGAAGGGTTCGGGAGCCTGGGCACCAATCTCACCAATGTACTGCTCATCCCAAGATATATCATCACTCATTTTTCGTGGGACCTCTCCACTGCCTCGTGGCGAGTGGAATAATTTTCCTGCTCCGGCGGTTTGGTAACCATTTGCCTTGAAATATTGTGGGAGGGTAACGAGTCCCGCTGTCTTTTCATGTTCCCGAAACCACCTCTTATTGTCATAGATCCCGTTAGTTGCCGGGGTGAGTCCGGTCATAATGGAGGTCCTGGAAGCGTTACAAAGGGGAGCAGAACAATATCCGCGTGTAAAACTGATGCTTTGGTCTGCCAGTCGCTGGATGTTTGGTGTCAGGGTCTGGGGGTGTCCTTTGAGCACGCTGGTCCAGTCATTCAGGTCATCGGAGAAAATCAGCAGGACATTCCATGGCTGCAACTCGTTTTTCTCTGACTGGCAGGAGGGCAGCATAATGATAAGGGCCAGAGCCATGAGGTTTAGGGTCAAAATTCTGATCTTCATAGGATAGGCGGCTGGTTTTTGATGAAGATTAATGTATCAATTACGTTTACATCAAATATTAAATATATTAGTTCTTAACTTTATTGGCAAATTTGGTATGAATATTTTCTCAGTACTGATCCCCTGTATTATCTACATGTCCGTAAAACCAGCTCTCTTCAGGGGCTGGATATAAGGACAAAATTACTGTTTTCATACATATTCTGAGTAAACATTTTTCTTCGATATTTAGTAACGAAGACCAAATGCAAGTGCAGTGAATAAACAGCGTGTTTTTTGGCACGTAAAATCTTGCATAGTATCAATAATTTTCGTATATTTAGGTTAATGTCAACTATACGAAAAGCATACAAATATCGATTGAAGACCAATATGGATATTGAGGAAAAACTTACCCGGTATTGTGGTTCGGCCAGGTTTCTCTGGAACAAGTCCCTTGCCATGAATTTGGAGCGCCTGGAAAACAAACAATCCATGCTTCGCTACAATGAACTGGCTTTCTGGCTCACCCTGTGGAAACGATCCGATGAGTACTCTTTCTTAAAGGAGTGCCCTTCACAGGTTCTGCAGCAGAAGCTCAGGGACCTGGAAA
>DAOWJB010000025.1 GCA_030640625.1 Bacteroides sp.
CCAAACACCCGTTTTATAGACAACCAGCTTGCCGTCCAATTGAGAAACAACCGGGATCTTCTTAAGTACATTGAAAAGCATCCTGTAAGCTGGGTCCAGTATCCCGAGATCATTAAAAATCTTTTTTTCATGCTTGCTGACACCCATCTATATACTTCTTATATGGAGGAACCTGATCCGGCTTATAAAAGTGATAAACAGTTTGTGGAAAGATTTTTTAATGAGGTAGTGATGAATTATGAAGATCTTTACCTGAACCTTGAAGAACAGAGCATTTACTGGATTGATGATGTGGATTTTGTAATTAGAATGATCGTGAAAACATTGAAAAAATTCACTGAAGATAATCCCGAAGGGGGACGATTATTGCCAATGTTCAAGGATAAAGACGACCAGGACTTTGCCAGGGCCTTACTGCGCAAAACCATAAAAAATGAAGGTGAATACCTGGAGATGATCAGGGCATCTGCCAATAACTGGGAATTGGAAAGAATAGCTTTTACAGATAACCTGATCATGCAGCTCGCCATTTCTGAAGCCATTGATTTCCCATCCATTCCCACCAAGGTCACCATCAATGAGTTCCTGGAAATAGCCAAGCTTTACAGTACCCATAAAAGCAGCCAGTTCATTAACGGGATACTTGATAATATTTTCGCTGGACTGAAAAAGGAAGGGCGGATAAAAAAGAGCGGACGCGGGCTGATCGGAGAAGTCTAAGTGTTTGCTTTTGCTGTTGAACTAAATTTATTGTTACTTTGCACTTTCTGAATCGTTTATGAGGTTATTGAACTTTACCGGACTATTGATTTTGCTGTTAATTGGAGTTGCTTGCACGAGCAAAACATCTACCGATATTTCCCTTGCAGGTGAAAATCAAACCGGACTGCAGCCGGAGATCAGGTTTGAAAAAACCGAATATAACCTGGGAAAGATATTGCAGGGAGAAAAAGTGGGATATAATTTTACATTCACCAATGATGGTGATGCCTCGCTGGTTATTTTGGATGCCAGTGCGAGTTGTGGGTACCGTACCAAAATACAACCAGGAACCTATCACCCCCGGGGGAAGGGGATTGGTCGAAGTCGTATTCGATTCCTCCGGAAGGATAGGTCAGCAGAGCAAGACTGTTACCATAAAGACCAATGGGAAGGTACCGGTTATTTACCTGACCATCAAGGCAGATATTATTAGAGAAGAATCTTAGTTTTTATATAAATTGAAATAGTGATGAATAATATTATGTTGATTTTCCTGATGCCTCAATCTCCGGATAAAAGTCCGGTTCCATCTTTTGTATTTCTGTTGCTGATCATTGTGGTATTCTATTTTTTCATGATCAGGCCGCAGATGAAAAGGCAAAAAGACCTTAAATCCTACAGGGAACACCTGAACAAAGGTGATAAAGTCATTACCACAGGAGGGATCTATGGCAAAGTACTGGATATCAAAGATCAGACGATAACTGTAGAGATTGCGGATAATGTCAGGATCAAGATCGATAAAAACGCTATCCTGAAGGACAATACAGATCTGGCGAATCGGAAGTAATATCAAATCATTCGAAGGGAACCCGTTTGAATTTATCCAAATGCTGATGAATGCAGGATCAAACCCGGGGCAATAGAGGCAAAGGTGATCTCCTGGGCAGGACCAGGAGACAAGGCAGGAAAAAGATAACCTTAAACAGAAGGGTCCTGGTCTTTTTCTTTTTCCTGTTGCTTTCTGTACTTTTCTGGTTTCTTACCGCTATGAATAAGGAGTATATGACTTCCATCTCCTATCCGGTACGGTATATCCGGTTTCCGGAGAACAAGGTGTTGGTCAATGATATTCCAGACAGGCTGGAATTAGCGGTGAACGCGGAAGGATACACCCTGCTCAGGTACAAGTTGCAATCCCGGATTGCACCCATAATTTTTGATGTGAATTCCTTCGCATTAAGCACAGTGCTTGGTGATCCTTCTACTGTTTATATATTAACCAGTTATGCTAAGGACAGGATTGTAAAACAACTATCATCAGAGATTGAGATCCTTGACATTAGTCCTGATACCCTGTTCTTCCAGTTTGCTGACAAGGTGAGTAAAAAGGTTCCGGTTGAACCAAGCCTGGAAATTAGTTTTGAAAAGCAATACATGCAGGTGGGACCGTATTTGGTGGAGCCCGATAGTGTAACCATATCCGGACCAGAGATGATTATTGACTCGATTGAAATGGTTGCTACCGTGCCGGTCACAATGTCGAATGTCAATAGAAGTTTCGATATGGAACTGGAGATGCAGCCGCTGAATAGAGTAGAATATGATCCTTTAGAGGTATGGATACAGGTCCCGATAGAAAAATTCACCGAAACAAGCGTGAAGGTCCGGATAGAAGTGATAAATATGCCGGATTCCCTCCTTCTCCGACCTTTTCCTCCGGCAGTGACTGTAAGTTGCCAGGTGGGACTAAGTGCCTACGAAACACTGAATGAACATCTTTTCCGGGCGGTGGTGGACTATGCAGAAGTAGGCAATATGCTGGGAAATAAACTCCAGGTCCAAATAATAAAAATGCCGGCGTATATCCGGTCTGTTAATTTCACTCCCAAGAGTGTCGAATATATCGTCGAGCGCTGATGTTTAAAGTAGGTATAACGGGAGGGATAGGAAGTGGTAAATCAGTCATTTGTAATATTTTCCGCAATCTTGATATACCGGTTTATCAGGCTGATATCGAAGCAAGGAGAATGATGGGTGAGGACGAGACCATACGCGGCGAATTACTAGCATTTTTTGGGACAGAGGCATTTCAAAACAATCAATTGAATCGTAAATTTTTATCTGAAAGGATATTTCCAGATCCAAAAGCCCGCTTTTTTGTGAACTCCCTGGTGCATCCTGCAGTAAGGTCGGATTTTGCCGGATGGGTCGAGAAACAAGCCAGTGCCCCTTATGTTATAGAGGAAGCTGCCCTGTTATTCGAGACTGGGGCCTGGAAGGAACTGGATTACAATATCCTCATTGTTTCTGACGTGGAAACCAGGATTGGACGGATTATGGAGCGGGACGAAATGACCAGGGCGGAGGTTCTGGCCAGGATGGACAGTCAAATGGATCCTGAAAAGGCTGTGGCACTTGCAGATTTTGTTATTTCCAATGATGAGGAGGAATTTGTGATTCCTCAGGTGCTGAAAGTGGATAAAATAATCAGGGATCTGGCCCTGGAGAAATCGTGAATAGCGGGAAATATTTATCTTTGAGTCTTCAACAAGCAAGCTATGGGAAAATATGGTAAATGGATCGGTGGTGGTTTAGGCTGGGCCTTGCTCGGCCCCCTGGGAGGAGTGCTGGGTTTTGCGGTCGGATCGATGTTTGACAGGTCGGATGGCAAGCAACGTGTATTTACCGGAACCACACATGGGGATTTTACCATGAGCCTGCTTACACTGACCGCGGCCGTAATGAAAGCTGACCGGAGGGTGATGAAATCTGAGCTGGATTATGTCAGCAAATATTTTACCCAGAATTTTGGACCGGCAGCATCGCAGGAGGCAATGCTTTATCTGCGTGACCTGCTGAAACAGGAGATCCCCCTGCGTGATGTATGTTACCAGATCAAACATCGTCTCGACCATTCATCCCGCCTGCAATTATTGCATTTCCTCTTTGGTGTATCAAAGGCGGACGGGAAAGTACATCCCCGGGAGGTCGAGGTAATTGAAAGGATTGCCGGCTATCTCGGGATCTCTGCAAAAGATCTGGAATCAATCAAAGCCATGTTCTATGAGGACACGGATGCAGCATACAGGATCCTGGAGATTAATGCTTCGGCAGGCGATGATGATGTTAAGAAGGCCTATCGTAAAATGGCCAATAAATATCATCCCGACAAAGTAGCCTATCTTGGTGAGGATATCAGAAAAGCCGCCGGAGAAAAATTCCGGAAAGTGAAGAATGCTTATGATACCATCAAAAAGGACCGTGGAATGAACTAATCAACTTGGTATGGCAGAGAAAAAAACTGAAGAAAAAAAAGCTGAGAATCCTGAAACAGTACAGGAACAAGAAGAAAAACAGAGTTATTTGAAGGACCTGATGGCCATTTCCGGTCATGGAGGTTTGTTTAAATTCATCTCTCAGGCCAGGAACGGGATCATCGTGGAATCCCTGGAAACAGGGAAACGGATGAATGCTTTTACCACGATGAAAGTCAGCGCTCTTAAAGATATAGCAGTATATACGGAAGATAAGGAAATCCCTCTGGAGGAAGTTCTGGTCAGCCTTCACAAGTATGAGAACGGTGGAGAAGCCATATCCCCGAAATCAGATACGGATGACATGAAGGATTATTTCTCCGCCGTGCTGCCCGAGTATGACCGGGACCGTGTCTATGTTTCTGATATTAAGAAGATCCTCACCTGGTATAACCTTCTGCTGAAATATGATTTGCTGAAATTCGATGCGACAAAGCCTGCCCAGGAGAAGCCTGCCCAGGGCGAGAAAAAGGCCGAGGTAAAACCCGAAAAGTCCACCCCATCAAAGGAAAGTGATCAGGAAGAAACCTGATCACTGCCAAATTATTGGCGTATTGATGATTTCCGGATAACAAGTTCTGTGTCCAGCTTAACCTGCCTTGGTTCTGTATTACCATTCAAGAATTCTAAAAACAAATGGGCGGCAGTCCGGCCAATCTCATAAGTAGGGTGAGTAATGGAAGTCAGCGGAGGAGTAAGGACTGTTGCATTCTGCCAGATAATTTAAGATTTTACGGAATATGTTATACAGCATGTCATACATTATGCAAAGCTTTGCACAATCCTTTGCACCTTCACCCTGAATAAAACCTATTGGTTTTGTGTTAATACCTGTAAAACATCCATTATGGAATATCTGTCAAAAAACCCTTACATTGAATTCAAGCGGTTTTGCAAAACCCTTATACTGGAGGATGACCCGCAATTGATTGAAGAATATAAGAAAGTACATGCCAAAGGAGCGGTTTGGCCGGAGATCACCCAGGGGATGATCGATGTAGGGATACTTGACATGGAGATCTATATCACCGGTACCCGCCTGTTCATGATCATGGATACCAACCCCGATTTTGATCATGATAAAGCCATGGCGGAGCTGGCTACCAAACCACGGCAGTCTGAATGGGAGGCCTATGTATCCAAATTCCAGAGGACCTCGGCTGAGGCCAGCGCAGATGAGAAATGGCAGTTGATTGAACGGATCTATAAACTGGAAGAATGAAATGATCATCGATGCTCATCATCACCTGTGGGAATTCAACACAGATGATTATGGATGGATGGATGATTCCATGTCCATCCTTAGACAGGATTACCTGCCGGTTGACCTGGAGAAACAATTAACCGGATCAAATGTGGCCGGGACTGTCGTAGTACAAGCCAGGCAAAAACTGGAGGAAACCAGGTGGTTGCTGGAAATGGCCGGGGAAACCCCTTTTATTAAGGGCGTTGTCGGATGGGTCGACCTTCGCTCAGAACAACTCACTGACCAGCTTGACGAATTCACCAGGGATCCCAAACTGCTTGGTGTGCGTCATGTGATCCATGATGAGCAGGATGATGATTTCATACTACGCACAGCATTCGTAAAAGGAGTTGAGAAACTTGAGGAGTATAATCTTACCTATGACCTGCTTATTTATCCAAAGCACATCCTGCGGGCGGTTGAGCTGGTCAGCATGTTCCCCGGACAGAAATTTGTATTGGATCACATTTCCAAACCTTTCATCAGGGTGGGGATCCTGGATCCATGGCAGGAAGATATAGCTGCACTTGCGGCCCAGCCAAATGTATGGTGTAAGATTTCCGGAATGGTCACGGAAGCAGATATGGTGAACTGGAATTATGAAGATTTCGTGCCCTACCTTGATGTTGTGACGGAAGCGTTCGGTACGGACCGTATCATGCTCGGATCCGACTGGCCCGTCTGCCGGTTGGCCGGTGAATATCAGGAGATCATGGACATACCGGTACGCTACTTCGGCGATCTGGATCCTGTTGGTAAGGAAAAAGTATTCCGAAAGAATTGTATAGACTTTTATGAATTGACCACCAAATAAATATCAACAAAATCATGACAGACAATAAAGCTAAGTTTCTCGATGCAAAATACCTTATTCCGTTTGTATTGATCACTTCGTGCTTCGCTTTATGGGGTTTTGCCAACGATGTTACCAATCCCATGGTTAAGGCATTTTCAAAGATATTCCTGATGAATACCGTACAGGGCTCCCTGGTGCAGGTGGCCTTTTACGGAGGATATTTCGCCATGGCCTTTCCGGCTGCTATTTTTATTCGAAGGTACACATACAAGGCAGGGATACTTGTGGGACTGGGACTTTATGCTACGGGTGCATTACTGTTTATCCCGGCCAACGCGATCGGAGTCTACGGACCTTTCCTGTTTTCCTATTTTATCCTGACATGCGGACTGTCCTTCCTGGAAACCAGTGCCAATCCATATATCCTTTCCATGGGAGCAGAGGAAACTTCCACCCGGCGGTTGAATTTTGCCCAATCTTTTAATCCAATGGGATCCCTGGCGGGCATGTTTGTTGCCAAAACTTTCATCCAGGCCCGGCTGGATCCCCGTGATACATCGGCACGCATGGAATTGTCCCCTGCTGATTTTGAAGCGGTTAAGCAGCATGACCTGTCTGTACTCAGTAATCCCTATATCGTTATCGGAATTGTCATTCTGGTGATGCTGGTCATCATTGCAATGGTTAAAATGCCGAGGAATGCAGACCAGAATCATTCGATTGATTTCATACCTACACTGAAAAGGATATTCAGCCTTCCCAGGTACAGGGAAGGAGTGATTGCACAATTCTTTTATGTTGGCGCCCAGATCATGTGCTGGACATTCATCATCCATTACGGAACAAGGATCTTTATGGAAGAGGGA
>DAOWJB010000239.1 GCA_030640625.1 Bacteroides sp.
ATCA
The DNA here is from genome assembly GCA_030640625.1 of Bacteroides sp. Classification (GTDB taxonomy): domain Bacteria; phylum Bacteroidota; class Bacteroidia; order Bacteroidales; family SM23-62; genus SM23-62. Next base: position 5 of record DAOWJB010000239.1, read on the forward strand.
ACGGGTAAATACTGATTTATCCTGACAAAATTATTATAAATCTTGCAATTCTTTGCATACCTGCCTTCGAACTTAATCCCATGTAACTCGATGAGCCTGTGATGAAAGGGGCGGGTCCTGGCAGGCAGGTCGCTCAATTGCTGGTGCCCTTTGGTGTCAATATAGTTATTATAGAAATGCGTGCCCTCTCCTGTCAGATGCACGCCCCTGCCTGAGGATGTTACCTTGTTGTGGTGGACAAGCGCTCCTGCGCTGGGTGACAGGGCATATCCATTCACATATTGTTGGTGGTGCTGAATATCATTGTGGTCAATTTCAATGTTCCTGGCAGATCGGCTCCTGATCCTGACATTGATCCCCCAATGGCAACCTTCGGTTAGCAGGTTGTCATGAATATGGATATCGCCCCCATATGTGTATACCCGCATTAAGGCGTTCCCCGGATAGTGGCGGCATTCAATTTCCGTCACCCTGCTGTATATATTGTTATGATGAATATTGACCGCATTGGCATGTGTCATTATCAGGGGAAATGCATTGGGCAGATGAACATCTGTGCTGATCCCGGATATCTCTGTTGGGACCGGCCGGTCAAGGCTGGAGACTGCAGCACTGTAATCACGGGATCTTTTCCCCTGAACAATGTGCCCATTGCATAATTTGGTATTCCCCGGATCAGCAAACCTGACCCCATAAACCTGTTCAGAGCTGTTGTTACCAAAAACGACGGTATGCCCGTCCAGGTCAAGGGTTACACCTTCCGCAGCAATCTCAATGGCCGTGCCCTCCGTTGTTATGTCTTCTGTCAGGATATAATACGCATCTTTTTGATCCAGCATGTACGGGGTCGATCCTTTCATATCACCAGGGATGCGGATGGCATCTTCTTGCTTTTCCAGGTTTATTTTGAAAATCTCACTCTCTGTTCTATTATTGCTTGCCGGATCTATAGAAACCATCCTGTAATAATAAGTTCCTCCTGTATCCAGTCCATTCAACCTGTGCCAGTGCGCCCATCTTGGTTTTTTGGTTTTTTTAGTTTGACTGCCCAGACTTTCATTCTTTCCATATTCAATAAAACTATTGGCCGATGAACTGATATCTCTCAACTGCCAGTAAATAATGGCAGAGGTCTCGGATACATAGGTCCACGGTCGCTGGAATGCTTCACTCTTTATATGGGGCTTTAACATTTGCCTGTCTTCATCGGATGGACCCTCGAAGACAATTCCTGTAATTGAGAATCCCAGGAAGATAAAGGCAATTCCGGTAAATATTGCAGGTAGTAATTTTTTCATGCTTTTTTCCTTATGAACAGGGTTAACAAATAGGGCAATATTAACAGGAAAGGCAGGACCCATTTGGCGATATATGAAAAATCCTCAAAAGATTTATCCATATAGTAAATATGGTTCCCTTCCTGCCTGTACATTTTGACTATATCTTCAGTATGTTTATGCTCTGTTACATGACTGTCGTAGACAGCATCCTGGTTCTTATAGGCCTCCCATAACAGGTTCGGATTGCCCTGCAGCCCACTCATGCTCACAGGGATAACATATCCATAATCAGGATCCAGGGTATATTCTGTCCCGTCTTTAAAGGTAACACCGACTACAATATGCTGCTGCAGGTCCCAAAGATCGGCCTCGATCCCGTTAGCGTCCAATAAGTATTTTAATCCTATGCAGGGCTGTGAGCATAGTCCAACCCCCCTTTCGATTACCTTTTTATAATTCCTGAATTCATATTTCTTATGCCCGGTGATCCATTGCTTGAATGTTAAGATATAATTTTCCCAGAGTGGGACCCTCATGTAGTATTTTTTGATCCCTTCATTTCTCCAGTAGTGGGCCATGGATTTACTTACAAGCATGGTGGCCCGGACAGTAAAATCCTTCTCCGACTCATTTTCTCCCCGCATCCATTGCTGCCTTGCTTCTTCAAAACGGATGGAGATATCATCCTTATAGGGCGTGATCTCATCGTATATTTCTACATTTCTCATGGATTTGAATAGTCCGGTTACATTTAATACCAACAAAATCATTCCCAGGATAAATAAAGTGATGGATAAGATTTCCCGAGTTTTCATATCATTAATTTATAATATACTATACTTTAATAAAAGTCCTGTTCTTGTAGAAATACCACAATACAAGGTATATGATCACAAATCCCCCGGTGGCAGTTACCAGAGAAAAATATTCACCCACATATTGCTCCAGGCCGAACAGAAGATTTTCTGAGATAGCCGGCAAATTGATGGTGTTGGAAACCACGTAGGCGAAAATGGCATTCATGCCTATTACCTTGAGAAAGAATGCCCATTTCTTATATCCCTTTACATCTATCACCCAATAAAACACTGCTAACAATACAAAGCATATGCCAGATGATAATAACACAAAGGAACTGGACCATAACTTCTTGACAATGGGATGCCATATCCCCCAGATCAGTCCCAGTGCAATACCCGCCAAACCAATTATCAAGAGGTACCAGGCAACTTTCTCCCTTTTCAAATTTGACCGTATGATTTCTCCTGCAAATAAACCGGATAAAACGGTTGCAGTAAATCCGAATCCGCTAAGGATCCAGGTATACTGGGTTCCGTCATCAAACCTGCCCATGATTATCTGGTCTACATACAAAGCAAAGTTTTGATCAGGCAATAACATGCTTCTCCCAACACCGGGCACCTGTGGGACAGTTAACAGCAATGCACAAACGATCAGACAAGCCACAAACAAAAGATATCTGCCATTTTTTGAAAGATGCAGATAGGCAATGGATGCAGCAAGATAGCCAACTGCTATTGCTTGCAGCGTATTGCATAAAACGCGAAATTCATTGATATCCAGGTTAAGAAGCCGTCCCTGTACAATCCACCCGAGAATGAATAAGATGATAAACCGCCGAATCAAATGCCTGTATAATCGTGATTTACTGAGATCCTTGTCCAGGCGTTTGTTCAGAGAAAATTGAATGACAGCTCCCACAACAAATAAAAAGAGAGGCATTACTATATCCCAAAAATGGAATCCGAACCATTCCGGGTGGCTGAATTGTGTTGCAAGGAATTGTGTAAACGGTATGTCTGTACCCCGGTTTAGTCCCCAAAAAAAGCGTCCGGCATAAATGATCATTAACATGTCGAAACCACGAAGAGCATCGACAGACATGATACGTTCAGGTATTTTGAAATTGTCGGGCATATTTATTGGTCTTTCAATATGTGGGTATTTTTTATGTAATCCATATCGTCCTGGGAATGAAACAGATCAATCCATATATAATGTAGATCTTTCCCTGGTTCCACCCTAACGCCATGCCTGGATCCCAACGGAATGTGCAGGAGATCGTTCTCCAGGAATCTGGTCTCAGTCGAATCTGCCATCACGACCACATCATTTCCGGAAAGACCGAGAAAGAGTTGTTCCAGCATGGAGTGAGTATGTGCTGCGACCTGATCCGGACCGCTGGTCTGAACTGATCCGATACACAGGCGGGGCACAATATCTTCTGATAATATTATCCTGCTGACCGTTTTCTCACTTTTGATGGTTTCATCATATTTCCTGCAATCAGCATACGAAACATAATAAGGGAATAACCCTTTCTGCTTAACCAGGGATTGCAGGTCCACTGCAGTCAGCTGCATCACGATTTCCAGGTAACTGAGATTCTTCTTTCCACTGGCAACATTAAATTCCTGGCCAATGTCAGGGATGAACAGTGCAAGTTCCTGAACCGGGAAGTTCAAATCATTCTGCATTATATTCCCGGATCCGTTTGTAAAGATGAAAACCCTCAGTTGCCCTTCTTCGGGCAGGTATTTATTGGCTATTCCACCACGAAGTTCCGTGCAGAATGTTTTAATTGAATTGATCTCCCCCGGCAATATTAATTTCCTGGCAATCCCCCGGTCAAAAGAATCTGACTCACATATCTTACAATTGGCCGAATTTATCTTCATCTCTGAATGAATTCCCGTGGCAGTCATTTACCTATTCACTGTAAATACGGTCTAATAACCTGTGTGTGGATCGGATCAGGATATCCGGACTGCCGGGAGTCATGATTGACACACTGGATTCATACCCGCCTTTTAACCTCTCTTCATCGGTTGGGAGATATGAAACATATTCATTGGCAATGCTTACCAGGATAGGATCGTAGTCCTTGTAGGGTTCCACCATAAGTTTACCTATCCTGTTAAAGATCTCTCCCTGGGTAGCAATGAGGACATGGTCATTCAGCCTGAGAGCATATAGATCCAGTCCGAGCTGCCCCTGCTGCTTCCATTCAGGGCGAACCATTCTATGTACCCATGGAGTACGGTATAAACCCCAGAATTTATTTTGTAATTTTCTCCGTTCTTCAGGATTTGTTTCCCTGTCGAATAGTTTTTCTATGGTGTTCATTTCTGCTTCAACCTCCTCCAGGGAAAGAAATATATTATTTATCAGGGGTATCTCGACAGGTTCAATGAAAAATTCAAGGCGGGTTAGCGGCTGCCAGTACATGCCGTCATATCCCTGGATGATCTCATCGGCCAGCCGGTAACCATATTCCTTTGCAAACGCATGAGAATATTCCCTGTTAAGAGGCCGTAGATCTCCACTGGGTCCCTGTCCGAACAGGGCGATCCCCCCTAGTTGCTCCTCGATTTTTCTTTTCATGTGCCCTGGAAAATCTGCGGAAACATCCCCATTAACAACCTTGGCGGAAACAATAACAGCATGGGCGGCAAACCGAGTGAAGCTGCCCATCAATTCACCGGTATGCTTATTACGGATAAACAGCGTTTGAAGCTTATTATCCACCTCTCCATCTGTAATATATTTTCTGCCCGCTTCCAGGTATTTTTCCGGATCAACGCCCAGGTTTTCAACCCAATCGTACATATGGCTGGTAGCATCAATATAATTATCATGGATCAGGCATCCATCATTGAACATTACTGTACGGGAGCCTATCCCATCTATATGGACCCTTCGGTTAATAATGTATTCCTTCCCTTCCAGCTGCAGGTTCAGGGAGGCTACTTCCACTTCAGTCCGGCTGTCCCTGGCCTGTTTCACTGCTTCAAAGACGACCATCTGGAACAGATCCGGATCCAGTGGGGGTGTAGCATGCGAATGAGAAGGCAGCATTACGATTCGTTCTTTTGAAATACCTAATTCCTCAATGAGTGGATGAGCAAGCATATCTACGGTTTCATAATCCAGTGTCACCTCATCCATAGCTATAATTGTCCAAGGGCCTTCCTGATCTTCCCCGTACATGGCTGTGACGAAAATGGAATCAGCCAGCTTCCTGGTGTCCCCGGATCCCGGACGCCACCGTCCCTCAACCCGGTCTGAAATAGCAAATTTCTCCTCTCTGTTATATTTGTCTGCTGGCGCGTTCCCCTGATTATCCGGTACCGGGTCTTCAAAGATCCCCGCCTGGGTAAGATCTGCCTTTCCAAAACCAATTTCTAACCCTGCCTCTTTCTTTTGTCCTGTACAACCAAGTATGATCGATACCGTCAGTATAAAAGCTAAATTACTGTATTTCATCAATCGTTAGGATTTATAAGCAAATATACATTATATTTCACTTCTTTTATCTTAAATTTACTTTCATTAAATTGACATTTCTTAATATAAATATTCGTGCCATCTATGAAGCGTATCAGTTTTTTAAAAACATTAGGGCTGGCAGGCATCGGCATCAGTATACCCGGACTTACAAACGGGATGAGGGTGAAAAATACCATCGATCTTCCTTCACTGCTGGTTGATTCAGAAGGAAAACCAATACATACAGTCCAGCAATGGAAAAAACAAAGGGAGAAGATTATAAAAAGATGGCTTGATTACCTTGGTGCCATAGATCCGAACCCGGAAACGCCGGAGTTGAAAGTACTGAAAGAAGACAGGCCCGATGGATTGTTGAGGCAATATGTGGAATATGAAGGTGAACCCGGCATAATGGTACGTGGTTATCTTTTAATACCGGAAAAGATGAATAAACCACTCCCGGGAGTGGTAGCCCTGCATTCTACCAGTGATAATCAGATGATGCACATAGCAGGCATTCAGGAGGGACGACTCGTTGCCTTTGGCTATAAATTGGCCAGGCAGGGATTTGTTGTTTTTTGTCCCCAGTGCTTCTTATGGCATGATAATGAGGACCGGAACTGGGAACAGCAGGCAGCTCACTTCATAAAGAGC
>DAOWJB010000200.1 GCA_030640625.1 Bacteroides sp.
AAGCCAAAATTTTTCCTGCTGCTCATTACATTACGTATATAATTGCCACCAATTATCTTGAGGGAATCAAGATGACCCTTGAGCTCAGGGATTTGAAAAAGATTATCGTCCTTTGTTCCTCCTATTAGCAATACCGGTTTACTTTTATGCTGCCAGTATCTGCTATTTTTAGAATATGGTTTAATAGTTTGATCTTCTTCAATATTTTTAGGGTTATTGCAAGAAATAATAAGCCATATCATAAAGAAGATGTTCAGATAAATTTTAATTTTCATATCAAAATTTCGTATTTAATCAGCTAGCTTAAAATTAGTGATAAGATTTAAAGCGTTCAATATTTTCATACATTTAAGAAATAAGAAAATGTCAAATATGAAAAGAGGACCTGAGTTATTATACCTGATCCAATTTGCTTTGGTTTTCAGTTTAGCTGCCTGTACTATGGAAAATCCCCCGGATATGATCATTATTAATGGAAAAATCCTGACAGTTGATGAGCAATTCACCATCGCCGAGGCGTTGGCCATCAGTGAAGATAGAATCATTGCCGTTGGATCAAACGGTGATATCAGGAAACTGGCAGACAGGCATTGTAAAATTATTGATGCTGCTGGAAAAACGGTTATCCCCGGTATAATTGACGCCCATCTGCATCCGGAGATGGCATCCCTCAGTGAAATTGAAGAAACCATACCCGATGTACATTCCATTAGTGAACTCCTGGATTGGATAAGAAGCCAGACCACGACAAAGCAGGAGGGTGAATGGATTATTTTTCCAAAGATGTTTTTCACCCGCTTAATTGATTTGCGGCAACCCAGGCTTTCAGAATTAGACAGTGTTGCCCCATCTCATCCTGTTTTTTTGGACGGATCTTATGGCGGCATGATAAACACTGCAGCCATGCAGGTATCTGGAATTAATAAAAAAACAGTTCACAAGGGTATTCTGAAAGATAATAAAACAGGGAAGTTATCAGGTTTCATACGGGCCTCAGCCTTTAATTTGCTGCAACTTCCTCCACAGAGAGCACTAACTCCTCAATACAGGGAGGATGCCTTGCTGGCCATGTTAAAACGCTATAATCGTTACGGGATCACCAGCCTCTGTTCAGGTGCGGGGGATTTCGAATCCTTTGCCATGTACCGGGACTTAGGAGATGAAGGAAAACTTACCATGCGGATTTGTCAAAATATCATTTTGCGATTAAATACCGTCGACAAGGCAAGTATGCTCGTGGACACCATAAATGCTTTCAACTTTGTAACAGGCGACGGAAATGAATGGGCCCGGATTGCTGCGGTGAAAGTTTTTCTGGATGGTGGCATATTGACCGGCACGGCTTATCTCAGAGAACCCTGGGGCGACAAGGCTCGCAGCATTTTCGATGTCAGGGACCCAAACTACCGGGGTGTAGTCAACTACAGCCCGGAAGAGCTTCTTGCCATTGTAACCGCAGCCAATGAAAATAACTGGAAGTTTACTGCTCATAGCACCGGTGGCGGAGGTGTGGATCTTCTGCTTGACGTATATGAGGAAGTAGATAAAATGAAATCCATAAAAGATAAAAGGTTCTCGATCATTCATGGCAATTTCTTTACAGACAGGGCCATAGAACGAATGAGTGAACTTGGGGTATATGCAGATATGCAGCCAGCCTGGTTTTATAAAGATGCTGATGCCATGAAGAAAATCCTGGGAGAAAAGAGAATAGAAAGTTTTCACCCCTATCGTTCAATGATGGATGCAGGGGTGGTGGTTAACGGAGGGTCTGACCATATGGTTAAATGGGATGCTGATGCTTCCATCAATCCCTATAATCCTTTCCTGGCCATGTGGACGATCATCACACGAACCACAGAACGAAATACGGTAATCATGCCCTCAGAAGCCATCACCAGGGAAGAAGCCCTTAGAATGTATACGATAAATAATGCTTATGCTTCCTTTGAAGAATCCATAAAAGGATCGATAGAACCAGGAAAACTGGCTGACCTGGTTATGCTCTCCGATGATTTTCTTGACTGCCCGGTGGATCAGATCAGGGATATTCAATCTGAACTGACCATGGTGGGTGGAAAGATCGTTTACGCTTCAGATGGGGATTAATAAACTCTCTATTCAAAAATAAAAGTGCCGAACTTTTTATAGTCGTGAAAAGTCTTTGATACTTTCTGCCAGGTGAATTGTGTCTGGCCCTGGTCATAATCGATCCTGTACATGTTCGCCCTCCATTTTGTGCCAGGTTCCGGGGGTACATTCTGCAAGGGTGAAAGGAGTTTATAGGGAATGAAAAATTCAGCCATCCATGCTTCGATCGCAGCGTTTGGTTCCTTCTGTCCCCCTCTGGTGCTTGTTGCGTGCCTTGTTTTTCTCTCCCCTTCATAATGCCAGGGAAGCCAGCCAAAAAAATCACCATTATAATTCGGTACAATGATTGGTAATTCGTAATTGAGTGGTGAGATCTCATACTCAAAGTAGACAGGAAAATCTTCTTCAGTCCACAGAAACACCTCAACCACATCTTCTTCCCATAGATTCAGATTATCTTCCATCATTGTTGCGGTCAGGATCTTATCCTGGCAATCGAAAAGAAAATAGATCCCGGTTTCAGAGTAAAGGACCTTGGCTCTTGTAGAGTATGTATCTGGCTTTTCTACTCTTTGAGGAATGTTTATCCATTCGGTTTTGCCCCATGGTTCAGCAGATCCATCCCCAGAGACCTCAAAATCCTCACAGCTGGTAACGATGACAACATCGCTTCCGGAAATTTTTTCCGGTGAACCCTTATGCATATTTTCCATACCCGTAAAGAAAGTGATTAGCAAAAATTGAAAAATTAATAGTCCCATATTGTTCTGAGTTTAGTTTACAGGAATGCACTCAACCAGTAGATGGTCTGTAAACGAAGCCGGCAGTATTCCTATTGGTCCGGTAACTTCACCAAGCTTTTTCTCGTTCACATAATCATAGACTTTGTACTTTTTCCCTTCCAAGCCTCTGAGCTCGATCTCCCCCTCCCATTCCTTCTGGTAGAATGCATAATAAAATATATTTCCTTTTTGAACTACATGTGATTCTGGTATGTCATAGACGATATCATAAAGATTCAGGTAAGTTCCCTTGCTGAGCATTTTCTCATTGTACAGCCGGAACCATTTTTGCCAGTGTTTTTCCCTCTCACCTGTCAATTGCATATTCTCAGGTCCACGTGGCCAGGTAAACTTTGTACCGATCACGCCACCCGGACCCATTGAAGTTGCGAAATCCTGTCCTACCTTCGCCGTATTGCTTTTATCATTCATATCCACATCCACCCTGATATGCTCAACATGGTCAGTATAAGCAGGAGCATCGGGCCCCCATAATGCTTTGATGACTTTTACGCGCCGTCTGGACTGTTCTACACTGGTCGGATCAGATACTACAGGCTGGTCGCTGTAAATGGATTGAAAAAAATCCTGGGTTGTACCACAGTTACAGATCTCGGTCACTGAATTGGATTTAATCTCCTTCGAAGTCTCATAGATTGCCTGAAGCATTTTCGGCAGGTCTTCATATGACTCTTCGGGACGTTTGTGCTTATGAGCCGGATTATAACAGGGTGGCACCACATAATAGGCATCCAGTTTATGCCCGTCGAAATCCCAGTCCCTGACAAACCTGGTGGTTAATTCTTTCATATACTCCTGAACCTCCGGTACACTCGGACAAAATTGGTACATATCACGGCAGTCCCTCGGAAAATCTCCATCTTCATCCATGATCAGCCATTCCGGATGATCTTTTGCTACCTGGGCCATTCCCGGGTCGACGGATCCACCCCATGAAACCATTTTCTCGGGTTGTACCGGGGTTGGTGCCCACCATATTTTTACTTTAAATCCCTGATTATGAAGCGAATCGACAAATTCTTTCATCTGTTCCTCTCCTCCGGGGAAGGTATAATCCCTTATGTTCCAGTCCCCATATTTATCCCACCACCTGTCATCAATAACAACCCATTTAATACCCAGGTCGGCTAACTTGGGAAGTGTTCCGTAAATATCATCCAGGGTAAAATCAGTCAGGTAGCCCCAGCCACACCAGATAGCCTCATGTGCCTCTGCTGAAGGAGTTCTTCGTCCCTGACCCAGATCTGCCATCAGTTTCGAGTATGTACTTAAGGGATCGAAGAAATCCCCTGTGTGCACCATCACTGCAGTCTGTATGCTCTGATAGGTATTCCCCGGAGACAGTGTATGATCATTTTGATAAAGAATGGCCATGCTTACTTTCTTATCCTGTTCAACTCTTACCGGGAAAGAGACCAATTGCGGCCGGGTCTCCAGGTGTGCGATCGCCATACCGGATTTTTGGTTCCAGAGGTCCACCAGGGGTAAACCTCCGCCTGTTTTTGTCTCCGGTTGAACACCCATCCAATTCTCCTGGTTGAATCCATCCTCTATTTTAATTATATAATCAAGTCCCCAGCCAATCGAGGCACCCTGGAGGGACCAGAAATCAAATGCCTGGTCATCAGCATTGGCCTGGGAAGCATCAAGGCGAAAATAATTACTGTAATCCATTTCAATTACCTTGTCGGATGTCCCAAGATTCTTATAAGATGCAGAACTGATGGCAATATCCGGGTAATTATCATACAATTCTATGCTCAGTGTTTTTTCAATTCTGCCACCGTCAGAACAATCTGCAATTCCGGTAAGCAGCAATTTTCTTCCCTTCCCAAAAGCTGTTTCAATGCTTTCGACTTTAATATTATCATAGTCAACGCTAAACTCATTGAGCTCTTCACCGTCGATTACTAAAAAATGGCTTGGCCTGCTTAATTCATTGTCCCCGTCTATATCATTCAATGAAACGGATTCACCCCGCTGATAAACATTACAGTACATATGCTTATCAAATTTCAATTCAATCCCTGAATTACGGAACCAAATATCCCCATCCTTTTTTACAGAAAAATCTTTTTCTGAATTCAGGCAGGAACTCATACTCAGGCAAATAATGATTGCAAAAAATAATGAAACTTTCATATCATTATCCAATTTTATATAATAAAATCAATTTTTATTTCTTTTGCCGCAGGGTCGTATTTAATGACAGTTTCTTCTTTACCATCGGGGGAGCAAAATACCTTAACACCATAAGGCGATTTTTCTCCTCCACGTATTTCGAGCTGAATCTCCTGGGAAGTTCCTTTTATGGAAAGTTCTTTTTCACTGTTTGACTGAAGTGAAATATTTTTTTCTTCAATGCCATCTAATCTTAAAGCTTTTACTTCTTCTGGAGGATTTATTTGCATCTCGCCGTTTTCTGAAAGCGATAATACTCTCGGCATACTCATAATACCGGACCATCCATAATCAGGAAG
>DAOWJB010000275.1 GCA_030640625.1 Bacteroides sp.
TGAAGAAAGTAAGGAAAAAAACAGAGCAAAAGACCGATGAGCAGATAGATAATGAATTGGACAAACTTTTCGGCAAGAAAAAGGACAAAACTGCCACAAATGCAACTGTACAGCCCGCAGTAATGGAAACCGAAACCCCGGCCACGGAAACAGGCGCAACCACAGAAACCATAGCTGAAGAGAAAACCGGTGTGCTGACCTGGGCTAAGTATGATTTTGTACCGGGTGACAAGATAATATTTGAAGATGACCTGATTGGTGAAGAAAATGGCGAATTTCCTTCTCGCTGGGACCTGGTAACCGGTGTTGCTGAAGTAGCCGAAGTGGATGGAGAAAATGTTATTTTTCTACGGGGTGGTAGTCCGGCCATTATCCCGTATCTGAAGAACTCAGATCAGGATTACCTGCCAGATGTTTTCACCGTTGAATTTGATATTTATTTCGGATACTCTTATGCCCGGATGTTCCTTTATGACAGGAAGAACCAGGAGAATCAATCCGGGAATCAGGATTATCTGGATGTCGGATATAATTATCTTTCGTTATGGGAATCTACGAGCAAGTATCCAAAAGAATTGAAACAGGAAAGATGGGCTCATGTGGCAGTGGCATATACCAACGGAAAATTAAAGGCATACCTGGATGACACCCGCCTTATCAATATACCACGGCTTGATATAAATCCCACAGGAATTACCTTTTATAGCTACCATGCAACCGATGAGAACCCGATCTATTTAAAAAATATCCGGATCGCTGAGGGTGGGGTGAAATTTTATGACCGGGTCATGGAGGATGGTAAGATCATAGCCAACGGGATCCGCTTTGATGTGGGGAAGGCCACCCTGAAACCGGAATCCATGGGGATCATCAACGAGGTGGTTGATCTGATGAAGGATCACCCGGACCTGAATTTCAGTGTGGAAGGCCATACGGATAGTGACGGGGATGATGCATTCAATATGGAGCTCTCCCAGAAGCGGGCAGAGACTATTAAAACCACCATGATCGATATGGGTATTGCCGCAGACAGGCTGGAATCCAGGGGATGGGGTGAATCCATGCCCATCACGGATAATTCCTCACCGGAAGGCAAGGCAAATAACCGCAGGGTGGAATTCGTGAAACTTTAGATTGGATCAGCGCGCCTGGCTGGTGTATTTCATCATGAGGACCTGCCTTGATTCTGGTCTGACCTTGAAGCGGTCATCTATCCTGTGGCCAATCACCCAGGTTATTTTGCTTCCACTCACAAGCAGCCAGGTCCTTTCTTTGTCAGGCAAGGATACTTTCTCATCTATCAGGTAATCACTGATCTTTTTCATTCCCTGCATACCAAGGGGCTGAAAATAATCCCCCTGTTGCCAGTGTCTCAACATAAGGGGAAAACTCAATTTTTCCAGGTCCAGGCATGCAATATTCCGGTCATTTGGGATATGAAAGGTATCCGTATGGTCGACCACCATCCATTCAAGGTCAACAGGATCTACTATCCGGCCAGTTTCCAGTTCGAGATAATGCTTCCGCTGTTCTTCATTGGCCAGAGGTGTAATGATCAGGTCTTCCCGGTCCTTTACGAGCCGGTGCGTGGAGGACAGGAATTGTTTTCCGGAGGGGCCAGTGAGCGAATGGATTATATCTTCCATTGCCTGTGAAGAGAAGTTATAATCAGAGAGGATCTCGAACATGATGGTTTTTTTTGAATCGAGTGTGGTTAGCTCCTCGATCCGGATGCTGATCCTGTCCCCTTCAGCATGCAACAATCTTTTCTTCAGCTGTAATATTTCCTGCTCATAGAGTTTCTCTGTTTCAGACAATTTGAACATGGTATCCATAAGCGCATTCCTGAAAGAAGGGTTCTGTTCTTCCAGCATCGGGATCAGGTGATGACGCACCCTGTTCCTGAGATATTTATCGGAAGCATTGCTGGAATCTTCCCGGAAACGGATGTTTTGTTCCCTGGCATAACTGACAATGGTTTCCCTGGAGGCGAAAAGGAGGGGGCGGATCAGCCTGTCCGATTTGACGGGAATTCCGGTTAGTCCCCGTATACCCGTCCCACGCGAAAGATTAATGAAAAATGTCTCGAGTACATCATCCTGGTTATGGGCGGTGGCAATAAGATCATAAGCATGGCTGCTGCGAATCTCTTCAAACCAGTTATAACGTAAGTTTCTGGCTGCCATCTGGATGGAGATCCGTGATTCCTGTGCTGTCTTTTCGGTATCAAAATCCTGCTGATGGAAAACTGCACCCTTGGCAGCAGCAACGGATTTCACAAATTGTTCATCCCCATCTGATTCAGCACCTCTTAAATGAAAGTTGCAATGGGCAATCCCTGGTTGGTATCCCGCTGCAAAAAACAGATGTAACATGGCCATCGAGTCGATGCCACCACTTATTGCAAGCAGGATCCTGTCGGAAGGCCGGCAAAGCGAATTTGACTGAATAAAACTGCTGCAATCATCAAGCATCACGAGTTGCTTTATACAAATGTAAGGAATCCGGCGGACAGGTACACAACCCGGTTCGATTCAAAAAAAAGGCTATCCGCTCTCCGCTAAGGGGATTGGACAGCCTTTTAATAAGTCTGCTATGCTTATGCTAATTTTCCCAGGTATCCGGCAACACTTTCCTGAGTTTCCTTCAGGGCCTCGTCTCCCTTCTGCCAGTTGGCTGGACAAACCTCTCCATGCTCTTCGTGGTACTGCAATGCATCCACCATGCGCAGCGCTTCATCAACATTTCTGCCAAGCGGTTTGTCATTTACAACCTGGTGACGTACGATCCCTTCCTTGTCTATTAAGAAGAGTCCACGGTAAGTCTCTGCCGGGCCCTCAAAAACAACCTCGTCCTGGTCATTATAGTCATATTCGCCTATCAGGACATCATAGTTTTGAGCTATGGTCATTGGGGGGTCAGCCACGAGGGGATATTTGACACCTTTGATCCCGCCATCCTTCAATTCGGTCTCGAGCCATTTCCAGTGAGAAAATGCTGAATCAACCGAACAGCCAATGACTGCTACATTCCGCTGCTCAAATTCATCCATTTTATCCTGGAATGCAATGATCTCTGTTGGACAAACAAAAGTGAAATCAGCCGGGTAGAAGAAGAAAATCACATACTTCTTTCCGATGAATTGTTCGAGTGAAAACCCGGAGACAATTTCTCCACCATTAACAACCGCATCTGCTTTAAAATGCGGCGCTTTTTTACCTACTAAAACTGCCATTTTAATATAATTAATGATTAATAAATATCTAATTATCTACAAAGTTATAATATTTACTCAAAGCCCACGATTTTGGGCTTAGTGACATTGAAATTATCGGCATTATACCGTTTTTCTCCGGATACGTGCAGAAAGAGGGGGATTTCCTTTTCGGGATGGTTTGGATAATATCCGAACCTGATGGAGATGGTTTCAAAGACGAGCCTTTCATTCCTGATCCGTGCACCTATTCCAAAACCGGAATAAAACTGTCCGTCGTGAAGTTTTTTTGTATTTGGACCGATAAGACCTAGGTCTATAAATCCAAACAGGACAAAACGGAATCCATACAGATAAAATGGTGTAAATGCATCCGCTTCATAATTGATAAAGAGTTTTTGTTTGCCCCTGGTAATACCTGACAGGAATCCCCGAATATCATAATCATCGGATATCCATATATATTCATCCTCAAATCTGTTTATTCCCCTGACGTAATTTGCCGATATGAAATGCCTGAACTTGAATCTGTTAACAATGAACAGAGGAGTGAAATAATCCGTCCTGAAATTGATGACACCCTGTTCTATATAATCCTTTTTCAGGAAGAATCCTCCTGCCTCCAGTTTCGTATACAGATACCCGATGTTGCCAAGATATCTTCCCTGTGACAAGCTAAAACCTGCATAAAGCCGGGTATTAAACTCATTCCTTTCCAGTCCACTCGTTAAACTAAACAACATCCCCTGCGGGATATCTTCCGTTCTACCAAAATCAAGGATGAGATTACTTCTAAAGTAAGATTGAGAAGAAATGGCCAATGATGAAAGCCAGCCGGTTCTGTTCTGGTACAGGTAAAAATTCTTTTCATCAACTTCCGGCCTGTCAATATACTGGTTCCAGTAAAGTCTTGAGGAAAGGGTTAGATTCAGGCGGTTTCTCGTTTGTTTATGCTGAGACCTGAGATAGAAGGCTCGTCCTAGCCAGCCATCATAAATATTGTATTTGACAGGTACATCTGTACTGATGGAATCAGAAAAATCAATATACCTGAAAGTTCTGGTCCGCTCCAGGTCGAGAGCCCCGGCCCACTTGGTATTCGGCGTAACAAAACGCCTGTCAAATCCCAACTGATAGGATTCCGTATTGAATACCTGCTGGTATCTGAGTGTGCTGTTGATGAATGATCCGCCCAGATTATGCATGATGTAAAAGATCTCATGCCCCAGCCATGGAGATCTTTCTCCATCCCAATAAAATACCGCGTGAAGTTCATGTCCTAATCCAAACAGATTGCTCTCAAATATATCCAGTTTCCCCACATCGAAATCATTCAGCAGACCTCCAGCCCCGATGGAAAAAGCATCTTTTGTAATCACCAGGACATCCACACTGTCCGAGCCGGGTGATGTTTCATCCATATGGATCCTGACATCCTCAATGAATGGAAGCTCTCTGATTATTCTTTCATTATCGCTGATCTCATTTGGATCAACCAGGTCTCCGCTATGGAACAGGAGGTGGTTGTTGATAACACGGTCATGGGTAACACGGTGCAGGTCATTCCCCAACTTCTCAATCTTTGAACTGGCAGTTCGGGAAGTATCGTAAATAGTCGGACCGAAGGGTTCAAGTTTTGTAAACCTGATATTGCGTATGACTTTCCCACCATGGCTAATATAGGGATCCACACTGAGCCGGGTTTGCATGGTATCCTGTGTGTCCGGAATGCGTGGGGAGGTGATGACGACATTGTGTAACTCCCTGGTCCAGCGCTTCTTGCTTGCCCTTTCTTCAAGTGTATCAAAAAAGATGTCACCAGCCTGTCCCCTTGGATATTTGACACGGTAATCCAGTCCACTGTGAATCACAATGATTGTATCCTTTTTATACTTAAACTTCTGATTGCCGATGTAAAGCCTGGAACCTTCCAAAAGTTTCAGGGTGTCATATGTGATCATAACAGGTTCACTTCCCGAGGAGGGCAACCGGGAAAATACCAGGACGACTACCAGGATGTATCGACAATACTTCAAGGGTCTCAGGAGTTTGTCAATAAACGTAAAATACGCAAAAAGATGTTAAAAATCACTTGATAAGTTCAAATAAGCCTAAAAACAAGTACTAAGGTTTAGGATGGTCGGGTGCTTTGGGGGATAAATCACCGTTAATATCATCGGCATTGAACTGGAATCCCAGGCGTTTGCCAGTCCGCAATTTGGACAGTTGGATCCGGTCGCTGATTTGTTCAACAGATGCAATCTTTACCGTATCATAAGGAGGGACCAGCAGGTCAAATTCAAGCGTATAATTGATGGCCAGTATGATCATATTGGTCAGGGAACCTTTATCCAGCACTTTATTCCCAAAATCATTGAAGAAAAATCCCAGTTGCCGCTTACCTTCCGCAAAGTAATGAAAGTCCTTATTAATGAATATCCTGCCAACCAGGTATCCCAGATCCTGCATCCTGTTATACTTTAAGGAGTCTGAAAGGAAGTTATAAATATTGATGATCCCGCAATAGGAAGCCGTTTTATCAGATTGCACATAAGAGGTTTTCCAGATGCCATGACTCCTGTCAAATTCAAATACATTGGAATGCATGGCAAAAATGATCATGTCTCCGGCAATTTTCAGCTGGGCACTGTAAATACCGTTGTCCTTATAGTCAAGTTTGATCCTCTCGTCTGACTTTCCGAGTTTATCGTTGAACTCTTGTTCCAGGTTTTGCAGGATTTCTTTTATATCCGACATTACATTCAGGGTATTGTCATATACCTGTTGTTTGACAGCAGATTTTTCCTTCAGATTGTTCAGGATATTCGACTTGACATCTATATTGCTCATAACCAGTGTATTAATATGCTATAGCAAAAAGTACCCTTTTCTCGGAGGGCTTTCCTGTATATATACATTTACCTTTTTCGACTTCCGCGTCAAAGGGAATACAACGAATGGTTGCCTTGGTTTCTTCCTTGATCTTTAATTCGGTCTCGGCTGTACCATCCCAGTGAGCAAGTACAAATCCTGGCTTCTTGTCCATGATTTCCCGGAACTCATCCCAATCATCCACCATATGGGTATTATCACGCCTGAGATCCAGGGATTTCCTGAAAATATTCTGCTGGATTTCATCCATTAATCCAATGACGATATCGTTCAACATATCTCGGGCCACAATCTTCTTTTCCAGCGTATCACGACGGGCTACCTCCACTGTGTTATTCTCGATATCTCTCGGTCCGATTGCAATCCTTACCGGCACGCCTTTCATCTCATACTCACTGAATTTCCATCCGGGCTTATGAGTGTCCCTGTCATCATATTTTACTGATAGTCCTGATTTTTCCAGGTCTGCTTTGATCTTGCCGGCAGCCTCGCTAATGCGGGCAAAATCTTCCTGGTTTTTATAAATTGGTACGATCACCACTTGCAGGGGTGCCAGTTTGGGAGGCAGTACCAGTCCGTTATTATCCGAATGAGCCATGATAAGCGCTCCCATCAGGCGTGTTGAGACACCCCAGGAAGTCGCCCAGACATATTCAAGATTTCCTTCCTTGCTTGTGAATTGTACATCGAAAGCCCTGGCAAAATTTTGTCCCAGGAAGTGACTGGTTCCTGATTGCAGCGCTTTCCCGTCCTGCATCAGTGCTTCGATGGCATAGGTATCAAGGGCACCGGCAAATCTTTCGGATTCCGTCTTTCTGCCTTTAATAACCGGCATAGCCATATGGTTCTCGGCAAAATCAGCATAGAGGTTTACCATTTTTCTGGTCTCTTCGAGCGCTTCAACTTCAGTAGCATGTGCCGTATGGCCTTCCTGCCAGAGGAATTCTGTTGTCCGGAGGAAGAATCGTGTCCTCATTTCCCACCTTACGACATTGACCCATTGATTTACCAGGATAGGCAGGTCTCGATAAGACTGGATCCAGTTTTTATAGGTATTCCATATGATGGTTTCTGAAGTAGGACGGATGATCAGTTCCTCTTCCAGTTTGGCTGTCTCGTCCACCACTATTTCATTGGAATTCTCATCAATCTTAAGACGGTAATGGGTCACCACCGCACATTCCTTTGCGAAACCTTCCACATGTGCCGCTTCCTTGCTGAAAAAAGATTTGGGAATGAAGAGCGGGAAATAGGCATTTGAGTGTCCGGTTTTTTTAAACATCCCATCGAGGATGGATTGCATCTTCTCCCATATGGCATAGCCGTATGGTTTGATCACCATACAACCACGGACCGCTGAATTCTCTGCAAGGTCTGCTTTAATTACCAGATCATTATACCATTGTGAATAATTCTCTTCTCTGGGAGTAAGTTCTTTCGCCATCAGTTTATTGATATCTAATTGAGATGTAATATGTTAATTAAGGATTTGCAAAATAAGCAAATATCGAGTAGAATTTAAAGTCCATCGATATTTTTATTTTTCAATGAAATTTCGTATAATTCCTGTTTAAGGAAAGCATAATCATTACATTTTTGGTATGGTATTTGCATGTTTCTGTGTAAAGATAAAATACTGGAGGAAAGAGCCATGAAAACATACATCTATATTCTAATCGTTTTTAGTCTGATCCTGGGTTCCTGTTCTTCTGCATACAAGGCAGGGGTTACGGAATATGATGATTTATACTATACTCCCCGCGATGCTAAAATGCAGAACGTAGTAGCCAGTGTACCATCCGGGACTGGTGAGCTGAATGCCCAGGCTACCCAGGTAGAGGAGTTGAGTGATTATGAAAGATATCGCTTGGACCTTGAAGATGAGTACCTGAATGAAGACGCATCGACGGAACTGAAATCCATGGCCGCGGAAGACACCATGTACGTTGGAGCACAGGATGATTATGGATATGCCTATTATGATGATGGCAGCGCTTCTCCGGTGGTAAATAATTACTATGGAACTGTCAACCAGTATCCTGATTATACGGCCCGTATCAGGAATTTCCACTCACCTTATTCAGGTTACGGCTATTACGATTCATATTATAATGATCCTTATTATAGTTCATGGGGACCAAGAGTTTCACTGAGCCTTGGCTTTGGCTTCGGCTATGGTTATGGTTATGGAGGATACGGATGGGGCTATCCGTCCTATGGATGGGGCTATCCTTCTTATGGATGGGGTTATCCGGGATACGGATCGTACTGGTCAGGATATAATCGCGGTTACTGGGATGGATATTATTATGGAGGAGGCGGATATTATTATCCCACACCCTATTATTCATATTCAGAGGGAGGGCGTGGGAGCTACCGTTACGGTCATCGTGAGTCCAGGTCAGGTTTTACGACCTATGGTGCCAGGAGTATAGATCCCTCGAAGTCAAACAAAGCCAGTATGACCAGTGGAAGAAGCCGTTATGGAACAAGTGCAGCTGCAGCTGGTGCAACAGCAGCAGGCACCAGGACCGCTGCAAAGAGCGACCGGTCTACCAGTTCAATGGGGACAAATTCTGCAGCTCGCCGGAGCAATTCCATTACAGCAGCTGGCACTGCTAATCGTTCCAGAAGCAATTTGCAAAGCACTTCTGCAAACAGGTCGACTGCTGAGCAAGCCCGATCACGCTCAGCCAATACCCGCTACACAAGTAGAAATCCGAACAACCCGATAGCCAACAGGACAAAGAGTGCAAGTGCTAACACCAGAACTGTTAACACCAGGACTGCTACCAGTAAAAATGCCAGCAGGTATAACACTACCACCAGGCAGAGTTATACGCCGACATACAGTAAACCAAGGACTACATACAAACCCAGATATAATTCAAGCACAAACAGGAGCAGCAGTGCATTAAAGTCAAGAACCAACAGTAGGTCTACTTATACTCAGCCTCGCAGCAGCTCGACCTACAGGTCCAGTACACCTTCCAGGTCAGGCAGCAGCTACCGTTCTTCCGGGTCCCGCTCTTCTGGTTCCAGTTACCGGTCCTCCGGAACATCATCAAGGTCTTCAGGATCCAGTTTCCGGTCCTCATCGCCCAGCAGATCCTCAGGGAGTATGAGTCGATCTTCGGGCAGTGTCAGCCGATCATCTGGCAGTAGCAGCCGGTCCTCTTCTTCAGGCGGCAGGAGACGGTAGGCAGCAGTCATAGAGCACATAAAATGAACTGAATATTAACCATAATTAAAGGTTAACAGCACGAATTATATCCCTTAATATATAAAGATAGCAATCATGAAAAAGATATATATTCTCATCGTCCCGGCTTGCTTCCTCATGGCTTCGGTCCAGGCACAAAACGAAACAGATGCCCTGCGGTACTCACAAAACTTTTATGGTGGGACGGCCAGGTCAATAGCCATGGGTGGTGCCTTCGGTGCCCTTGGCGGAGATTTTACATCGGCGAGCCTGAATCCTGCCGGGATTGGTGTATTCAGGAGCAATGAATTTACCGTCACACCAACAGTGATATACGATAATACCTCGACAAAATACCTGGGGAACACCCGGGTTGATAACCAGTATCAGTTTACCCTGAACAATCTGGGAGCAATCTTTTCCAAGCAGACAGGCAATGACAAAGGCTGGGCAGGTTATAATTTCGGGATTGGATATAACCAGCTTAATAATTACAACCGGAATACCATGATGGGCGGGATCCAGTTATCCGGGGGGAGTGAAAGCTCTTCCTACCTGGATAATTTTACCAACAATGCCAATGCTGATATCTGGAGTGAATTTTATGAGGAGCTGGCCTGGGCAGCCAATCTGATGCCATTTGATACTGTGAGCCAGGAATACTGGAATGATATAAATGAAGCAGGATATGGCCAGTCCCAAACTCGCAGGATCAGGGAAACCGGCAGCCTCGGAGAGTTCGCATTTACGTTCGGCGCAAATTATGGCGACAGGCTGTATGTTGGCGCTACTTTCGGGATTCACCGGCTGAGGTACAGCAATTACACTGATCATTCAGAATTTGATGATGCCAGGATCATTGACTACTTTAATTCATTCACCTTCAGGGAGACCCTGGAGACCCGGGGGACAGGCTATACTTTTAAGGCAGGAATTATTTTCAGGCCCATCAGCCTGATCAGGATAGGCGCAGCTTTCCATATCCCGACCTTTTACAAGATCAGGGAGGATTTCTACACAGACATGTCTTCCACCTTCGATGAAGAAGAAGGCGAGCCAGAATACTTCGAGGGATCTCCGGTGAACCAGTTTGAATACTGGTTAAGAACTCCTTACAAGGCGATAGGAAGCGTTGCCTTCCAGATAGGCAGGATAGCCATGATAGGGGTGGATTATGAGTATATGGATTACCGGAAGGCCAATATGGATAGCCGGGTATCTGATTATTCATTGCTGGATGTTAATGACAGGATACAGAATGTGTATTCCATTGCACACAATATCCGTTTAGGTGCTGAATTGCATCTCGGACCCATATACCTCAGGGGTGGAGCGGCCTTTTATGACAGTCCGTTCAATAGCAAGGAGGTCAATAAAGAAGCCCGGACCATTACCTATAGCGGTGGACTCGGATTCAGGAGCAAGAATGTCTTCTTTGACCTGGCATATTCACTACGTACCAATGATTACCAGTACTATCTCTACATCCCGGAGGATGTGCATGGAGCAAAGATCAGCGCTGATAAGAGCCAATTCGTCGCAACCCTCGGTTTCCGTTTCTGATCATTTAGATCGAAGAAAAATTCCATAGAGCGTTCCCCAGGGGTACCAAGCCCCAGGCACATCAGGACATATATTAGGCAGGGAGGTTAATGCTCATTTCAAGGATGGCCCTGGCATTGGGACCTTCATTAAAGAGCAGGTCGATAATACTCAGGTTGGCCACGAATCCAAGGCGGTCAGCAAATACCTGTTGGTATTCTGCCGGCATGAAATGAGGATCTGAGGACAGGTCCCTTTTCGGATGGATAAGCTCCCGGTAATCAGCATGATCCTCTTTGTTTGCCTCGATAAATTCCATAGAATAATCTGGTATATTTTCAATTTCCAGGGAATGAAGGACCATCTCAAGCAATGCTGAGTTGAAATCAAGCAGATACTCAAATTTCTTCTCATAAAAGGGAGAGAATTCATCCATATAAAATTCAAAAAAAGGAGAGTGACGATAAGCAGATTCTATACTTCTCCAGTGAAGCTTCTGCCATTTCTTGTTATAATCAATACGAATATCCCTGACATGGGTTTTATGAGCCGTTCCTTTTAAAACGGGGATGCTAAGTGGCAGTACACCATTGGTTCCCAGGATATTGCACCTGTTCCTGTACGTCTGTTTTATATAATTATCATATCGTTCTATGACATAAGCGGGATAGAGAAGGAATTTAGTGAAGTACTGTACAGGTCCAAGGTAGGTAGTGGTTAGCAGGGCAGTATCGGGTATGTCAGATGACATATCATAGTTTATTGATCATGCTGGCCATATATGCAGCACCAAAGCCATTGTCAATATTTACGACACTGACCCCCGAGGCACAGCTGGTCAGCATACCCAGCAGCGCTGCCAGTCCATTGAAACTGGCTCCATAACCGATGCTGGTTGGAACGGCAATGATTGGTTTAGCCACCAGTCCACCAACAATACTGGGTAATGCCCCTTCCATCCCGGCTATCACAATAATAACACGGGCCTTCCTGATCTGGTCAAGTTTATCGTACAACCTGTGTATGCCTGCTACGCCCACATCGAAAAATCTCTCCACACGGTTTCCAAAGAGTTCAGCAGTCACAGCTGCTTCCTCAGCGACGGGCATATCTGAAGTTCCGGCTGTAAGTACGGCGATAGATGTTTTGGTTTGCTTGATCTCAGCATGTTTCACGGTTATCGTCCTGGCCAGTTCATTATACTCTGCCTGGGGTAAGGACTCACTTACAAACTTATAGATGTCTTGATTGGCACGAGTACCCAGGATATTTGTCTTCTGTGTAGACATATACTCCATGATATTCCGGATCTGTTCAGGCGTTTTTCCCTCGCAGAAAATCACCTCGGGATATCCCGTACGCAATTCCCGGTGATTATCAATCTTTGTATGTCCCAGATCCTTAAACGGAAGGTCACTCAACCTTTTAAGTGCATCTTCCGTTGATATTTTGCCTGACTGGACCTGGTCCAGCAGTTCTTTTATCTCACTCCTAGCAGTCATTTTTCTTTTTCTTTGAAAATTTCACTTACACCACCTGTCCTGTATCCTTCCATATCCAGTGTTACATATTTGAATCCATAGCGTTTAAGTTGCCTGGAAATTTTTTTCATCTGAGATTCCCCGGAGAGCATTTCAAAATACCTGGGCTCTGTTTCAATTCTTGCGAGATCACCATGGGCCCTGACCCTTATGGCACGAATCCCCAATTCAATCAGGTAGGTTTCGGCTTTCTCAATTCTCCTGAGCATTTCCTCTTTGATTTTGGTATTGTAGGGTATTCTTGTAAGCAGACATGCGTAAGCCGGTTTCTCCCAGGTATAAAGTCCCATCTCCCTGGAAGCCTGCCGTATGTCATTTTTAGTGAAACGGTTTTTCAGCAGGGGACTCAGAACATTGAGTTCTTCCAGGGCTTTCATCCCCGGCCGGTGATCTTTTGTATCATCAAGATTAGTACCATCAGCCAGGTTTGAAAATCCACGATGTTTTGCAATTTCCTTAAGCAGGGTAAATACGAATGTCTTGCAGAGATAGCAGCGGTCTTCCGGGTTGTTTTTGATTTGTTTGGGGACAGGGACATCTACAACCTGGTGTTCAATTCCTTTGCTGGCAGCAAATTCCTTTGCCTCCTCTATCTCCCAGTCAGGGATGTAGGGGGAATTAACCGTCAATGCAAGGACATGCTTTCCGATAGCTTCTTTTGCGGCGTACAGGAGGAATACCGAATCCACTCCTCCCGAAAATGCCACTGCAAGATTATCCAGTTTCCCCAGGGATCTTAACAAGCCATCATATTTTTTTTGTAATTCCTCTTTCATCCTTTTTCGTCAATATTTACCTGTCGTGAGATCTCTTCGTATATCTTCTGTACGGGAATCCCATGTTCCTTTGCCAGGCGAATACAATCTTCATATTCAGGTTTGGATTTCAGATACTTTCCCTGATATATGGCTGTCTTCACTGTTACTTCTCCATATTTTATCCGGATTTTGGTAAATTCTCTTTCAAGCACCGTTTTATCTACTGCATAACTCCTTACACCCAGGCTTGTTGTATGGGTCAGGAGGGCTTCAGTCATGGCGTCTTTTTTATCCGGACTGCAGAGAACGGTCAGTTTGGATGCCGGACGTGCTTTTTTCATGATGATGGGGGTGATAAAGACATCATCTGCTCCCAGTCCGAAAAGAATTTCCATCACATATCCATACATCTCGGGGTTCATATCATCGATGTTGCATTCCATCACCAATGCCTTTTGGGTTTCTGGTGAGGTATTGTCCTGCTTTGGGGTTTCTGCAAGGTGTACCCTTAAAACATTGGGAATGTCCATCTCTCTGTTACCGATCCCATAGGCTGTTCTGCTAATGCGAAGATCTTGTATCGGTCCGAATTCATCTGCATTACAAGCCAATATGAGGGCCCCGGTAGGAGTGGTCGTTTCATAGGGAGCAGCTCCCGATTTTACAGGTATATCCGTAAGTATTTCAGCAGTTGCCGGTGCGGGGACAGGGAAGGTTCCATGTTTACATTTTACAAATCCGCCCCCCAGTTCAACCGCTGAGGACATGATCTTATCCGGAGCAATGGATTCAATGCAGATGGCTGCACCCACTATGTCGACAATAGAATCAATGGCTCCCACCTCGTGAAAGTGTACTTCATGCATTGACCGGTTGTGGATTTTTCCCTCCGCTTCAGCCAGTTTGCTGAACATCTTAATACTTCGGTCTTTTATGGCTTCACTGAGCTTACTATCCTGAATTATCCGGCTTATATCCTCAAGGTTCCTGTGAGGGTGGTGATCATGCTGGTGTCCGTGGTCATGAGCCTTCTCATCCAGGATCACATCAACTTTTGTCCCGGTAATCCCTTTCCTTTGATCCCTGGTGATTTTTATCTCATACCCGGAGAGATCAAGTTTATTGAGCTGGTCAATCAGGTAACCCGGATCCACACCAAGGTCGATCATCGCTCCCAGGTGCATATCCCCGCTGATGCCTGAAAAACAATCATAATACAGTACAGTCATTCAAAATGTATTTATCCTGATGGCTCAAAATTTTATCTGGCCTGTAAAGTTAATCGTTTTTCAATTAAAGTGGAATCCGTGGACTAAGAGGTATCATACTGGTTCCGTGCCCATTTGATTGCAGATGCTGCCGGTTTATTTAGAGTCCGTCAAAATTAGGCTGAAAAACTATCCGGAATAATCAATATTTAAAGCTGGAAATCGTAAATTTCGGGTTTATTATTTTATAATTTTGAACGGATGAAACGTCCATGATAATATTATCATGGTAAGTTACACGAGACCAATTAGTTAATTAAATTATTTACGAGTGAAACGAAGGGATTTTTTCAGAAAGGGCCTTGGTGCTGGTATAGCAGCCGGTTCAGCCATGGCAATCAGTCCCTATGGCAAACTCTTTGCTGGTGGAGCTGCCGCGGTGGCATATGACCTTGTGGCTGTAAAGGGCGGGGAACCCGGGACCATGTTCGATCAGGCAATCCAGTCCATGGGAGGCATCGAAAAATATGTAAAAAGAGGCCAGAAAGTAGTTATTAAACCTAACCTCGGTTGGGATACCACACCGGAAAGAGCAGCCAATACAAATCCTGAGCTGATGGCAAGAATTGTGGAACATTGCCTGGCTGCTGGTGCCAAAGATGTTTATGTATTTGATAATACCATAAATGAGTGGACACGATGTTATAAGAACAGTGGAATCGAGAAAGCTGTAAAGGATGCCGGAGGCAAGGTTCTATCGGGTAAAAGCAAGGGAAGTTATCATGAGATAGCGGTTGAAGGTGGAAGATCACTTAAGAAAGTCCAGGTACACGAACTTATCCTTGAATCTGATGTTTTCATCAATGTCCCCGTACTGAAAAGTCATGGCGGCACTGTATTGTCCATATCCATGAAAAATCTGATGGGAGTGGTATGGGACCGCAGATGGTGGCATGCAAATAACCTTCACCAGTGTATTGCAGATGTTACTACAGTTGTAAAACCAGATCTCAATGTCGTTGATGCCTACAGGGTTTTGAAGAAAAATGGTCCCAGAGGCGTTTCTGTGTCAGACGTGGTTACCATGAAATCCCTGATCATTACCGAGGATATGGTGGCAGCCGACACAGCTGCAGCCAAGCTTTTCGGAAAGGATCCAAATCAGATAGGACATATCCGGATTGCCGATGAAATGGGTTTGGGTAGCATGGATCTGTCTAAGCTTAATATCAACAGGATCATGATCTGATAATGCACCAGCGAAGCCTGAAGACCATCAGGGTCATCCTGGCCCTTCTTTTTATCATTGCTACTGGTTTCATTTTAATAGATTTCAGGGGGTTGTTTCCAACAAGCCTGATCACGGGAATAACTTTCCTGCAATTCATACCCTCTGTTCTGAAATTCGTTTCAAACATTAGCCTGGTGGCCACCGGCTTTATTATTGTGTTATTGCTGACAGCATTTTTCGGACGCGTATATTGCAGTGCCATATGTCCGCTTGGGATTTTCCAGGATGTGCTAAGCTGGATCAGGAAAAAAACACGCAAAAAGCACAGATACCGCTTTGGAAAACCTTATCATTGGTGGCGGTATGGTTTCCTGGCCCTACCCTTTATCATTCTGCTTACGGGGAAGAGTCTGATTGGGATCAGCCTCCTGGATCCATACAGTATATTTGGCCGGATTTTCTCAGATTTATTCCAGCCGGTATATTTATGGCTTAATAACCGCCTGGCAGGGATCCTGGAGAGCATGAATATCTTTTTTCTTTATCCGGAGGATATTACTCCTGCCCGGGGACTGACCTACATCATCCCGGTATTCATGTTCGGCCTGATTATCTGGTTTTCCTTTACAAGGGGGCGTCTGTATTGCAATACAGTATGTCCGGTAGGAACCCTCCTTGGTCTGTTATCCCGGATCTCCGTATTCAGGATCAGCATGATCGAAGAACAGTGTACCAAATGCGGAAAATGCGCTATTGCCTGTAAAGCATCCTGCATCAGTGTAAAAACCCTGGAAGTTGATTTTTCCAGATGTGTAGGTTGTTATAATTGCATATCTGTTTGTCCTGAGGATGCGATTAAATATCTTCTTGCAGCGGGCTCAGTAAATGCTCCGGAACCTGCAGTTCTTTCCGGATCTGCCACACCCTCCGGTCCTGTCGATCCTGCAAGGCGTGAAGCCCTGACTAAAATGTTAGCGACAGGTGTTGCCTTATCCGGATTCAGTCTTCCTGCCCTGAGTCAGGAAACGGAAATAGAGAATAAGGTTCCAACAGAGATTGAACCTGATAAGAATTTTCCGGTTACCCCGCCAGGCTCACTTGGCATAAAACATTTCACCACAAGGTGTACAGCCTGTCATCTATGTGTAAGTGCTTGTCCAACAGCAGTATTGCAGCCCTCAATTAAAGAATTCGGCTGGTCTGGCATAATGCAGCCACATATGGATTATTCAAGCAATTATTGCAATTTTGAGTGCATCATCTGCTCGGAGGTTTGTCCCTCAGGTGCCATCCTGTCCCTCACTGAACAAGGTAAAAAGACCACACAACTGGGACAGGTACAGCTGATTCTTGAAAATTGTGTTGTATATGCGGAAAATACCGCCTGTGGTTCATGCTCGGAACATTGTCCCACCCAGGCAGTTAAAATGGTACCTTACAAGGGAGATCTGACCCTGCCGGAAATTGTCCCTGAGATATGTGTGGGTTGCGGAGCCTGCGAATTTGCCTGTCCGGTCACACCGTTTAAAGCCATCTATGTAGACGGGCACCAGATCCACCAGGTAGCCCAGGAACCCGAGATAGAAGAATTGGAGCAGCCTGACATGGAGGAGGAGTTTCCCTTCTGAAACGGCCATGGCTGATCACCTCGGGTGAGTCCGAACCAGATCGTCAGACCTTATCAGTGGATTTAAACATCCTGTTCCACCTGATCTTTCCCAGAAAGCGTTTGTCTTCATCCAGTGATAACCAGATGAATTTAGGTTTCCCCAGGATATGGTCTTCAGGAACGTACCCCCAGTAGCGGCAGTCAGAGGAAGAATGCCGGTTATCACCGATCATATAGTAATAACCCTGTTTAAAAGTATATTCCTGAACTGCTTCACCGTTAATATAAATCTGATCACCCTGCACTGTTAACCTGTTTCCCTCATATCCTTCAATTATTCTCTTGTACAATGGAAGATTTTTCAGCGTTAGTGGGATGGTAGTACCGGCAGACGGCATCCACAGGGGTCCAAAATTATCAAGCGACCATTTATACAAACTGTCATGTGGAAAAAGCTGGTAATTATAGTTGTTATCTGGTGTCTCATATTTGGTAACAGAGACCACATTCGTAAAATTCATAAGTTTTTCAGCTGTTTCCTCCGATAATGGTAAGATATAATCATTACCAAGCTTTTCCTGGTCAGACCTGGCAACTTTCAGCCGTTCAAAAGCTTTAGGATTGATAGGTGTTCCATTCGTCTTTACATAATAGCGATGCTGAACCCCGTCATAGATTTTAATAGGCTTGCCATCGATAAAGATCTTTCCTTTGACGATCAGCAGGGTATCCCCTGGCAGAGCAACACATCTTTTAATATAATTATCCCTCCGGTCAACGGGTCGAGTAACAATGTCAAAGTCATCCCAAACAGTTTTTCGTCCATCCACCAGATATTCATTCCAGTCTTTTGTGAGACGGTTGTATCTTATGTCATTATCTTCCAGTTGTTTGGCGTAGTCCCGTATCACCGAGTAATAGCTCCTTTCAGGATAGCGTGTCACGACCGTATCACCTGCCGGGAAATTAAAAACCACTACATCATCATGTTTCACCCTGCCAAAGCCGGCCAGCCTTTTGTATGGTCGTTTAATCCACTCTACATAAGATTTTGTCTTGAGTATGGGCATGGTATTCTGTGTGAAGGGGAAGGACAGGGGAGTATTGGGTATCCGTGGACCATAAGCTACTTTGCTGACATATAAATGATCTCCGATCAGTAATGATTTTTCCATTGAGGGAGTGGGGATCTTATAATTCTGAAAAAGGAAGATATTGATTATGGTCACTGCAATTACCGCAAAAATCAGGGCATCAATCCATTCGATCAGGGCACTGTTCTTTTTCTTCCTGCTTTTCCAGAAAGACCAATTGACTTTCTTGGTGATATAAATATCAAAAATGACAATGAGTCCGAACAGCCACCAGTAATTCCCCAGCCAGATAACCCATAAAAGGTATATCACCGCCGCGAGTCCAAATCGAAAATATTTCTCCTTTAGAAAATCGAGTAATTGTTTCATTCCTTATATATCTAGTTGATTTTTTTAAACATCTTATCCCATCTGAACCGCTGCCGGCCTTTTTTTGACCTGTCTATTGATAACCAAACAAGAACTGCTTTTCCGACCACATGATCTTCGGGTACAAATCCCCAGATCCTTGAATCAGCTGAATTATGCCGGTTATCACCCAGCATGAAGTAATAATCCATGCCAAAGGTATAAGAATTTCGCGGTTCATTATTAATGTAGATTATACTATCCCTGACCTCAATCTTGTTTTTTTCATATGCCTCAATGATTCTCCGATATAAGGGAAGATTTTTAATACTTAGTCTTACTGACTTTCCTTTTTCAGGGATCACCAGCGGTCCAAAATTGTCTTCTGTCCACGGATATTGAGGACTGTAAGGAAAAAACGAAAAATAGGACAACTGCTTGGTGGTATTTTCAAGCCTGGTTACCCTATGAATGTTTGGAAGCTTTCTGACATGTTCTGCCTGGTTTGCAGTCAAGGGGAAAACATAGCTTTCCCTCGAGGGATCATAGAGCCGGTCCGCATCTGCAAGATCAAGTTCTGTGATAAATATGCTGTCGATTTTTTCCCCGTTTGTCCTTACATAATAATTAAACTGGATAAAAGGCTCTTCAGCCAACTCCAGACCATTTACATAAACGCTGGAATGCCTTATCTCAAGGGTATCTCCCGGCAGTCCCACACAACGTTTAACAAAATTCTCACGTTTATCGACAGGCCTGGTAATGATTTCATACTGGGAGAGAATAGTTTTCCGGCCATAATTCCTGATCAGGCTATAATAATTCTGGTCGGGTAATTCTTTTACGACAGTATCCCCTTCCGGGAAATTAAAAACCACCACATCATTATGACGAACCTTTCTCAGTCCCAGAAGCCTGTTATAGGGCCACTGCACTTTTTCACTGTATGATTTTTTATCAGCTGAGAAGGGCATGGTATTATGTGTGAACGGAAAACCAAGTGGTGTATTAGGTATTTTAGGTCCATATTTGATCTTACTTACGAAGAGATAATCACCCACCAGGAGAGTTCGTTCCATAGATGGAGTAGGGATGGTGTATGCCTCAACGAACAGGGTCCTGATTATTATTACAGCGAACAGGGCCGTCACGATGGCACTGATCCATTCCAGTGTTTCTGTCAGTACTCCGGGTAGTTTAATAAGTCTCCTGATCTTAAAGAGGAACCTGCTTATATAATGGTCGAAGATGAGAACTATCCCGGCCAGCAGCCAGTATACCCCGATCCATATAACAATAAGACTGTACAGGATTGCAAGCAGGGCAAAGAGAATATATTGTTTCCGGGAGATTTTCATATCATCGTGTCCCTTATAGATTCAGGACATCCTTCATGGTGAAGAAACCCTTTTTATCCTTGATGAATTCAGCTGCGATGAGGGCCCCCATAGCGAATCCCCTCCGGTCTTTGGCAGAATGCCTGATAGAAATACTGTCAAAATCGGACTCATATATAACTTCATGCATACCTGTAACCTTACCGGCGCGAATTGCATTGATCCAAAGATCATCTTTATTACCGGTTTCTTCCAGGGTCCACTGCTTTTTTCTGCTGACATTGCCAAGGATCCCCTCAGCCAGGCTCAGGGCTGTCCCGCTTGGCGCATCCAGCTTCTGGATATGGTGAATTTCCGTCATCCGGGTATCATACTGTGCCTGATTTTCCATAATAGCTGCCAGGCGTTCATTCAGGGAGAAAATGATGTTAACCCCCAGGCTGAAGTTGGAAGCATATACAAAACCAAGGTTTTCTTCAAGGCAACGGTTTTTCATCTCTTCGATCCTTTCGGTCCACCCGGTTGTTCCGGAGACTACCGGTATCCCAGCATCCATGCATTTTGATATGTTATCAAATGCGGTCTGTGGAGTTGTGAATTCTATGGCCACATCATTGTGTCTCAGATTGTCCGGGATCATCTGATGTTCATCATCTATATCGATGACTGATCCAATGGTATGCCCCCGTTCTTTGGCTGTGGCTTCGATCATCTTGCCCATCTTTCCATAGCCGATAATGGCAATCTTCATTTCAAATGTTTTTTCAGTAACCATACAAAAATAGAGTCTTTTGGAGAATAATATGGTTTTCTACTGATGGAAATAGCATGGAATCATAAAGCAGAAAAAAAAAAGGGGGAAACACATCTGGTTTCCCCCTTTGATAAGTTGTGAATCAAGGTGTTTTATTCAGCCTTTACTTTATTGACAATTGCTTCAAAAGCTTTCGGGTGATTCATGGCCAGGTCTGCAAGTACTTTTCTGTTCAGGTCAATACCTGCCTTACTTAGTTTACCCATAAATTCTGAATAGGACATATCATATTCACGGACTCCAGCATTGATCCTCTGGATCCAGAGGGCCCTGAAATTTCCTTTCTTCTTCCTGCGGTCACGGTATGCATACGAAAGTGCTTTCTCATGGGAATTTTTAGCTACTGTGTAAACATTTTTCCGTCTTCCGAAATAACCTTTTGTCTGTTTCAGTAACTTTTTCCTTCTTTTTCTCGAAGCTACTGAATTTGTTGATCTTGGCATTTTTTTTCAATTTTCGAATGGTAAGCGATATGGTCTAGCATATTCTTTTTGCTCATTCATTCTGGTTAATAATTCTTCTTCTTCAATTGATCGATCATTATTTCATGCCCAATAAGAGTTTGACGTTTTTCTGGTCTGCCTTATCCACTTCACTGTAATACCCAAGGTTTCTTTTTCTTTTCTTGGATTTTTTGGTAAGGATATGGCTTTTAAATGCATGTTTTCTTCTGATCTTCCCTGTCCCGGTCAAAGAGAATCTCTTCTTTGCACCCGGATTCGTCTTCATTTTCGGCATCCTGTTACAATTTATTATAGAATGAGAATAAATTTATTTCTTTGGTTTTATTGATCTTGGTGTGATTAGGATCGTCATTCGTTTTCCTTCAAGTTTCGGCAACTGTTCTACTTTTCCCAGATCTTCAAGATCCTGTGCAAACCGTAGAAGGAGAATTTCTCCCTTTTCAGAATAAATAATTGACCTTCCCTTGAAAAAGACGAATGCTTTAACTTTCGCACCATCCTCTAAAAACTTCTGTGCATGCTTCAGTTTAAAATTATAATCATGATCGTCTGTATTTGGACCGAACCTTAGTTCTTTCACAACGATCTTGGTGGCTTTTGATTTAAGTTCTTTCTGCTTCTTCTTTTGCTGGTATAAGAACTTTTGATAATCAATTACTTTACAGACAGGCGGATCAGCATTTGGTGAAATTTCCACCAGATCAAGTTCATATTGATCTGCTATTTCAAGTGCTTCCCTGATGGAATAGACTCCGGGATTGTCGATGTTTTCGCCGACTACCCTTACCCTCGCGGCTGTAATTCTTTCATTGATCTTGTGCTGGGGTTGTCTTTCCCGATGTCTGAAATTTCTTGATCTTGAATGTGGTCCCGCTATTGTTTTGTCCTCCTGATTAGTTATTAATATTATTCAGCTTTTTTTAATTGTTCCTCTGTTTCCCTGGCCAGCATATCTGCAAATTCTGACAGTTTCATGGTTCCTCTATCACCTTCTCCCTGCCTTCTGACGGCAACTGTTTCAGAATTTTCTTCCTTTTCACCTACTACCAACAGGTATGGGATCTTCTTTAACTCATTGTCCCTTATCTTCTTACCTACCTTTTCGTTCCGCTGGTCAATCAGACTGCGAATATCGCAATTATTTAGAAATTTTGAAACTTTTTCCGCGTATTCATTGAATTTTTCACTTACAGGTATAATAACCGCCTGATCAGGTGTCAGCCATAAAGGAAACTTTCCTCCTGTATGTTCAATCAGGACGGCCACGAAACGCTCCATTGATCCGAAGGGTGCCCGGTGGATCATCACGGGCTGGTGCTTCTTGTTATCGGCACCAATGTATTCCAGTTCAAACCGCTCTGGCAGGTTATAGTCCACCTGTATGGTACCCAGCTGCCATTTCCTTCCCAGCGCATCCTTCACAATGAAATCCAGTTTCGGACCGTAAAATGCAGCCTCACCAACTTCCGTAATGGCATCCAATCCCTTCTCCCGGGTAGCTTCCACGATGGCCTTTTCCGATTTTTCCCAATTATCATCCGATCCGATGTACTTCTGCTTATCCCCGGGATCACGGAGTGAGATCTGGACCACATAGTCATTGAAGTCCAGTGCTTTGAATATATAAAGGACGATGTCAATAACCTTGATAAATTCTTCTTTCAATTGATCCGGGCGGCAGAAAATATGAGCATCATCCTGTGTGAAACCACGCACCCTGGTCAGGCCATGCAGCTCACCACTTTGTTCATACCTGTAGACAGTACCAAATTCTGCATAACGAATTGGTAATTCCTTGTATGAATGTGGTCTGCTTTTATAGATCTCACAATGATGAGGACAATTCATGGGCTTCAACAGGAACTCTTCCCCCTTTACGGGAGTGGAAATAGGTTGAAAAGAATCCTTGCCGAATTTTTCGTAGTGTCCGGATGTCACGAAAAGTTCCTTCTGCCCGATATGTGGGGTTATTACAGGCTCATACCCATATTGAACCTGGACCCGCTTCAGGAAATTTTCCAGTTTTTCCCTTAACAATGCACCCTTGGGAAGCCATAAGGGAAGTCCCGGTCCAACTTTCCGGGAAAAGGTAAACAGTTCCAGTTCTTTACCTATTTTTCGGTGATCTCTTTCCTTGGCCTTTTCCAGCAGGTCAAGGAATTCTTCCAGCTGGCTTTGTTTGGGGAAAGTGATCCCGTAAACCCTTGTAAGCTGCTTCCTTTTAATATCTCCCCGCCAGTAAGCCCCTGCAAGGCTCAACAATTTAATGGCCTTGATCTTGCTTGTATCGGGAAGATGCGGCCCCCGGCAAAGATCAGTAAAATTACCCTGGCTATAGAAAGAAATAGTACCGTCTTCCAGCTCATCAATCAGCTCCAGTTTGTACTCATCGCCCTTCTTGCCAAAATATTCCAGCGCTTCTTTTTTGCTGACTTCCCGGCGTGTGTAGCCTTCTTTTTGGGCAGCCAGTTCCTTCATCTTTTGTTCTATCTTCGGCAGGTCGGTATCGGTCAATATTTTTCCATCAGGAAGATCAATATCATAATAGAAACCCTGATCGATGGCCGGGCCGATCCCAAATTTCGTACCCGGGAAAAGGGCTTCAATCGATTCAGCCATGAGGTGGGCAGATGAATGCCAGAAGGCATGCTTTCCATTGTCGTCCTGCCATTTATGAAGCAGTATGTGGGAGTCCTCTTCAATGCGTCTCGTGAGATCCCATAATTCGCCATTTACGGTGATGGATAAAACATCCTTTGCCAGTCCTGGATGGATGCTCCTGGCGATTTCAAAGCCCGTTATCCCTTTTTCATATTCTCTGACTGATTTATCAGGAAAGGTTATATTGATCATGTGCGTTAGTCCGTTTTTCATTGAAAAAAGTATGCAAAGATAGTTATAATGGGACAATTACAAACCCCGTACATGCGAAAAGTCATTGTTCAGAACAGGTAGAATCGAATATCTTTAGTCGCCATATAACAAGAATGATTTTTAAATGCGCTTAATACATAATTCCATGAATTTCAAGAAGTTATTAGTTTGTTTGTTATTTGTTCTTCCTGCCATTCAGACCTGGTCACAGGGAGAAGATCAGGAAATCACCTTTGATGATATCTATAAGAAACGGGTTTTTAGTGAACGCGGAGTACGTGGATTGCGTTCGATGAATGACGGAAACCATTATACAGTTTCATCGGGCGGAATGATCCATAAGTACAGTTACCGAACAGGAGAATTTATCGATGTTCTATTTAGTATGGATCTGCTCGATAGTCCAACATCAGGAAATATTTCAGGCTATGAGCTGACACAGGATGACAGCAAGATCCTGTTGACCATCGGCAGGGAAAGAATCTACAGGCATAGTTACAGGGCTAATTATTATGTATATGACCTGAAAGATAAGTCTTCCATTTTCCTTTCAGGGAATGGCAAGCAACAACTCGGGACCTTTTCGCCCGATGGCAGCAAGGTAGCCTTTGTCAGGGGAAATAACTTGTTTGTCTTCGACCTTGAAACAAAGTCAGAGCAGCAGTTGACATTTGACGGGGAACACAATAGCATCATCAATGGTGCACCGGACTGGGTATATGAGGAAGAATTTGCTTTTTCACAGGGTTTTGAGTGGTCGCCTCACAGCAGGATGATAGCATACTACCGTACGGATGAAACCCGCGTCCGGCAATTCAGCATGACCACCTATGGTGAATTGTACCCTGAATCCTATAGCTTTAAATACCCCAAGGCCGGAGAGCAGAATTCCATTGTGTCCATTCATGTATATAATCTTGAGGACGGTAAGGATGTTGAAATGGATATTGGAGATGAAACGGACCAGTATATCCCACGTATCAAGTGGACCAATAGATCCGGAAAATTATCCATCATGAGACTTAACAGGCTGCAGAATAAGCTGGACTTGTTGATGGCAGATGCCGCTACGGGTGAAAGCAAAGTAGTCCTGACAGATGAAAACGAGTACTTTGTCAAGGAACCATCAGATGATCTGGTCGTTTACCTGGAAGATGATCAGCATTTTTTATTTCGTTCAGAGAAAAGTGGGTTCCTTCATTTTTATCTGTTCGATATGGAAGGAAATGAGATTGGACCCATCACTCAAGGCGATTGGGATGTGATCGATTACCTCGGGATAGATGAAAAGAGAGGAATTATGTATTATACCTCATACGAGGAATCTTCCCTTCGATCAACTGTCTACGGGATCAAACTGGATGGAACGGGTAAGAAGAAGATATCTGAAACATCCGGTTGGAATACTGCTGAATTCAGTAAAACCTTTGAATATTACATCCACACTCATTCAAGTGCAACAACACCAAGGTACATTACCCTGCATAATGCAAAAGGAAAACAGATCAGTGTACTGGAGGATAACGCCAGGTTGAAAGAGAATGCCAAAATATTTGGTCTGCCTCAGAAAGAATTGTTTACCATTGCAACATCTGAAGGTGTTGAGTTGAATGCATATATGTACAAGCCTAAAAATTTCACTGAGCATGGTGAATATCCGCTTGTGATGTTTGTTTACGGTGGACCCGAATCACAGAATGTTCAGGATAAATGGGGCACCGGTACCTGGCATTACCTGTTGCTGGAGAAGGGGTATATGGTGGTTTGTGTCGACAACCGTGGAACCGATGGAAAAGGAGCGGCATTCCGAAAATCGACTTATATGCAGCTGGGTAAACTGGAGGTGGCAGACCAGATAGAGGCCGCCAAATACCTGGGCTCTCTTCCCTATATTGATGCCAGTCGCATCGGGATATGGGGGGGAAGTTATGGAGGTTATATGTCCTCCTTATGCATGACCAAAGGAGCAGATGTATTTAAGCTGGGCATTGCCATCTCCTCAGTGACAAACTGGAGGTATTATGATACCATTTATACAGAGAGATTCATGCGTACTCCGCAGGAGAATCCCGATGGTTATGACCATAATTCACCTGTCTATTATGCAGACAGGCTCAAGGGAAAATTCATGCTTATCCATGGCATGGCAGATGATAATGTCCATTTCCAGAATTCAGTAGATTTTGCCGAAGCCCTCATCCAGGCCGGTAAAAAATTTGAAATGATGTTCTATCCTGATCAGAGCCACGGGATCTACAAGCGGGGTGCCGGTACCCATTTACGGTCAAAAATGACAGATTTTGTACTGGAAAACCTGTAATAGACTGCTAGTCATCTATCTAAAGCCTGCTATATAGCCTCATTTACCAGCTAATAAACCTCTTCTAAGGACCTGTTTTGTATGAAATAATGATGTTTTGGCATGAATTTTGGATTTTCAGTATCAGGAAACCGAAAATCTGAAAGTCATGAAAAAATATATTTTCCTCATAGTAGCCGTTCCGTTAATACTGGCAAGTTGTGACAGATATCCAATAGCTGATTTTTTTGTATCACGGAACATTATAGATGTAGGTGAGACGGTATTTTTTACCAATAATTCCATCGATGCTGATCATTTTGAGTGGGATTTCGGTGATGGTACAAGGGCCTATGGTTTTGATGCCAGCCATATTTACACCTACGATGGCATCTTCACTGTAACCCTGTTTGCTTATTCCGGTAACCGGATGGTTGACAAGGCAGTAGCCAACATTGAAGTATTGTTCCCAACCTCGCTGGAAGTGACGGTTCTGGAGTATTTCGATGAATACGCTGTGGTTGATGCAAGCGTTATCCTGTACAATAACCTGGATGACTGGTATGATGAGTACAATCCACTGGTGGAAGGATTCACGAACCAGTATGGAGTAACTACTTTTAGCAATCTGCAGCCACAAAGGTATTATGTGGATGTGTGGGAAACCTATCACAACAATTACATACTTGCGGACGAAGATATCGGGTTTATTGAAACTCATGTACTTGTTCCTAATGACATGAATTACTTCATTGCTTATGTCGATTATGTCGAGCCAGAACTGAAGAGTGAAGCCAAAAGGGACAAACGTCTGAAAATTATCAAGTTGGAGAAACTCGATAAAAGACAATACAATGACAAGCTTGAATCAATTGAGAAGAAGATCGAGGAACGCAAGGCAGCCAGGGAAAAAGAAGAAGAATTGTAAAAAAGAAGTTAAAAAGCAAACAAAATCAGTTGATTAGGCGTATAAGAAATTAGAAAATGAAAAAAAATGTAGGGTTAGTTTTCATTTTTCAAATCTCAAGTTCATAGTAATAGGTTTTAGGTTTAGTGGTTTAAGGAGGCGCAACCCGCCTCCTTTTACTATTGTAA
>DAOWJB010000049.1 GCA_030640625.1 Bacteroides sp.
CCTTCCCATGCAACTGATCGAACATTCGTTCAAAATCGCCGAAGTAAAATCCTTGCTGATGCGGATTTTCCCCATACCTGAGCTGTTTTCCCTGCATGGAACTGTATTTAAACGCGGAATTTTGATCTTTCGCAAAATAATCATGGATCATGGTATCGTAGTGTGAAGAAACAGCAAAGGCATTACCTGCAAAGTGTTTTCTGTCTGCTAACGATGATTCAGCCCCTTTTTCATTAAGCAGATCAAGCAATGGGTTATACTGTTGCTTGGAAGGTATGATGATCACATCTGCGAAATTTTTAGCAGCAGCCCGGATAAGGGAAATGCCCCCGATATCAATTTTCTCAATGATTTCTGCATCTGTTGCCCCGTATGCCACAGTTTCCTCAAAAGGATAGAGATCGACAATCACAAGATCAATTCCTGTAATATCGTACTCGTTCACCTGTTCCCGGTCATCCTCATTTTCCCTTCGGTAAAGGATCCCCCCAAATATCTTGGGATGAAGGGTTTTCACTCTTCCACCGAGTATAGATGGATAGGAAGTCAGATCTTCAACTGCAGTCACATCGACACCCAGATTTTTGATAAAATCACCGGTGCCACCTGTAGAGATAATTTTAACGGACAGGTCGTTAAGTTTGTGGATAATGGGTGCCAGGTTCTGCTTGTCAAATACGGAAATCAAAGCAGTGCTAATTGTTTTTATATCAGTCATTTACAGCTATTGGTTAAATTTGGATAAAGATAATTAAATTGTTGCTAAAATTAGGTACATTTACACGGAAAACCTAATACTCCTGATTGTTCAATAATGAGCAATTTATTTAAAACAATACGCCTCCTGCTCGAGAGTTTTTTATTCGCCCTAAAATCGGTTATTGTAAACAGATTGCGGACAGTATTGTCTCTGCTGGGTATTACCATTGGTATTTTTGCCATCATCTCTGTGTTCACTCTGTTCGACTCCATGGAAATCAATATTCGGGAAAGTCTAGCTGAGGCAGGAGAAAATGTGATCTATATACAGAAATGGCCATGGCCATCGGGAGAAGGAGAGGAATACGCATGGTGGCAGTACTGGAACAGGCCCGTTCCAAAGTACCGGGAGTATGAAAGAATCAAAGAACAGAGCCAGCAGTCCGAGGCGGTATGTTTCTGGTCATTTACTAGCAGGGTAGTAAAATACAAGAATAACTCCATCGATGATGCTACTATCTGGGGGACGACCAGTGAATTTGAAGATACCCGTGACCATGAGATTAGAAAGGGAAGGTTTTTTACTCCCTTCGAGTTCGAGGCATCAAAAAACCTGAGCATCATTGGATTCACCATTGCGGACGAGCTGTTTAAAAATGAAGACCCCATCGGGAAAGAAATCAAGGTAAAGGGTCACAAATCTACTGTAATCGGGGTCTTTAAGAAAGAAGGGAGCAGCATGCTGGGAGGTGGATCACTGGATAATTTCATTGTTATCCCCATTCAGTTCATGCGTAAAATCACGGATATCAGGAGAGAGAGTGCCAATCCGATGATCCTGGTCCGGGCCAGGCCAGGCGTGAGCAATGATGAATTAAAGGAAGAACTCAGGCAGATCCTTCGGTCGTCACGCAGGCTCAAACCAAGAGCTGATGATAATTTTGCACTGAACCAGACAAGTATGCTAACGGGTATGCTTGATTCGATTTTCAAGGTACTCAATACCACCGGTTTTTTCATCGGGATCTTCTCCATTCTCGTCGGCGGATTCGGCATTGCCAATATCATGTTTGTCTCGGTAAAGGAGCGGACCAATATCATCGGGATCCAGAAAGCCCTGGGGGCCAAACGTTATTTTATCCTCTGGCAGTTCCTGTTCGAATCCATGCTCCTGACCCTTTCCGGCGGCATGATCGGCCTGCTTATTGTTTTTGCAGGCACCGGGATCATGACAAGTCTGATAGATGATTTCAAGGTGTTCCTCACCTTAGGGAACATTATACTTGGATT
Source organism: Bacteroides sp. (assembly GCA_030640625.1). Lineage (GTDB taxonomy): Bacteria > Bacteroidota > Bacteroidia > Bacteroidales > SM23-62 > SM23-62. The sequence goes on from DAOWJB010000049.1 coordinate 1,990, forward strand.
GGGCATTGCTGCCACCATTGGAATAATTTCCGGTTTTGCCCCGGCCTGGTCCGCAGCCAGGATGGACCCTGTTGAGGCAATTAATACGTCTTTCTAAATAACCCCGTATAACAGCCTCCCCATCATCAGGTATATCGCCAATCCGACGATATCATTCACGGTTGTAATAAAGGGACCAGTTGCCAGTGCCGGATCAATCTTATACCTGTCAAGAATCAGCGGGATGAAAGTCCCGAAAAGAGAAGCAAACAGGATCACTGAAAACAGGGATATACTCACCGTTGCAGTCAGTGCAAGAGATTCCTGGCGGATCAGGTTATAGCCAAGCATCAGGGCTGACAGCGCGGTTCCATTGATCATGGCCACCGTTAATTCCTTGAACAATTTCCGTCCCGTTGATTCAATTCCGATGGTATTGGCAGCAATCCCCTGCACAATGATGGCCGAGGACTGGACACCAACATTCCCTCCCATGGCAGCAATGAGGGGTATAAAGAATACCATCTCGGGATACATGCCTAAATCTTCTTCGTACTGGCTCAGAACTATCGCTGCCACGATACCACCGACCAGTCCGATAAATAACCATGGGATCCTGGCACGGGTCAGCAGCAAGGCATTATCCGAGGGTTCTACATCTTCTGCAATACCGGAAGCCATCTGGTAGTCTTTCTCGGCCTCCTCCCGGATCACATCCACCACATCATCAATGGTAATACGCCCCATCAAACGGTTGATTGAATCTACAACCGGGAGGGCAACCAGGTCATATTTCTCCATAATGTTGGCCACTTCCTCCCGATGTGTATCTGTTCTGACAGATATGATATCGGCTGTATAGAGGTCCCTGATCCTGGCGTTATTCCGTGCAAGCAGGAGTTTTTTAAGAGAAAGTAAGCCCTGAAGCAAGTCATCATCATCCACTACATAAACATAATAGACCTCGTCAACATCAGCTGCCTGCTTGCGCATTTCACGGATGCAGGTGGGAATATACCAGTTGATATTGACCTTGATTAACTCCTTGGCCATCAAACCGCCTGCTGTATCCTCATCATAGCTGAGCAGATCTACGATCTCACCTGCCTGTTCAACATCTTCAATATGCTGGAGAATTTCTTCCTGCTTTTGCTCAGGCAACTCTCCGATGACGTCGGCAGCATCATCAGAGTCCATTTCCTTTATGAACTGGGTTGCAATCTCCTCCCCGGACAGGGCTTTCAGAAACCGCTCCCGTGTATCATCCTCCAGTTCGATCAGGACATCCGCTCTTTTTTCTCCGTCCAGGTGCAGGTACACGAATTTAGCTTCCTCAATGTTCAGTTCATCGAAGATCTCAGCAATGTCAGCGGGGTGCAGATTGGAAACCAGATTGACAACTGATTTCCCATCATTTTGTTCGATCAGCTCCCTCAAATTGCTGATAAAATCCCGTGTCAGTTCGAAAGGCATAACCAACGAAGATAAGTATTTATGCTGATTATTAGTCCCCCAACATTTGGGCAAGCTCGATAAACTGACCGACACTCAGCTGTTCAGGCCGGAGTGAAAAATAATCATGTGGCTTTTCGGGAAGCTGAAAATGACCCTTCAGTGAATTCCTCAGGGTTTTTCTCCGGTGATTGAAAGCCGCTTTAACCACCCTGAAAAAGATGGTTTCATCGCAGTCAAGTTTGGCCTGCTGGTTGCGGCTCAGGCGGATGACGGCGGACTGTACCCTGGGGGGTGGGATGAATACCTGAGGAGGTACACTGAAAAGATATTCAATATCATACCAGGCCTGCAGAAGCACTGAAAGTATGCCATAGGTCTTGGATCCATGCGGGGCCCTTATCCTGTCCGCCACCTCCTTCTGAATCATGCATACCACCTGATCAATGATCTGCCTGTTATCAAGGACACGGAAGAATATCTGGCTTGAAATATTATAGGGGAAATTGCCGATGATGGCAGCAGGTTTAGTCAGCATAGCTGAAATGTCATCTTTGAGAAAATCCCCGTGGTGAATTGCACCTGACCGATCAGGAAATTGTTTTATAAGGTATTCAAAAGACTCCCTGTCAATCTCGATTAGATGTATGGTTCCTTCCAGCTCAAAAAGGTATTTGGTGAGGACTCCAGTACCTGGACCGATCTCCAGTATGCTCTTTGCCTGGTCTGGCCGGAGGCTGTTCACGATCTTACGGGCGATATTCTCATCCCTTAAAAAGTGCTGTCCGAGACTTTTCTTTGGCCTTACAGGCATTCAATAATGGATTTACGTTAAAGATACTATATTTGGATATGCGATATGACTTTAATGAGCCAATCAACAGGGAAAACACCAATTCAGTTAAATTTGATTATGCCCGTGAGTATTTTGGTACCAGCGACCTGATACCCATGTGGGTTGCAGATATGGATTTCCGTACACCCGATTTTATCATGGACGCTATAAGGGAAAGGACAGACCATGAGATCCTGGGATATTCTGTCCGCCCTGATTCTTTTTACCAGGCCATTATTAACTGGTATGCGAGACAACAGAACTGGCCAATCCAAAAGGACTGGATACTGTTTTCCCCGGGCGTCGTTGCCGCCCTGAGTATGGCCGTCAAGGCCTTTACCGATGAAGGTGATAAAGTCATTGTGCAACCGCCTGTATACCATCCTTTTTTTTCAGTTATCAGGGAAAACAAGCGTGTTCTGGTATATAACACATTGATAGAAGATCAGGGAAATTACCGGATGGATCTTGATGATCTTAAAAAAAAGATAGATCCCAGCGTGAAATTATTGCTGCTGAGCCATCCGCATAATCCGGTTGGCAGAGTCTGGTCACCGGAAGAATTGAAAGAAATCGCCGAACTCTGCCTTGAGAACAATATTCTTATCCTGTCGGATGAAATCCATTCCGATCTCGTTTTTCATCCACATATTCATACACCGCTCAGCACCCTTGGTGACAGTATTGCTGATAATACAATTACCTGTGTGGCTGCCAGTAAGACATTTAACCTGGCCGGACTCTCTTCCTCCGCTGTTATCATTTCCAATGAAGAACTGCGAGCCAGGTTCAACCATGAAATCCAGACAGGTCATTTGCACATGGGGAATATTTTCGGGACCATCGCCATGGAAGCAGCCTACAGCAAGGGAGCAGACTGGCTGGAACAACTTCTTTCTTACTTACAGGGCAATGCGGATCTGCTTGTAGAATTTACGGAATCAAATCTTCCCGGGATCACTGTCCGGTCCCCCGAAGCCACATACCTTGCCTGGATTGACATGAAAAACCTTGGAATGAAGAGCAAGGAATTAAGGAGATTTATGATCAATGAGGCAAAAATCGGCTGCAACGATGGTTCCGGTTTCGGTCCGGGAGGAACAGGATACCAGCGTATGAATTTTGCCTGTCCCAGGTCCACCCTCGAAAAAGCACTGGATCAATTAAAACAGGCAGTGGATAAGCAGTGGTCCCGTTCCTCCTTTAAATAAAAATTATTCTGTATTTTTAAAGATGTGTAGACATATCCAACGAAGATGAGAATTTCCAGAACATTCGGATTCAGAATTGCACTTGGCTTCGTGTTGCTGATTATAGCGATCATCATAAATATTATAATCTCAAACAGGATAGTAGCAAATATCAGGCATACACAGCAGGAAGTCACCGATATCCTGAACCCGACTGTCAGGGCCTTATCCGAATTCAGAAATAGTGTTGCTCAAACAAAAGACGTACTTCAATCCTGGGAATTTTCCGGACGGGATATCAAGTCTCCCCTGCTTGACAAGGTCAGTTCCATACTCCAGGTAAGGATGCCGGCAGCGCATCAGCAGATATTGGATTTATCAGCTGGTTGGGATCAGGAGGACAGGGAAGCCTATGAAAATCTTTATGCCTTCATCAATGACTCATTGTTTACACATATTTCAAGATTTATCAGCAGCCTGTATCTGACGCCTGATATTGATTCACTGACCGTTTCAGTAGGTTTACCGGCCTTGCTGAATTCATACCGTTTTACAGACTTGCAGTTAATGGATATGATCCAAAAATTTGAACAGAAAACTACCCGGGCTGACCAGGATATTCAGACGTATTACAAGACAAGCGAAAATATCATATTGATCAATGGTATCATCATGGCATTGGTCGCATTGATTATTGCCGGTCTGCTTTATTATTCGATCGTCACCCCCATTAAAAGGTACAGAAATACGATCTCCTCCATGGGCAGAGGGATCCTTCCTGGAGAAAATCTCCGCGAAGGCACGGATGAACTGGGACAGATCGGTTCGGCGTTAAACAGGCTGATCCAGGGATTAAAGGATCTATCCACTTTCTCGGAAGAAATGGGCAAGGGGAATTTCAAGAGCGATTTCAAACCTTTAAGCGACCATGATACCCTTGGCAATTCTTTGATACAATTGAGAGAAAACCTGAAAACAGCAGCCATTGAAGAAGAAAAGCGTAAACGCGAGGACGAGCGCAGAAATTGGTCAAACCAGGGCATCGCCAGATTCAGCGAGATTCTGCGTGAACATACCGATGATATGGATAAGCTGACAGGCAAACTGATCTCTGAACTGGTAAAATACCTTGGAGCAAGGGTTGGCGGTCTGTTCCTGATCCGGTCCGGGGACAAAAAAGAGAAAGAAATTGACCTGGTTGCCAGCTATGCCTATGACCGGATCAAGCATCTGAAGAAAACCATCCAGGTTGGAGAGGGATTGGTTGGCAGATGTGTGCAGGAAGGCAGTACAATACTCCTGACAGATATTCCGGAGGATTATATTAAAATCAAGTCAGGCCTGGGTGAAGACGATCCCAGAAGCCTTCTGATCGTGCCCCTCCGCCTGCATGAAGAAATAATAGGCGTCATTGAAATAGCCTCACTTGAGATATTCCAGGAGTTTCAGATTGAGTTCATTGAAAGGATAGGAACAAGCATTGCCTCTTCCTTATCGGCCAAGAATTAATAACCCTAATACAATAGAGATATGGAAACTATTATTCTACAATCCACGGTAAAGTACCTTTTTGGGCTGGATGCTTTCAACTCAGCAGAATTCTGGCCCACCGTCATCCGCTTTTTCTACAACTTTGGGATCATCTTTTTCATCGCCCGGGTGGTTTATTATCGTGTTTCTCCCAGGGCCGACTATTTTTTTACCTACCTGCTTGTCAGCACCATTGTATTTGTAATATGTAATCTTCTTGATGCGGCCACCTTTCAGATTGGTTTTGCCCTGGGACTA
>DAOWJB010000152.1 GCA_030640625.1 Bacteroides sp.
GAAAAATCAAAAGGCTTCATTGAGTTCTCCAAGTTCTCCCTCCAGCTCTTCAATGATGTGGTGCTTGGCAACAAGGATTACGTTGATCTCATTTTGAACGGCCCCTATTCTCTCAACCTTCATTCGATGGGCCTTGTGGATGAGAACAACAAGGTCAATTTCTATGAGGGAAAAGTAAGGGTGGTGGATGTTGAAGGCAATGAGCATTGCAAGTATGCCCCAAACGACTACCTGGAATATGTGGAAGAACGGGTGGAACCCTGGAGTTACCTGAAATTCCCATTCCTGAAAAAGATCGGCTGGAAAGGTTTCGTGGATGGCCAGGATTCCGGTGTATACCATGCGACCCCGCTATCGAGGCTGAATGCTGCGGACGGCATGGCCACTCCCCTGGCCCAGGTAGAATACGACAGGATGTATGAAACCCTGGGAGGCAAGCCGGTCCACGCCACCCTGGCCATGCACTGGGCCAGGCTGATAGAATTGCTGTATTCGTCCGAACGTGCCCTTGAACTTGCTGAGGATCCGGAAATTATTGGAAAAGACCTCAGGGCTCCCCTTGACAATGTCCCCAATGAGGGTGTAGGTATTGTGGAAGCGCAGAGAGGCACCCTGACCCATCATTACTGGACAGATGAAAAAGGCATTGTAACCAAGGTCAATATCATCGTCGGTACGACCAATAATAATGCGGCTATCTGTATGTCCCTGAAAAAAGCTGCCCAGGGACTCATTAAAAAGGGCGTGGAAGTAAATGACGGAATCCTGAATATGGTAGAGATGGCCTTCCGTGCATATGACCCCTGTTTTTCCTGTGCAACGCACAATCAACCAGGAAAAATGCCACTGGTAGTGAATTTCAGGAATAAGGAAGGGGAGATCATCAGGACGGCCAGCAGGGATTAAATCAAGATTGGCATGAATGATCGAGAAAATAGGGTCTTGATCCTTGGGATCGGAAATGATATCCAGCAGGATGTAGGCATCCCTGTCAGGCTGACCGAGGATATGAAAGACCTGATGCCGGCTGGGACCATCGACTGTAACAGTCTTTTTGTAGGTGGACTGGAAATTCTTGAGTACATTCATGGCTACAACGGAGTAATATTCATTGACACCATCAGAACGGAACAGAAAAAGGCCGGCCGGGTACATGTATTTTCAGTTGAGGATTACCAGGAAACCCTGCATTTGTCTTGCCAGCACGATGTCTCCTTTAAGATGACGCTCAAAATGGGCAGGAAACTCAGCTTCATCATTCCTGAAAACATCCTGGTCATTGGGATAGAGATCCTGGAAGACCTGGAATTCGGCGCCAGTCTCAGTAAAGACCTGAAGTACAAATACAATACCATACGCACAGAGGTTAAAAACCTGGTTGAGAGGTTCTGCAAGGGTATTGTGATCAGGTCAACAGATCAAAACAACGACTATAAATGAAAATATCACATGGGAAGGTTTAATGCAAAAGGGATGTGGAATATCCCTCACCTGAAGAAAAAGCAAAAGAAGAAGAAGGTCAGTGATGATGACGATGACCTGCTCATTGTTGAGGAGTGCTATTGCCCCAATGGACATAACCTGGTCAGTCAGGATGTGGAATTTAAGGAACATCCTGGTATCCTGATTAAAATCAAGAAGGGGAAACAGGAAGGATCATTAGCCCTAAGCCCCATCTGCGGGGACAAGTCGAAATACACCATAGGCATTGAGCTTTCGGAAGGAGAGATCATGAACCTGCTTTGTCCGACCTGTGACGTGCCATTGCCTGTCTATGCTCCCTGTGATTGTGGTGGGGACATGATCACGCTCTTTGCGGATAAAATGGGCAACTACTGCAACTGTATTGGCATATGCAACCGTGTGGGTTGCAGTCATGCAGAGATCAAGAAAGGATCTGAATTATTCAACATCTACCGGAGAAAAGGGGAGATCCGTGGCACTCAGGGATACCTTTAGAAAGCATGAATGACGCTCTTCCGGGAATAATCATAACAGGTGCATCAGGTTTTATCGGGAAGCATTTTGTAGAACAGAATGCCAACCGGTACAGGCTCTTTTGCCTGGCCCGGAGGTCCCAGCAGGAATCCGGCATACCCAAACATAAGAATATTCGTTGGACCCAGGTTGATATCGGGGATTTTTCCAACCTGCAGGATGTCGTCGAGAGCATAAACCGTTATGGTGGTGCTGATTTTATCCTGCACCTGGCCGGGTATTATGATTTCACCATGCATGACAATCCCCAGTACGATCACACCAATGTCGACGGAACCCGGAATGTATTGAAGCTGGCACAGTACCTGAATATCAAACGCTTCATATTCTCCAGTTCCCTGGCGGCCTGCAAGTTCAATAAAAATCCGGATAATCTCCTGAACGAACAGAGTCCACCCGATGCAAATTATCCTTATGCCCGCAGCAAGCGGAAGGCAGAGGAAATGATCCGGAACTATTCCAGCATGTTTCCCTGCTCCATCCTGCGATTTGCCGCCGTATACAGTGACTGGTGTGAATACCCTCCCCTTTTTGTATTTCTGAGCACCTGGCTTACAGAAAAGTGGAATGCCCGAATACTGGGAGGCAAGGGAGAATCCAGCATTACCTACATACACATAGCGGACCTTGTCAAGATGATACAAACCATCCTGGACAAGTCTGATGAGCTTCCGCAATTAGCGACTTATGTTGCCAGTCCAAATGGCACAGTCACACACCAGCAACTATATGATGCTGCGACCAGGTACTATTATGGCCGGCCCAAGCGATCCATCAAGATGCCAAAACTCATTGCGCTCCCGGGTATAATCGCCCGGACTGCGATCGGTGACCTGCTTGGGGAGAAGCCATTTGAACGACCATGGATGATGAAATACATTGATAAAAAACTGGTCGTCAAGGCAGACCAAACCTTTGAAGCACTTTCCTGGAAAACATCCCCCAGGAATGACATCCTGCGGCGATTGCTGTTCATGATCGAAAATATGAAGAATCATTATGTGGACTGGACAGTTAAAAATGAAACCGCCCTGCACAGGATCTCCACACGCTTCAATGTAAAAGCATATGAAGTGATGATGAGGCACCGTGGCTTCATCATTAATAAGATGGTCGATCATATTTTCCATGCAGATAACCTTCAGGCTTACGAACATTACCGGTCTATGGATAAACTGGTAGTGAAGTGGTACATAACGATGCTTTACCAGCTGATGGCTACCAGCATCAAGGTAGGTGACCGGATCCTGATCAGAAAATATATCCAGGCCATAGCCTACAGGCGCTTTAAATCGGGGTTTCCTTCAGCCGAAGTAGTAAAGTTCCTCTCGGCTTTCGAGAAAATTATGCTTTCCGAATTACTTATTGATCCGGAAGCCCAGGAAACCAGGGAACAATTGTTCACCGCGGTGACCATAGCCATCCAGCTCAGCATAGACGAAATCGAGGAATCATTTGAATTGTTCGAATCTGATATTTCCGGCGTGGTTCAATTACCTGAATTATTCCCTTCCCTGCAAAATGTGGGTAACCTGAAATCCATCATCACTGAACTGGAAGATACCTTCTTCGATTCACTGGAGCATGACCTGAGCAAGGACCTTGTATCCATTCACGAGCAGATCCAACAATCAGAATAATTCCCCGGAGTACAGACATCCCCTCCCGGACTATTTCCAGGTATTTTCTAATTCTTCGAGGGACTTACCTTTTGTTTCGGGGACATACCTCCTGACAAACAGGGCTGCCAGTATGCCCATGATCCCGTATATCCAATAGGAAAATCCGTGATGAAATACCTGGTTCATGACAGTGCTGTTATTGAGGATGGGGAAGGTCCAGGATATGGCCAGGTTGGATATCCACATGGCAGCCACTGCAAGGGCCATTGCCCTGCCCCGGATCCTGTTCGGGAATATCTCAGAAAGAAGGACCCAGGTTACGGGTCCCCATGAAAGTGCAAAACAAGCCACATATCCCAGCATGCAAATCAATGAGATAATATTCACCTGCTCCAGGAAGAAAGTAAAACCCAGCACGATCATGAAAAAGGCCATTCCCAGTGCACCGGTTATTTGCAGGGGTTTCCTTCCCCAGCGGTCAACGGTAAAGATGGCCAGGACAGTGAAACTGAGATTGATGATGCCTACAATTATTGTCTGTAAAAGTGCTGTGTCGGTACCTGACCCCATGTTCCTGAAAATCTCCGGAGCATAATACAACACCACGTTGATGCCAACAAACTGTTGGAAAACCGCGAGGAGGACACCTATGATAATCACCAGGTATCCATAGGAGAACAAGCGGTTTGATCCCGCTGGCTGATTGATCGTCTTAACTATACTTTCCAGTATTCCCCCGGCCTCACGCTCCCCGTTTATCTTTTTGAGTATTTTCAATGCCCCGGCCTTATCATTTTTTATGACCAGATACCGTGGCGTTTCCGGAACAATCATTAAAAGCATCAGGAAGAGTCCGGCAGGTATGGTTTCAGAGGCAAACATCCAGCGCCAACCCATATGATGCAACCAGGAATCATCGCCTTGCCGTGCGATGTTGTAATTAACAAAATATACAATCAGCATTCCGAATATAATGGCAAACTGGTTCCAGGATACCAGGGTCCCCCTGACCTTTGCGGGTGATATCTCCGCTATATACATGGGAGAAAGCATGGAAGCAATCCCCACACCAATCCCACCGATCAAGCGGTAAATGATGAATGCCAGGATAAACGTCTCATCTGCTGTACCAACCGGCTGGAAAAATACCTCCGGCATGGAAGATCCGAGGGCAGAAATTAAAAACAATGCAGCAGCCAGGATCAAACCTTTCCTCCTCCCGAATTTCAGGCTGATAATCCCTCCCGAAAATCCCCCGATGATACATCCGATAAGGGCGGATGATACAAGCAGTCCATGCATGACATTGGCTGTTGTCTCCGGCCAGTGATAGGGATCGATGAAAACATGTTTCAGGGAGGCTACGGTTCCGGAGATGACGGCTGTATCGTAGCCAAATAACAATCCGCCAAGCGTTGCAATAACGGTCAGCATAATTAGATAAGGATTGGTAAAAATTCTGTTCATGGTAAGATCTGCGGGTTCGAAATTAATGATCATAAATATGGCAAAAGTTGTTAAATTCGAAAGCATAAATATTAATAAATCCATCCAATGACTGAAAATATATCTCCCAGGCAAAGGGTAAAAGATGTACTCGCACATACACAGACAGATAAACTGGCCGTCGATTTCGGTGCCTCAGCTGTAACCGGTATACATGTCCGGGTCATAGAAAAGCTCCGCAGGTACTTTGGCCTGTCTGAAATACCTGTCAAAGTTACCGAGCCCTACCAGATGCTCGGAGAAGTTGACCGGGAACTATCGGGGATACTGGAAGTTGATATCATGGGTATTCCTCCCAGGGAAAATCTGTTTGGCATTGAAAACAAAGACTGGAAGGAGTTTAAAACACCCTGGAGGCAAGTCGTTCTGGTACCTGGAAAGTTCGTGACTTCAGAGGATGAAAACGGGGATATCCTCATCTATCCCAAAGGCGATATCAGCGCTCCTCCATCAGGCCGGATGCCAGTTTCCGGTTTTTTCTTTGACACCATCATCCGGCAGGCCCCCTTTGATGATGCTGATCTCGATCCTGAGGATAACCTTGAAGAATTCGGTGAATTTGATGAGGCAGATCTCGATTACTGGACCCGGCAGGCTAAGCTGGCAGCACACACAGATAAAGCAGTATTGGCCAATTTTGGAGGTACCGCATTGGGTGATATTGCCCTTGTCCCCGCCCCGTTCCTCACCCACCCCAAAGGTATTCGCGATGTCTCAGAATGGTATATAAGCACCGTTCTGAGAAAAGACTACCTCCATCAAATTTTTACGACACAAACAGACATCGCCCTGAAAAACCTGGAAACTGCAAGGGGAATATTCGGAGATAGTGTAGATGTTGTATTTCTTTGTGGGACCGATTTCGGGACGCAGGATTCTCAGTTTTGTTCGCCCGGGGACTTCGATGAACTATACGCGCCCTACTACAAAAAGATAAATGACTGGATCCATCTACACACCTCATGGAAAACCTTTAAACATTCCTGCGGGGCAGTACTCCCTTTATTGCCCAATTTGATCGAGGCTGGTTTTGACATTATCAATCCGGTCCAGATCAACGCCCGGGACATGGATACCAGGATGCTGAAAAGAGAATTCGGAGACCGGTTGACCTTCTGGGGTGGCGGGGTAGACACCCAGATAGTTTTGCCATTTGGAACTCCTGAAGAGGTAAAAAATCAGGTGCTGGAACAATGTGAAATCTTATCAGAGGGAGGTGGATTCGTTTTCAATACCGTGCATAATATTCAGGCAAACGTCCCCCTCGAAAATGTAATCGCCATGCTGGATGCCATCAAACAATACAACAATGGCTGAATTCTCCGGCTTAAGAAGGCTTTTCCTGAGTGATCGTCAGACCTTTATGAAACCAAACCAGAATCAATCCCATTAGAAAATCAAAGATCCCTGAGGCCAGGACCATCCAGACCATGTCAATGAATACCGCATATCCGGTCAGGAACACCGTGGCAGTGAATTTGGCAAAGATGGCAAAACGTATCATGACCCGGTTCCCGACCGGATCCAGTGCCGCAGGAACATAGGCTCCGCACAGGACAATATGAAAAACGCCTCCCTGAATTTTGAAGAAGTTTCCACTGTAAGCGGTAAAACCAAAAAACTCATAATAATCGAGAGGAATTAAGATCAATCCAAGTCCAACACAAAATGAATGAATGGCAATAAGTGCCAGGAATATTTTCAGTAATTTATAGGTCCGAAATGCCATATAAAGAGCAGGATTTGTTGCTGAATTCTGTCTGTTTTTAATGAACAATGTAATGTTAATAAAAAATAAGATGGATTTTGCAGATTCAGCATTTCATTCACAAAATGCCATTAAGTGTAACAAACAATAAGTCACTGGCATAGTATAAAATTGATCGCTTAAATCACAATTTCACAACCTAATTTTGACTCCTTCTAAATTGGTTAAAGTCCTTTGTTATTAAGCTAAAAAGCAGTTTTTTTGTTCTTGGAATTTTCGCTCCACGCTACGCATATCCGGATATATGTTATTTTTTTTCCGTTTGTTGTTACGATATTCACATATTGCTGAGAAATTTGCTTTGTGTAACAGAAAGCAAGGCTAGATTATGACAATCCAAAATCGAATAAACCGACTGCTCAGCTACAAGCATTTATTGAACAGGTTTAAGTCCCTCGGCATGGTCAGGGTATTCTCTGATAACATTGCCGATCCCCTTGGAATATCAGCATCACTGGTAAGAAAAGACTTTGGGATTTTTGGGATATCGGGAAGCCAGAAAGGCGGGTATACGGTGAACGATGTCCTGGTCAAGATCAATGAGATCCTCGGAAGCAATGAGATCCAGCGGGTTATCATTGTTGGTGTGGGCAGGATCGGCGAAGCATTGATGTCATATAATGGATTTCAGAAAGACGGGATCAAGATTGTTGCCGGATTTGATATCGATGTAAAGAAGATGAAAAAGTCAGGTGAAATTCCTGTTAAGCCAATTGAGGAACTGGAGGAGTTTGTCAGGGAGAACAAGATCAGTGTGGCCATTATGGCTGTTCCGGATATAGCTGCCCAGCAAACCCTTGAAAGGCTTAAGGCAGCACAAATTAAGGGAATCCTTAATTTTTCCCCGGTAAAATTTAAGAGTACAGAGGAAGTAACAATCAACAATTTCAATATTGAAAATGAACTTGTGAACCTGATCTACTTCGTAAACGAATACAATAAGAAAGGACAAGAAATTATCAATACCAAGCAATAACGGAACAAATATTCTTTTTTATGAAAACAAGCATTTCCAACATTATTGACAGATACGGCAATGATCCGGTCCGTCTGATGGATATCCTGCTGGATATACAGGATGAGATAGGTTATATCCCGGAGGAAATCAACCAGAAGATCGCGGACCAGGTTGGAATCTCAAAGGCCGAACTGGTCGAAACGGTCAGTTTTTACCACTTTTTCAGCGATAAACCGCTGGGGAAATATACCGTCTACCTGAATAACAGTGTAACCGCAGAAATGATGGGAAGGGAAAAAGTAAAACAAACCTTTGAGGAAGAGGCAGGCGTTACTTTTGGTAATGTGAGCAGCGATGGATTGATCGGACTGTTTGACACTTCATGTATAGGGATGTGTGACCAGGAGCCTGCCGCCATCATCAACGGGGTTGTTTTTAATAACCTGACCCCCTTTCGTGTCAAGGAAATTGTAAATTCTATGAGGGAAGGCGAGGCTATTACCGAGATGTTCAAACAAAATTACGGTGATGGGAACAACAGCTCTGAACTTGTGAAAGCCGTAGTCAGCAACAATCTTCGCAGGAAGGGTCCGGTAATCTGGGATCCATATACGCCCGGAGAAGGTTTGCAAAAGGCTGTCAGCATGGATCCTTCACAGCTTATCGAAGAAATCAAAAACTCCAATTTAAGGGGTCGTGGTGGCGCCGGTTTTCCAACGGGATTGAAATGGGAGTTTTGTACCAAGGCCAAGGAAACCGAGCGGTATATATTCTGTAATGCTGACGAAGGTGAACCAGGTACATTTAAGGACCGGGTGATCCTGACCGAATTGCCAAAAATGGTCTTTGAAGGCATGGCCATTGCCGCTTATGCAGTGGGAGCCAAACAGGGTGTCCTTTACGTACGTTATGAATACAAATACCTTAAGAAGCACCTCGAGAATGCCCTGGAGGAACTCAGGAAGGAAAGATTGCTGGGCAAAAATATAGCCGGAAAAAAAGGTTTTGATTTTGATATCCGGATCCAGTATGGTGCCGGGGCCTATGTCTGCGGTGAGGAAAGTGCGTTGATCGAATCGGCAGAAGGAAAAAGGGGGGAACCGAGGGACAGGCCACCCTTCCCTGTGGACAAAGGATACCTTGGAAAACCCACCATTGTAAACAATGTGGAAACACTGGCAAAGGTTACCAAGATCCTCAAAAACGGAAGCGAGTGGTTCAATACTTTGGGCACCAAGGAATCTACCGGGACTAAATTGATGAGCATATCGGGAGATTGCCGTTATCCTGGAGTCTATGAGATCGAATGGGGCCATTCCATTTACGATATTCTCGAGATGGTAGGTGCAGAAGATGTACAGGCCGTACAGGTCGGTGGACCTTCCGGCACCCTTATCGGGCCCAACCAGCTACCGCGAAGCCTTGGTTATGAGGACCTCGGTACCGGTGGTGCGTTGATTATATTCAGTGAATCCCGCGACTTGTTAAAGGAGGTTGTCATGAACTATACGGAATTCTTTATTGAAGAATCCTGCGGTTCCTGCTCCACCTGTCGCAATATGCCTGTGCTGCTGAGGGACAAACTACAGAAGATCCTGGATGGACATGGTGTGGTACAGGATATCGATGATCTGCTCGAATGGAGTAAGACCCTCAAAATCAGCAGGTGCGGTCTGGGCCATACGGCAGCCAATCCCATCGTCACCAGTATCCTGAATTTCAGGCACCTGTATGAGAAGCGGGTACTCAGGGACCGTGAGTTTGAAACCGGGTTCAATTTGGCGGATTCTGTAAGGGAATCCTGTGAAGCTGCCGGAAGAACTGCCAACATTTAAGCAATAATAACACAAACATATGTCTGAAAAAATCAATTTCATCATCGACGGGAAGGAATGCCAATCAGAAGAGGGCAAATACCTTGTGGATGCCGCAAAAGAAAACGGCATCTACATCCCGACACTTTGCAACTATGAAGGCCTGAAGCCGAAGGGATCCTGCAGGATCTGCACCGTGAAGATAAATGGTCGATTCGCTACTGCCTGTACTTCCCCGGTTCATGATGGTATGAACATCGAAAACGAAACGGAGGAATTAAAGGACATGCGCAAGCAGATCATTGAATTGCTTTTTGTATCTGGCAACCATTTTTGCCCGGCCTGTGAAAAGAGTGGCAATTGTGAACTACAGGCCCTTGCATACCGCTTTAAAATGATGGCACCCAGGTTCCCCTTTGCCTTCCCCAACAAAGAGATCGATGCCTCACACCCCAAGATCATCAAGGATCAGAACCGTTGCATCCTCTGTAAAAGATGTATCCGCGGAATCAAGGATGAAGAGGGCAAAAGCTATTTTGCCTATCAAAACCGGGGCAAGGATTCCCTGGTCGTCGTTGACCGCAAACTGGCGGCTGAGATGACAGCCGAAAAAGCCCAGCAGGCCATGGATATTTGTCCGGTCGGTTCCATCATCGTCAGGGAAAAAGGTTGGGATACACCTATTGGCGACAGGAAATATGACAAGGCTCCGATAGGCAGCGATATTGAAAATAATTAAAAAGGAGATCAAAATAATGAGCAAACCAGTACTAGCTACAACATCATTGGCAGGATGCTTCGGATGCCACATGTCTCTTCTTGACATTGATGACAGGATCCTGGACCTGATTGAACTTGTCGAATTCAACAAATCCCCTATTGATGATATCAAAACTTTTACCAAACAATGCGATATTGGCCTGATCGAAGGCGGTTGCTGCAATAGTGAAAATGTCCATGTATTGAAAGATTTCAGGAAACATTGCAATATTCTTATTTCCTTGGGTGAGTGCGCCATCATGGGTGGATTGCCCGCCATGCGTAACGGTATCCCCATCAAGGAATGCCTCCGCGAGGCATACCTGACAGGTCCCTCTGTTACTGCCAATACGGAACACATTATTCCGAACGACCCGGAACTGCCCATGATGCTTGACAAGGTTTACCCATGCCAGGAGATCGTCAAGATAGACTATTATCTCCCCGGTTGTCCGCCAAGGGCTGACCTGATATGGGAAACCCTGGTGGCCCTTATCAAGGGAACGGAAATAAACCTGCCTTATGAAGTAATAAAATTCGATTAAAACATATTTACAATGGGACGTAAAATAACGATAGAACCGGTTACCCGGGTTGAAGGACACGGCAAGGTAACCATCCACCTGGATGATCAGGGAAATGTCACGCAATCCAGGCTGCATATAGTAGAATTCAGGGGATTTGAACGCTTTGTACAGGGAAGGCCATACTGGGAAATGCCGGTACTGGTTCAGCGCCTTTGCGGGATCTGTCCCGTTTCACACCACCTGGCAGCCGCCAAGGCACTGGATGTCATTGTCGGTGCAGGTATGGGTGACGGACTGACACCTACGGCAGAAAAGATGCGCAGGCTGATGCATTACGGACAGATATTCCAATCACATTCCCTGCATTTCTTCCACCTGGCTGCCCCGGATATGGTCTTTGGTATCGACGGTGATCCTGCCATAAGAAATGTAATCGGACTGGTCCTTACAAACAAAGAACTGGCCGTACAGGGCGTGATGATGAGGAAATTCGGGCAGGAAATCATCAGCGCCACTGCAGGCAAAAAGATCCATGGTACAGGTGCCATTCCGGGTGGGATAAACAAACACCTGTCGGAGACGGAAAGGGATGAATTCCTGAAGGGTGCCGATCCGATGAATATCGACAAGATGATTGACTGGTCCCAGGCAGCTGTTGACTGGTTCAAGGACTACCATAAGAATAACAAGGATTTCATTGATACATATGCTGATTTCCCATCCAACCACCTGAGCCTGGTCCGCAAAGATGGCGCCATGGATCTGTACCACGGTGTGCTTAGGGCGGTAGACTCCGAAGGAAAGAAGATCCTGCATGATGTTGATTACCAGAACTATCTCGACTACATTGATGAAGAGGTACGTTCCTGGAGCTATATGAAATTCCCTTACCTGAAGGAATACGGCAAGCAAAATGGCTGGTATACAGTTGGCCCCCTGGCCAGGTTGAATACTGCTGATTTCATTCCCAGCCCACTGGCACAGAAAGAATTCGAAATTTACAAAGCCTATACCGGCGGGAAACCAAATAACATGTCCATGCATATGCACTGGGCACGCCTGATAGAAATACTGCATTCCGCAGAAATGATGAAAGAATTATTGAATGATCCTGATATCGTTTCCGGTGAACTTGTCACCAAGGGACAAAAAGTTAATGAGGGTATCGGACTCCTTGAGGCGCCGCGCGGTACGCTTTTCCACCATTATGAGATCAATGGCAAGGATCAGATCAGCATGGCCAACCTGATCGTTTCAACGACCAACAATAACCAGCCAATGAACAATGCTGTGAACCAGGTTGCCAAAACCTGGATGTCGGGTCAGACAGAGATCACGGAACCCATGATGAATGCGGTTGAGGTGAGCATCCGGGCCTACGATCCATGCCTGAGTTGTGCCACGCATGCATTCGGACAAATGCCCCTGGAGGTTTCGCTGTATAACGCCAATAATGAGTTAATCGACTATAAGAGAAAATAGTCTTGCCTCCGAAAAAACGGATACTTATTTATGCATTCGGGAACCCGGGCCGTCAGGATGACGGACTGGGCAACCGGCTGGTCGAAGAACTCGAACCCTGGTTAGGTGAGTGCGGTTACGATCATGTGGAACTGGAAAGCAATTACCAGCTCAACATCGAGGATGCAGATAACATTGCCGAAAGGGACATTGTTGTTTTTGTCGACGCCTCCATCGAAGATATCGAGGATTTCCATTTCGGGCTGGTTGAACCCTCGGAAGGCAGGTCTGAGTTTACCATGCACGCTGCCTCCCCTGCATTCATTCTTGCCCTGTGCATCAAACTCTACCAGAAACATCCTGAAACATACCTGCTGCAGATCAGGGGATATGAATGGGAGTTCCTGGAAGAGCTTTCCACTAAAACAACGCAAAACCTGGCATCCGCACTCACTTTTATCAAAGAAAGGATTACCCGGGAGGACTTCGGACAAAGTCTT
This sequence comes from Bacteroides sp., assembly GCA_030640625.1. Taxonomy (GTDB): domain Bacteria; phylum Bacteroidota; class Bacteroidia; order Bacteroidales; family SM23-62; genus SM23-62. The sequence goes on from DAOWJB010000152.1 coordinate 12,914, forward strand.
TCTGACAAGCAGATCTAACAAGGGAGTCTGTAATCAGACCTCGAAGTCTTTTTTTTATCCAAGCATTTGAAAATTAACTGAATTTTGCCGTAATTTGCATTCCTTTAAAGCTTGCCCTGAACAAATAGCTGGTTCAGGGGTTTTATTTTCAGGAATTAATTATATCAGCGCAAATGGGGATTGTAAAGACGAAAAACACCATCGTACCAGTACTGAATACCAGGCATCTCACGAATTCGACATATGTTATCAGGATTGAACGGGATGGTATGGAGTTTGAAGCTGGACAATACATAGCACTCGGTTTGCCGGGGAATGCTGAGAAAAGAGAGTATTCAATATACAGTGGTGACCAGGAAGACTATATTGAAGTCCTGGTAAAGGAAATCGATGAAGGCATTGTTTCAAAACAACTGAAACAGTTACAAGCGGGATCTCATGCAGAAATGGACGGCCCATTTGGCTTTTTTACCCTGGATGAGATGAGCAGGTCCGGCAAAGAACTGGTGTTTATCGCCAGTGGCACTGGAATTGCTCCCTTTCACAGCTATATCAGGAGTTATCAGGCATTGAATTATAAACTGATCCACGGTGTGAAGTATGGCGATGAAGCCTATGAGCAGGATGCTTATGATGCTGACAGGCACATCCTCTGCACATCACAGGATAACCGGGGAGATTACCTGGGCCGGGTGACAGATTATCTTCGGACACATCCTGTCTCATCTGACGCAGATTATTATCTGTGTGGTAACAGCAATATGATCCATGAGGTATATGACATCCTGAAAGAACAGGAAGTGGATGCTGAAAGGATCCATGCAGAGGTATATTTTTAATCCTTAACCTATGAGGTATCACCTGATCACCCTGGGATGCCAGATGAACAAATCTGACAGTGAACGTACCCGCACGGTTATAGAGCGGATGGGATTCGTTTGGACGGACCGGGAGGAGGAGGCCAATATGCTGGGGATCCTGGCATGTTCCGTTAGGCAGAAATCCATTGACAAGGTTTACTCCAGGATCAGTAAATGGAACAGGTGGAAGAAAGACAAGAGCCTGCTGACCTTTGTGTCCGGTTGTCTACTGCCCTCAGATAAAGAAAAATTCCTGAAACTTTTTGACCTGGTATTTACCATGGATGAGCTGCCGGAGCTGGATTCCATGATACGTCAATACGGTATTGTCACAGCAGCCTCCCTCTCTGCACCCGCGGAAAGCCAGCAGGCCCGGATCAGGGAATTCTGGAAAGTAACGCCTCATTATTCCTCCAGTTTTGAGGCCTTTATCCCCATACAGAATGGTTGTGATAAATTCTGTACTTTTTGTGCCGTTCCCTATACCCGTGGCCGTGAGGTCTCCAGGTCCTCCGATGAGATCCTGAAGGAACTCAGACAGCTGGTTGACAACGGTTATAAATCCATCACATTGCTAGGACAGAATGTTAATTCTTATGGACTGGACAAAAGGGGGGTGGAGATCCCCTTTCATGCATTGCTTGAAAAGATCGGTGAATTCGGAGAAAGTTCAGGAAAGGAATTCTGGGTATATTTTACCTCGCCCCATCCCCGGGATATGTCCACCGAGGTGATCGATGTCATAGCAGGTTATGAATGCCTGGCAAAACAACTACACCTGCCTGTACAATCAGGCGATGACAAGGTACTGATAAAGATGAACCGGAACCACAATATGGACAGGTACCGGAATATTATCCGCAGCATCCGGGAAAAGTTGCCGGAAGCCACCATCTTTACAGACATCATCGTTGGTTTTACCGGGGAGACAGACCAGCAATTTGAGAATACACGGAAGATCATGGAGGAATTCAGGTTCAATATGGCCTACATTGCCATGTACTCTCCCAGGCCCGGGGCAACAAGCAGCAGGTGGGAGGATGATATTCCCATGGATGTCAAGAAGGAGCGGCTCCAGATCCTGACCGATGAACTTGTCAAATATAACCGTATCTACAACCAAAATCTGATCGGCAAGAAAATAACTGTCCTCGTAACAGGTCATGACAGGAAAAGTGGTTACCTGAGGGGGTTGACAGAAGGAAGGCTCATCATCCGTTTTCCCTCGAATAACCAATCCCTGATCGGCCGGTTCACTGATCTTCAGATAAATTCAGCAGCTGACTTTTCACTCGAAGGTGAAAAGCTGGCCATCATCGAGGAAATCAATGAATCATGAACAGGAAGATCGCATTTAAAACCCTGGGGTGCCGGTTAAACCAGTTCGAAACAGATTCCCTGGCATCAGAATTCCACAATGCCGGATACAAACTTGTTGATTTTGACGAAAATGCCGATGTATATATAGTCAACACCTGCACGGTTACCAACCAGAGCGACAAGAAATCCAGGAACCTGATCAGCCAGGTTAACCGGAAGCCCGGAGACGCCCTTTTGGTGGTTACAGGCTGCATGGTAAACAGCCAGAAGGAAGCACTGGAAAGCCGGGATCCCAAGACCTATTTCGTTGAGAATAACAGGAAAACCTCTATTTTCCCCATGATACAGGCCCATTATGAAGGGGAGATACTGCATCCCAGCAGCCTGGACCCTGATGTATTTAACTTCAAACCGGCTGACACCACCTTCCATACCCGCAGCCTGATCAAGATCCAGGATGGCTGTGATAATTTCTGTACCTTTTGCATCGTACCATTTGTAAGAGGTCGGGCCATCAGCCGGCCCTTTGAGATGATCCGGGACAATATCCTGCAGGTACTGGATTTCGGTTTCAGGGAAATTGTCCTTACCGGGGTCAACATCGGGCGATACGACCACGAGGGTACCAATTTTGAATCGCTCGTGGAAAGGATACTTGAGATCCCGGGAGATTTCCGTGTAAGGATCTCCTCCATCGAACCGGATGGGTATGGGGACCGTTTCATCGAGCTGTTCCGGCATCCGAAACTCATGCCCCATCTGCATCTTTGCCTTCAGAGTGGTTCAGATGCCGTGCTGCTTAGAATGAGAAGGATGTATACGCTGGCGGAGTTCAGGGCAATCGTGGAAAAGATCAGGAAGATGTACCCGGACTTCAACCTGACCACAGACATTATTGTGGGCTTTCCGGGTGAGACGGCAGCGGATTTTCAAGCCACCTGCGACGTGGTAAGTGAGATCGGGTTCAGCCATATACATACCTTTAAGTACTCCAAACGCAAAGGCACCCGTGCAGAACGTATGCCTGACCAGGTCCCGGAAAAGATCAAAACGGAAAGAAGCGAGATCATCCGCCTCCTTGCAGAAGAGACAAAACGGAAGTACCGATCTTCATTGATCGGCACGAACCAGCATGTGCTGGTGGAGAAGTTCCGTGAAGGAAATGCAAGGGGCTATGGGGAACATTATGTACCCATCTCTTTCAAGGCTTCTCAGGCAGCTATAAACAGCATCCACCCTGTCCGCATTACGGGTATGGCAGATGGAGAGGATCCTGACCTGACCGGGGAACTC
>DAOWJB010000248.1 GCA_030640625.1 Bacteroides sp.
TAAAACGGTAGTAAGCAGTAAAACGACAAAACAGATTGTGCGAACTCTCATATCAGCATATGGTTTTTCTCTATTCCTGCAAAGATAAGGCCAGATTCCGGGCGTAAAAATAGGAAAAAATGTGATATCGGATTCGGCCAGGGCTTGTGATTGATATGACATGATTGGGGGGAGAAGTTAATTTGTGTTACTTTTAAGTACTGAACCCGTGATATGTTAAGATTTGAAGAGGCACAGCAGATTGTTAACAATGAGCTGGAGAAAACTGTCATTGACCGTTTTCCGGATGAATTATATGAACCGGTCAGATATATTCTGTCAATTGGGGGCAAGCGTTTGCGTCCGGCACTGGTGTTAATGGCATGCAGTATTTTTAACGATGCTGTACATAAAGCTATAAAGCCCGCACTGGCCATTGAGTTCTTTCATAATTTCACCCTCTTGCATGACGATATCATGGACAATTCCAATATCCGGCGTGGACATGCAACGGTTCACAGGAAATGGGATCACAATACCGCCATCCTGTCCGGGGATGTAATGTCCATCCTGTCCTATAAGATCCTCTCCGAGTCAGAGGATCCATGTCTGAAGGACCTCCAGCTTCTGTTCAATTTAACGGCATTGCAGGTTTGTGAGGGACAGCAATATGACATGAACTTCGAATCACGAATGGATGTCACGGTTGGCGAGTACCTGAAAATGACCGAGTTAAAAACGGCTGTGTTGATAGCTGCCAGTTTGAAAATGGGGGCCATTTCCGGAGGAGCAGATATACTGGATGCTGAATTGTTGTATGAATTTGGACTGAACCTTGGCATTGCCTTTCAGATCAGGGATGATTACCTCGATGTATTTGGGGATCCTGAGAGATTTGGCAAAAAGATCGGGAATGATATTGTTGCCAATAAAAAGACATTTCTGCTGGTCAAGGCACTCGAATTATCAGACGGAGAATTGAAGTCCAGATTAACCGATATCCTTGGACAGGAAAAGATCAGGCCTGAAACCAAGGTCAGGGAAGTAAAAAAAATTTATCAGCAACTTGATATTGATTCCATATCGGCCGAAGCTGCATCAGCATATTATGATAAAGCCATCCAATACCTGGAACGGGTGCACGTCGACGCTCACCGCAAGAAACCGCTGGCAAGTTTTGCACAGGAGTTAATGAACAGGGACAAATGACCAAGGGCCCTTACTTTATTTTCTTTCCTGGAGATATCGCTGGTAGTAATTATTAAATTGTTCGTTTATCTCCTGGGTTATCTCCGTCTCCCCAGATTCCATTGCGATATTATTGTACTCCTGCAGTAATTGAAGCGAAAGCCGGATCTCGTAATCAAGGGTCTCCCTGTATTCCTGTTTCAGGTCGTAATAGTAGTCAAGGTCTGCCAGCATTATATCCACATGCCTGCGCATGATCTCAAATCCTTTTTCCCGCTGGTCACACCTGTAGTAGGTTCTTGCCATTGGAGGCACGAAGGCATCATAGGGAACTTTGGGATGGGGCATGAGCTCCATACAGCGATCCAGTGCCACAACGGCTGAATCAATCTTGTTCTCTGCGACCAGTTCAGAAGCCAGCCGGTGGAACTTATTCCTGAGCTTGATCACCGAAAGGGTACGGATATTATAGTAATCAAGATGCACATCCGGCTCTTCCATCCGGCCGTATCTGAAAGTATTCATCATCCGGTTCCACAGTGTATCTGTATCGATCCGGCCATAGGTCATGAAATTTCTTCCCGGGGTGGATATGGGCACGAGCCGGTAGGCCAGTCCATCCATCTGGAAATATGGTTCCAGGTTCATGGCACCCTCATTACCAGCAGCTACAAAATAGATGGGGCGGTCCCAGTTCGTGGTAGCCAGGATATCAAGCTGCATCAACTCATTTTTCAATATCGAACTTTTGTTGATGGTCCAGCTGATCTCAGGTAAGATCAAGGCTGTATCCTTCTCGCTGACAACGCCGTTACGGAGGACTTTTTCCTTATCTACCGGGATTTTAAATTTCTTGCTGGGTATGTAGTCAAGAGACATGCCTGGTTGTGGATTAAACTTGGTCCTGGGATCCTCATTGGCCACAAAATCAATGATCTGTTTCAGGTCAACATTCCCTTCCACACGTTCATGCAGGTAAATGATATTATTGGTTCCATCCTGGTACTTGTCCTTGGTAAGGGTCATGGGCACAGGAGCAGATTCGTAAGCCCGCCGTGTCATCTGGTCAATATACCATTCCGTGTTGAACAGCATGAGGTTAATGATCCTGACATCGGTTCGGATCCCTTCCACTTCCTGTGCGTACCAGAGCGGAAAAGTATCATTGTCCCCGTTTGTATAAAGAATGGCATTGGGTGCACAGCTGTTCAGGTAATTATGGGCCAGATCCCTCGCGGTATACCTTCCGGAGCGGTCATGATCATCCCAGTTTTCCCTGGCCATGATGCCAGGTACCAGGATGGCAGTCAATAGCGTGGCTATCCCGGCACCTGCCAGGGCCGGAACTTTCTTTTTCAGGAGCTCATAGAGCGACATTACACCCAGGCCTATCCAGATCGCGAAGGCATAGAAAGAACCCACATAAGAATAATCACGCTCCCTGGGTTCCATGGGTTTCTGGTTCAGGTATACCACAATGGCAAACCCGGTCAGTATAAACAGGGCCATGACTACGAAGAAATCCTTTTTTGTTTTGTTATAATGATAAAACATGCCGATGATCCCCAGTAAAAACGGTAACATAAAATACCTGTTCCTGGCAGGATGGTTTGCCATCTTGTCCGGTAATTTATCCATCTTGCCAAGCCGGGCTTCGTCAATGAACTTAAGCCCTGAAATCCAGTTTCCATTGAGAATTCCACCGTATCCCTGTACATCATTCTGCCGGCCCGAAAAATTCCACATAAAGTACCTGAAATACATATGTCCCACCTGGTATTTAAAGAAAAAGGCAAGGTTGGTACCAAAGGAGGGTTTTACGACTGTTTTTGATTCGCCACTGCGGTCTGTTATCTGTACCCTGGTTCCCTTGATGTTTACCCAGCTCTCGTAAGCCGATACATGTTGCGGGTCATTGCTGTACATCCGGGGGAAGATAGTGGTCAGGCGTTCGTCATATATATATTCTATTTTGTGGTCTTTTATTACATATTTACCATCCTCCTTAATATAATTTGCACGGGTTTCCTCGGTCCCGATGATAGGGGCATTATAATAATGTCCCTTGACAAGTGGCCGCTGTCCGTATTGTTCCCTGTTCAGGTAGGGCAGAAGGTCAAAGACAGATTCGGGATTGTTCATATCCATGGGAGGATTAACCGATGAACGAATGATAATCAATGCATATGAAGAATATCCGATCAATACAAGCGCCACAGCAAGGATGGCTGTATTGAGCACCACTTTTTTCTTTTTATGGGTGTAATGAACACCGTAGGCGATCCCACCTATAATAAGCAGCAGGTAAAAAAATAAACCACTGTTATAGGGAAGGCCGAATCCGTTCACGAAGGCCAGCTCGAAATAGGTTGTTAACCTGACAAACCATTGTATCACAATGTATTGAAGGAATCCCATGATCAGAATGGACATGGCAAGGGAGTAAATGATACCACGTGTGGTAACCTTGTATTTTTTAAAGTAGTAGACCAGTACAATGGCGGGTACGGCGAGCAGGTTCAGCAGGTGAATTCCAATCGAGAGTCCCATTAAATAGGCGATCAACAAGATCCAACGGTTGGCATTTTTTTCATGGGCTACATTTTCCCATTTCAGGATGGCCCAGAAAGTTACGGCTGTAAAGAGGGATGAGACGGCATAAACTTCTCCTTCCACAGCTGAAAACCAGAATGAATCTGAAAAGGTATAGGCCATGGCGCCTACAAAACCGGCTCCCATGATGGCCAGCAGGTTGGCTTTTGAAGCTTGCTCAGTATCCGCAAGCAGCTTTCTTCCAAGATGGGTGATGGTCCAGAATAAAAACAGGATGGTAAAACTACTGGAAAGCGCCGATAATGCATTGATCATTTTTGCTGCAGTCTCCGGTCCGGATGCAAAAATTGAAAAGAACCGGGCCATGATCATGAACAGAGGAGCCCCTGGAGGATGCATAACCTCCAGCTTATAAGCGGTTGCAATGAACTCCCCACAATCCCAGAGACTGGTTGTGGGTTCTATTGTCAATAAATAAACGATTGTTGCGATCAGGAAGGCGAACCAGCCGGTTACATTATTCCAGAATTGAAATGTTTTCAACAGTAAACTTTTTAGATTGAGCGGGGTCAAATATTAACTTTGGCGAATTTAGTGTTTTTTTATCATACCGGGAATTTATATTTTTCGGGAATATATGGGTCGGTCAAATACAGTATCAGGAAGGTTTTTCATCTCCGGAATTTTATTTTTTTTCGTAATCCATAGCCATGCCCAGTTCTATGACCAGGGAGAAGACCCGGGAACCCTGAATTGGAGGCAGATCCGGACCGATCACTTCAGGGTCATCTATCCGGAGGATTTCGGGCAGGAAGTGCAAAGACTTACCAATATCCTGGAACATTACTATGAGCCCAACGCAGGATACCTGGGACATAAACCCGCACAAATACCCGTAATCCTGCATAATCATTCAGTTCGTTCCAATGGATTTGTTGCATGGGCACCCAAACGCATGGAGCTGGTTACCACACCTTCTCCCTTTCAGTATCCACAAGATTACCTTGAGCAACTGGCCCTTCATGAGTTCAGGCATGTGGTGCAGGTGGATAAATTAAGGCAGGGTTTTACAAAGGGCCTTTCATATGTAACCGGAGAAATGGGGATTGGGGCAGTCTCCGGCATGATGCCATTCTGGTTCCTGGAAGGCGATGCAGTGGATGCGGAAACAAGATTGTCACACGCTGGCCGGGGAAGGCTGCCATCTTTTGAAATGGAGATCAAAGCAATCCTGGGGGAGATACCCGGACTTTACTCCTATGAAAAAGCCACCTTTGGCTCGTACAGGGATTATGTTCCCAATCATTACCAATATGGTTACCAGATGGTTTCCCATGCAAGGAATAAATATAAAAATGAATTCTGGGGAAAGATGGTTGACTATACAGCCAGGAACCCATATACGATCTATCCATTTTATTTCGGCATGAAAAAATATGCCGGGACCTCCAAATCAGGTTTGTACGAGGAAACCTTTGAGACACTACGATCTCATTGGGCTTCCCGGGATAGTGCACGCATCCTGACCCGGTCAGCACAGTGGAATCAGCCAAAATCGAAGCATTATACCAATTACCGCTTTCCAAGATATGTGAATGACAGCCTTATGTTTGCTGAAAAATCCGGCATAGACCGGATCAGTGAATTTGTGCTGATTGACCGCGAAGGGAATGAAAAGCGTATCCACCGGCCAGGATTTTATGATGCAGCCAATATCAGTGTCGGTAAGGGGAAGATTGTGTGGACCGAGATCATCCGTGATGTTCGTTGGGCGAGGAGGAGTTATTCCATCATCAAGGTCTTTGATATGACAGGGAAAGCAGAGAGAATGCTGACCTGGAAGAGCCGCTATTTTGCCCCTGACCTGTCACCTGATGCAACACGGGTAGTGGCCATAGAGGCTGATGAACAGAATCAATATTTCCTGGTGGTCATCAGTGTAGCAAAAGGGGAAGTCCTTGACAGGATCCCTTCTCCCGGGAATAAATACCTGCAGTTCCCTGTATGGTCAAAGGATCAGGATGGTATTTATTTGACGGCCCTGGGAACAGCCGGAAAAAAAATCATGTATTATAGCCTGGCCGGGTCAGCGTGGAAGACCCTGTTCGAGGCAGGATTCAAAGATATCGCCGAACTGCAGGCGGGTGAAGATTATTTGATTTTCAGGGGAACTTTTTCGGGGATTGATAATATTTATGCACTTGACCTGAAAACCAACGAATGTCAACGTGTTACATCATCCCGGTTTGGAGCTTTTATGCCCGACATTTCTGCGAATGGAGATAGATTAATTTATTCAGACTACACTTCGCAGGGTTTCAATTTAGTGGAAACAGTCTTTGATCCAGGCCAGTTTGTTCCCCTGGCTGAGGTTATTGACGATGGTGAACAGCTCAACCTGCCTTCTGCTGAAGAGGAATCAAACATACCTGAACCATCACAACAAATTCAGGAAAAATTTGAATCCAGGCCCTACAGGAAAATAACCAACCTGTTTAATTTTCATAGCTGGGTACCCCTGTATTTCGACGTTGATGACCCCAGTATTGAAAATATTCCGGTGTCACCGGGTGTAATGGTTTTCTCTCAGAACAGGCTGAGTACAGCGACGACTACCCTTGGGTATGAATACAAGGACAGGGACCATTTTATTCATGCAGCATTTACCTATTCAGGCTGGTACCCCGTATTTAAACTCTCCTATGATTTCGGGGGTACGCCATATGTCGATACACTGTCAAACGGGGTGGAACAACCCTCCACAGTAAGCACCGACATGAGTTTAAATTTTGAAGTTTTCCTGCCGCTCAGCCTTACTACAAACAGGTGGGTACTGGGAATGCGGCCCGGGGTGGAATCCCGGTACAGCCGGGCTTATTTTTACTACGATGCGCTGAATGCTTATAAAATGGGGATGACCTTCCTGGATTATCGTCTGTATTTCTATAACTATCTGAAAACAGCATACAGGGATATTATCCCCCGGGCGGGCCAGGTATTTGATATTCGTTATGTGAATACGCCGTTTGAAGACGAACAGCTCGGGTCAACCATCGCCGGGACAGCTGTATTTTATTTTCCGGGAGTTCTCCGGCACCAGACCCTGAAAATACTTGCTGCTGCGCAAAAACAAAAACCGGGAAAGTTCCTGATGGGAAATCTGATCAGTATGCCCAGGGGGATTGAAAACCATACTGCTGTTGGACTTCAAAAGCTTACGGCAGATTATGTATTTCCCATCTGTTACCCTGATCTGAGAATCTGGCGGGCAGCATATTTCAAGCGGTTCAGGGGAGCTGTTTTCTATGATTATGCATGGGGACAGGATGTTTACCTGCGGCATAGTGATGACGGTCCGGTTAACCAGAATTTCCAATCCCTTGGCCTCGAATTAACCACAGATGTTCACCTGGCCCAGTTCCTTTTTGCATTTAACATTGGGGGCAGGGTGATCTACCTGCCGGATACACGTGATACCAGGGCAGAATTCATTTTCACCATTGACTTTAACCAGTTGTAGGCACCCATTTTTATTCTTCATCTCCACTGCTAAAATCATGCTTTACGGTGAAATATCCCGGATAATTTATTTCCATGGCAGCAACCAGGATGGTTGGTTTCACTTTTATACTCACCCTTGTCGGGCGTTTTCCGGCATCGGCCAGGTTCAATCCGAAATTCACCAGTGCCTGCCTTGAATCTTTCATAAGGATATCTATCAGATCGGTATTAAATCGCATCGGGATGGTTGAGATACCACCGTTGGGGGGAATCTCTATGCGCTGATCAAGATTGCCTTCTGCCACCTGCACATCATCGATAAATGCCATATATTCCAGGCGGTTAAGGGCAGCCATGGCAGGATTTGGATTCCGGACTTCCACATTCAGGGTGAAGGACAGGGGAAGGTCTCCTTTAAATATGGATGCACTGATTATGCCCATATCAACAAAATTCAGATCGGTAAAACTACGTATCTGGCTGACATCCACCCCTGCAATTTCAGGATTTTCAAGGGTGGTCACCCGGAATTCGCATTTTCCCAGGGTAGATATTTCCTTGAGGAAACTACAGGAATTCTGTGTTATGGTGATCAGTAACAGCAATAGCATGATCATGGAAGGACGGAGGATGATTTTCATTATAATAAGGTTCAAATGTTGCAGACTAGAATAGGTGTTTTAGTCGTTCAATAATTGCTAAAATAAGTAAAGATTTACTATTATTGACTTTCCCTACGGGGTATGTATTTTAATATGTCGCCTTTCTGGCAAAAGATACGGGGCGGAATGCAGGAAAATGCCACTGGCATTCTTGGAACCATTGCCTTCCATATGGTTCTGGTAGTGGTCTTTCTGGTCATTAAAATATCTACTGAAAGGTCCCTTCTTGACAGTATCATCA
>DAOWJB010000292.1 GCA_030640625.1 Bacteroides sp.
GCAACAGCTTAGGTGCCGTGTGCTGAGGATTGGACAAAACTTACCTGGTCAATTAAATGCCCCGGTTATTAATCTGCCGTCAATATCCGGCCCATGGCAGTTTTTGATCGATATCATCCCCGGCCAGTTGGCAGCGGAACATTTGTCCCGGTTGAACGGTGTTGATTGCGATAGCTTTAACCTGTGCCCTTATATCATCAAGGAAGAAGGGGGACTATTTTAAAAGAATGAAAAAGACTACTCCACTATTATTTTTATTAATCCTGCTTGTATTGTCTGAGGACAAGATCCCGGTCATCCTGGCAATAACAACAGGAGGTGATATGAAGTGAAATTCATTTGGTTCCTTCATCTTCTTTTTTCATAAAACCAAATTGTATCAGAAATTCATCCGTTCTTTCCAGAATCTCCTCATCGAAATACGTTGAATATTTATCAATTCCCTCACCCAGGTAATGTTTTCGCCCCTTGTAGGTGATTAATTCATAATGGTTGCCTAATTCTTTCATTTTTTCCTCAAAAAACTTTACAGCATATAAGGGCACCGTACAATCCTCCTCACCATGGAAGGCAATGGTAGGAGGCATATCCTTCTTCAGGTTATGATACGGGGAGATGGCCCATATCTGATCTCTCCTATCACCCATGTGGTAATCCGCCCAGGCTTCCATCATATTCACCGAACTCGAGTATAACAACATGGCATTGGGGACGGGACTAATGTTCAAGTTGTCGGTTTCTTCATTGATCTCATCCATCAAGGCCGTTGATAAAGTCAGTTGTCCTCCTGCTGATTGGCCCCCTACCACAATTTTTTCAGGATCGATCTTTAAGGATTCTGCATTTCCCCTGATCCACCTTATGGCCGACCTTGCATCCTTGACGGATTCAATTGGAGTAATGTCAGGATGAGGGTGAGTTCCATCATCCATTATCGAAAGCCGATATTGAAAAGAAAATGCCACAAAACCTTTTCTGGCAAACCTTTCACATGTGTTATGAAATTCATCAGGACTGCCAAATACCCAACCACCTCCATGAAAAAAGGCAATGGCCGGACTATTCTGCTTTTTTAAGCCAGAGAAGGCATAAAACACATCTGCTTTAAGTTCGTATGCACCTACTTTTTTGTAGATCTTCTCTTCCTGTTTAACAGGATCTTCCTGAGCAAAGGCGTTTACATGAATTAATATTAAAACAATAATAATATGTAAAAATGGCTTCATAATAATTAAATTTCGACAAATTTCATCAGACTTTCAAATCACTGAACTATTTTATTTTAACAATGTCAACTGATTTTTTACTTTCAGATTATACTATTTACCGGACATTTAATTATATTATAATCAAGTAATTTAAAAATTATGAAATCATCCTCAGCTCAAATCTCCCTTTTGGAGTGTCAAAAGAACAGTCTGATCTTTCCTGATAATAAGGGAAGCCGGCAAAGATATTCGGATAATAGCAACCAGAGAAAAGCCTGTTTCAAAATGCGCTTTTCTCTCAGGCAATTGGCCGTGATGGTTTTACTTACAGGTCTGGAAGGTGTAAGTGGGGTTTACAAGTTTGGACAGACCCGGGAAAAAGACTCTCCATTGAACATCCAGGCCTGTGAATATTTTATGGACGACCTTTCAGTGGTAATTCGTAGGCTATATGATGGAGGAGCAACTGAGATCCTGATTGTTGACGGACATGGAAATCAATGTGTAATTCCTCACATGATGGAACCGGGCATAAAGTATGTTACCGGAGTACCCAGGTCCGGTGCAATGTGGGGACTGGATGATTCATTTGCGGGAATGGTCCAGTTTGGTGCCCATGCAATGATGGGTACACCCGACGGGGTTTTGCACCATACCCAGTCTTCAAAAAGTGAGAATAGATATTGGTATAACGGGGTAGAATGCGGGGAGCTGGTCCAATGTGCTACGATTGCCGGATATTATGGTGTGCCTACAATTTTAGTTACAGGTGATGTAGCAACCTGCAGGGAAGCAGAGCATTTCTTTGGTAGTAGCTGTATAACAGTGGCAGTTAAGGAGGGTATAGCACGGGAAGCTGCTATACTATATCCATTTAAGGAAACACGAAAAGCGTTATATGAAGGTGCCAAAAAGTCAATGGAAGTCTTATCCCAGTGCAGTCCCTATAAAATGGATCTGCCCATTAAAGGAAAATTGCAATATCTCGATCTGAAATCCGATCTGGAAGAACCCGAAAAAATTACCAGGGAAGCTGTCTTTCAGGATGCCCGAAATATTGTGAAATTTTAGGGTATTTCGACTGTACCATCTTCGTGCAGAAGAATTTCATAATAGAAATATCCAAAGCCATCAGCAACATTCCTGTGACAATCATTTACAAGGGGCTGGACTTTCAGGAATTCAGCCTGCAGGGGTATTCTGATGGGCTTGTTTCTTTCAGGCTTTCTGTTGAGTCTGATTTGAGCGGAAAGGACAGATTTTCCGGTATTAAAAGGGTACTGGATTACCTTTTCCACAAAAATATCTTGATTGTCTCCTGCGTTTACCGGGATAACAGGATGCCAGGTATGGGTATCCAAAGAATCAATTGCCGAAGGAGCCTGGATCCAGATTGAGAAAGTCTCTCCCATTTCAGCTTTCCCGTTCCCGTTCCCCAGACCTTCGGATATCACACCGGATGAAACCGGCTCATTCCATTCGTTCCAGGCATATTTGAACAGGGGGAGGTTTTCAGATCTTCCGTCAAATATTTTTATGCTGGAAGGTTCCGGGTATTGGATTTGATTTTTAACAGTTACCTGGATATAATGTTCCTTTTCCTGAATAGCCCCATTTATGGAGGAAATAATTCTGATATAGCCAATGTTTTTAAATGAGGGCAAATAATTTCCCTTACATACCAAAAGTGAATCTACACGGATTTTACTTACTGCAGGTATGCTTACCTGTTTGGATCCCTGTTTGATCGTAAGTAATCTGTCATCCTCCGTTAAGACCTTGAAATCTATTGTCTGGTCTGATGTTGACAGATTAATAACATCAAAGGAGAGGAAGGTTTCAGTATCGTTATCCAGATAGATATTTTCATTGATCGTGTCTGTCAGAACAATAACAGGAGGTTGAAGTCCTTTGCCGGTAATACCTATTTCTTCACCCATTCCTCCGGAAGAAGTAATAATTAACCTGCCGGCTGAATCTGCAATAATCTGCTGACTGTCAAAAGTGTTATTACGATAGGAGTATCGCGAGACTGTATATTCTCCGTTTGGGGTATAGATGGGTGGAGTGCTTACTGAAATATCAAAGTTTGAAAGTGCTTTTCCCCACGGAAGCCGCTCCCTCGTATAGATACCAAAGCCATTTTTGGTTATATCGCGCAGATATATCCAGCCATTTCCCTTTTTAGTACTTGATATGTTGTAACCGCGGATCTCAAAAGAAGGATACAGGTTGACAAAGGAGAAACAGGGAACATTTCCTTTGGCCGAAGCAAAATGGTCGATATGAAAATCAAATTGCAGATCAGTCCTGGCAGCCCAGTGTGCGCAGAAGTCAGCCAGATAGTATTCATTTTCAAAACCCGCTCCGGTATAGGTCTCATATAACTGGATTGTATAGTACTTGAGATAATCCCTGTCAGTTGTTGAATGTCTGAAAGGAAGTCCCCTTAAATTTCTCCAGAGTTGCTGAATATCTATGGTTGTCATGTATGAAGGTTCCCCAACATCATAATATTGAGGTGCATGACAAAACTCGGAAGCACTGCTGAAAAGATGAGGATTTGTAGCAGCCACCCAGATGGCCGTATTGCCTCCCATGGAAAGTCCGGAGACAGCTCTGTATTGTGGACCGATCTTCGTGTTGTACCGCGAATCGACTACATCAATCAGCTCTCTTATATAGGCTGAAAAGTTATAGTAGTTACCGTTCCAGGAATCAGATTGTGAAGGAAAATAGACACCGCATCCCGGAAGGTCTGGTATCTTTCCGTCAACACAGACGATAATTACCTCCCTGTGATACACAACATTTTCAAAATCAGTGTTATTAGGATAATCGTAGTCCGGATCATAGTTTCTGTTGATTGCAACAGGTGCAGTTAATCCATAATCTGCATAACTGTAAGTGCCACTGCTCCTGTAACTTCCTCCACAGCCATGAAAGTAATAAATGACCGGATATCTTTTTAAGCTGTCACCATGATCGTAGTCAGGGGGTGTAAAAACCCTGAAAAATCTTATAGTATTAAATGTTTTACTGAAGTGACTTTCGTCGGTAAAAGAAAATACCGAGACCGATAACAGCATCAGGAAAACTGTAAATACAATGGATTTCATATTATTTAGGTGGAGAATTTTTATATTCCAATGTCTTTTTCTTCGTTTCGGTTATATCGTACCGGAGTTATATTTTCACCGCAAAGTAGTTACTTACCACAGGTCAAATGACCGAGAAGGCGTTGGAATTTCAGTAGAAAAAACCAGCTCGCTTAATCGTTAACTTCTTTCCGTCCACCATATATGCTTGAGAATATCCACCACCGCCCACATCAGTCCTTAGCAACAAAGCGGTTCCATGAAATCGAACATCACCGCATGTCATCTCCGCCGGACCGTCGTAGGATATGAGAAACAGATCATCGTCATATGTTAGGGCCGC
>DAOWJB010000095.1 GCA_030640625.1 Bacteroides sp.
AAAGCAATAATCCCTGTAAATGCACCGGCAAGTAGTACGGCAATGATGCTGATCCTGGCTTCATTCAGGGCACTTAAGATGAACTGGTATTTTCCCAGCAAAAGCAGGATAAAACTGCCCGATATCCCCGGAAGGATCATGGCACAGATGGCAAGGGCACCGGCCAGAAAGATAAACCAGTATGCCTCCGAAGTTTCAGCCGGGGTTATGCTGGTGACAATCCATGCTGTTGCAATTCCGGCCAGCAGGCTGATGACAGTTCCAATGTTCCATTTTTCAATGGACCGAGCCACGTAAATGGCAGAGCCGATAATCAGTCCAAAAAAAAATGACCAGATCAGGATAGGATGGTTTACCAGGAGATATTCAAGTATTCTGGCAAGGGACAACACGGAAATTAATATTCCCACCACAATCGATAGCAGAAAATTGCCATTAACTGCCTTCCAGAATGCTGGCAGGCCTTCCTTCCAGATGACACTTATGGTTTTTAAACTGATATTTTTGATAGAGTGTACCAGCTCTTCATATATGCCGGTAATAAATGCAATGGTCCCACCGGAAACTCCGGGCACTACATCCGCTGCGCCCATCCCCATGCCTTTAAGGATCAGGACTCCAAAATCTTTAAGTCGCCGTGTAATCATAATTTTTTATCGTGAAAAGAATCGGGCAGGAAATCAAAAAAAGTATCACCACGCAGTCCCAGTCTAAGACTCTCCAGTGCTACCACCTCGTTGGGTGCAATGTTGCCCAGGTTAACATTTGCACCGAGTAGTTGAATAAACCAGACCTGCTGGTTTTTGTTCGGGGCCTCCCAGAGAACATCCTCCACCTGGATCTGTCTGACAATCTCATCGATCAGTCCGGTATTGGCAGAACCGTCTTTCTGGTAAATCCCGATGGTTCCACTCTCCCTGGCCTCGGCAATGACCTTCCAGGATCCGGCACCGAGTTCAGCTTTCATCATGGTAACCCATTTCTCATCCGGGATCTCTGCTTCGGCAACCTTCGATCCTACCTCGGATATAACAGTAACCTGTTCAGCCAGTTTCATGATGCAATCCAGCTTCTCATCATGCGGAATGGCCATGGATCCATCTGATACCTCAGCATACTCAACCTGATAACGGTCAAGCATTTTACGGAAGTCATCAAACTTATTCCGGACCACAAACAATTCAAATAATGTACCCCCAAAATATGGTTTTAACCCTGCCGCTTTGTAGATGCTGATCTTCTCTTCCAATCCCTTGGAGATCAATGCCGTACCAAAGCCAAACTTGACAAGATCGGTAAATTCTGCACTGGAACTGATGAAATTTTCTGCTTCCCTGATACTCAGGCCCTTGTCCATCATCATGGTCAATCCTGATTCCCTTGGCTGTCGGGTTCTCTCTGGGATAAAAGGTATTTCCTGGTTCATGCTGTATAATTTGGTGCTAGTTTCGTTTTCCGGATTTCCGTGATATGATATGCTTTTCCAACAGGTCTTTATAAAGTGGGTCTTCCAACATATCCGGACTGATCTTCCTCACAGATCTGTACTCCGAATAATCCAGCTTCAATCCCTTCTCAAAAAACTTCAAAGCCTGATCTGATTTGTTTACCAAATAATGGTAGGCAGCCAGGTGGAAATTTACAAGGGGGATATCAAATGTATAACCGTATGAATCTTTCAGGACATTGATGGCCTTCCCTGTCTCCTCCTGCATAAAATTCAGGTGTGCAAGATTTATCCAGGCCTCATCATCATAGGGATCAAGTTCCGTGGTTCTGGAGTATGCTTTCACAGCATCCGTCTTTGATCCAAGATGGGCATGAATATTTCCAAGCGTAAACCAGAAATCCGGATTTTCCTCATCCTTGGAAATGGCCTTGCTCACATAAAAGAGGGCATCATTATACAATTTCAGGAAGAGGTAACATACTGCAATGCCGTACCATCCTTCCGAATATAAAGGATCGATCTCAGTAGATTTAAGATACCATTCTATGGCTTCCTGATATCGTTCCAGCTTTTCAAGAGATTCACCCAGGTAACAATGTGCCAACACATTCTCAGGTTCCAGCAGGATGCATTCCTTGTATGTTTTTATCGCCCCTTCATAATCCCCCAGGTTGGACTGGGCATTGGCCTTATTAAAGACAGCAGAAGAGTACTGATCATTGATGGCGATGGCAAAGTCGTAACATTCTACTGCTTTGTTGAAGTTTTCTTTCTTAAAGTAAAGGAGTCCAAGGTTATACCAAACATTCTCTGAAAATGGCTCCTGGTCTAAATAGATTTCATAATATTTAATGCTTTTGTCAGAATCGTGGAGCCTGTCATAACAATAGGCAAGATCATACAGGATGTTCAGTTTCTTTGGGTTCTTTTGATAAGCTTTTTCAAGATAAGATACTGCAATCTTATATTGATTAACATACTCAAATGAAAGGGCAATATCATACAGGATTTCTTCCAGGTTATCATAGCTGAGATCAACAGCCTTGTTAAATGCCACTTCAGCTTCCTTGATCCTTCCCAGCTGATTCAGGATCATTCCTTTCAGCATGTAAATCTCGCTGTTTGATTCTTCGATCCTTTCAAGTGACCTGATCATTTTCAGCGCCTTGAGGGAATCTCCATTTTCTGCGTATACCTGGACCTCCTTGATCAGCAGGGTAGTTGATCCGGGATGCTGGTTAATGCCGTATTGTACAGCGTCTATGGCTTTTGTAAAATGATTGGTATCCAGATAATGGTCAATAATCCTTTCAAATTCATGTACATCGAAGAAATACGCCTCCACCTGGTTCAACATATTTTCGAATCGACCGAGAATCTCCTTTAACTCACCATCTTCCTGAAAATATTCCTTTTCCTTATCCATCCTGAAATGTCAGTTTGAGGGTTCAAAATTAGTAATATTTACGGGAAAATTAAATACTGTCAATAACAGCCATGACCTGGGTCGATACCGCTTTTACATCTTTTTCAAATCTGCGTTCCAGGTTCATTTTCAGGCTTCTCAGTTCGTTTATTAACCTGGGATTATGGGGTATTTGTTTTTCAAGTGTTTCAAGGGTTTCCTGCATGATTTCAAGCTGATCTTTTATCTGCCTCGCATGGCGTTGATTTCCACTGTCATTTCTCAAAGCGGCTATAGATCCCAGAACAACCATATATGATTCATTGAAATGATACAGGTTCATGGCTGCTTCTGTCCCATACCCTGATACCAGTACTTTCCACAATGACAGATCGGGATTATATGTCCGGGTATTCCACAAAAAATCAGCCGCAGTGGCCACTCTTATTTTCATCAGTTCAGTATCGAGTGGACTATTAATAAGGATTTTACCAGCCCGTTCACCAAAAATTGAAGGATTGGTAATTTTGACCTGGTAAGGTTCCAAAATATTCAGTGTACGTAACTTCAGGGACAGGCTCATGCTTAAGGATGTGTCTCCCAATATCTCAGGGATAGTATTAAGGCTGTTGTCCCACAGAACAAGTTCCCTACCCACAAGTTCTTTGAACCTGTGATAATCGGCTTCATCAACCGAGTAACTCCGTGGAGAGGGCCCCGACCAGAGCATGGTAATATTATCCGGTAGTTTACCTGACAGGTCCCTGAGGTATTGTTCCCCCTGTCCCCTGCTCTGATCAACCATCTCATTTGCATACCATGGTGGAATAAATTCCAGTTTTACAGACCTGTCAAAGCCCTCAGTGTTAATAATTGAATTGATCAGTTCAAGATGAGCTTCCTGCAGGTTTATGTATGTGTTTCTATCCCTGTCGGCATATAGTGAATAATTCAGGGGATGACCGCCATCATATGGAAGATGATCATTTGCACACAATACCAATGTTGAAGCACCGGCTTCAATTCCGGCCTGAAACCTCATATAAAGTTTCGATAAACTTGATGAACTGGCATGAATCCACCTGTTCCTTGATCTCATTTCGAGAGAATCCAGCCGGGCCCCTACCGGAAGAAATGCGTATGGATTAACCATCTGAGCCAGTTGGATCATTCCATGCTTTCCGTTTTTCCTGCCAATCTCCGCCAATCCTCTGAGGTAAGCTGTGCTGGTCCGGTCCCACATGGTCCTGGACCGATAATAGTCCAGATATCCATGATTCAGTTTCAGGTTTATCATATCGGCCAGATCATCTGCGTGTTCCGGATTGTCTGATGACGCAGCTACCGGTGAAATCAGAAAAGATCGTTCAGGGATATCCGGATAATCCGTGATCCTGGACTGCCGGTATATAAAATGACTCTTATCAAGCAGTTGTATAGCAGTTACGGCAGCATAATAATCCCCTTCAGAAGAATTCCCAAGCAGGTGGACCAGGTTCGGAGCCAGGGAATCAGGCTGAATGACGTAACCTTGCTCCTGTCCCTGCAGTTCTTTCAAGTAAAATCCCATACCTCTCCTGCCTGACAGATGGTTTTTGCCCAGGCTGAAAATAAGACCACCCGATTGTATATGCTTATCTGATATATTGGAGGTGATCAAAATCCTGGATTTATGCTCCTTGCCGTAATGCCTCCTGAAAAGTGTATCCAGCCTGGTTTTCAACAACAGGGCCGCGGCATATGTCTGTCTTGAGGAATGTTGCGGTATAAGGATGACAGGAGAAGGCAGGCTGTCTGATCCGGGATAATGGTAGGTAAAAGGATCCAGGGCAAGGGCTTTTTTGGGTGTGGGTACCAGCAAGTCAATGGCCGTAAATGTCGTATCAAAAAAACGTTCTGATTTTTCAAGAGATGTGAAATTACTCGAGGAGTACCTGAAATCAACATCATCAATCCACATGGTGCCGGTACCTTTTAAACCGAAGAAGATCTTAACGAACTTTGCCTCATCCGGGACATCCCCCTCTGTCAGATAATCATTGGTGGTTCGCCCCCTCACGAGAGACCACCCCAGGCTGTCAATGTTCCAGAAGCCGGCAAATGGAAGGGCCTTGAAAGATTGATCTATACCGGCATTCCTTTGGGGATTATAAGTTTTTCCACTGATCAGGAGCCTGTTTTTATCATAAAAGAGAACCCGGATATCTATGGCATCATCAATCCGGGATCCGTGTCTTTCCTGATATGAATGGATTTCTTTAAGACGGATCCAGAAAGTAAACTCATAATTACCCGGGATAATGCGGATAAAGTCGCTTATGATGCCTTCTCCCTGTCCAATTGTCTCGTCCGCATTATCACGCTGAATTATAACCGCATGTATACCTGAATGGACTTCTGAACCGGTATTGCCCCCCTCATCCAGCTTTAGCACCCAGTCAACATTCTCTCCAACCCATTTCCAGCCGGTTATATTGTTGGAAATCGTATTGCTGTCAATATTGATGATCCTGCCCTGCTCAAAAGAAGGATTTTTCACCAGGTTGTCACGGTTCGCCTGGATCATCCTCTGTCTCAGTGGAATGGATGTAGGATCAAGGCTTGACCAACCAGCAGTGGAAGGCAGGTTGTTGTCGTCCTCAACGCAATGGTTGAAAGAGAACAACATAAACACACATATGATCAACAGGCCTGTTTTCCTGCTGATGGAATAGTTGCGCATAATCCTTAAGTCTTCGTGTAAAAATAACAGATTTCTATTCAAATACAAATCCGATACGGAAGGCGATACGGTTATATTGCTTATTCAGGTTCAATACTTCTTCATTCCATTCCTGCGTAATGACCGATTTCAGGCTCTGAAATTGGTATATTAAAGATATTGAAAGGGAATTATGCTGGTTAATACGAATGGATGTTCCCAATCCGGCAGCATACATATATCCTCCCTTGTTATCTGTCCTGACTCCCCAGATATCCGGCGGATTCTCCAGGGGTATAGCATAACCAAAACTTCCCCGGATAAACGGGGAAAATGAATTCCTGCCGAAATGGTAACTGATATCCGCAAATACCGGAACCACAGCCTGCTCATAAAACTCAATTCCAATGCCTATCCCCGGATAGAACCTGTTCTGAATTTTATAACCGTTGACCATCTGGACACTGAAAATGGCATTCTTTTCATTATTTCCTGTACCCACCAGGACTCCCATATCCGTCCGGTTAAAATATCCATCGGAAGGCTCTGGAATACGAGTGCTTTTTATATTCACCTTTTCCCTGTCTATGTAATCAATCTCCCCGGTGGTAAATATCATGGTATTCCAGCACAGGGTCCGAAGCATGACCAGGTTCTCATCATCATGGACCTGAAGGTCGCCTCTATAGATCTCACCGCTGTTCAGGTGGACTGCATCAACTTCCTGCTTTTGTGCATTTATAAAGGATTGAGATGAAACGCTTAGCAAAAAGATTACCAGAAGAAAAACGGGTTTTGGTGGTTGCTTCGGCAGTTTCATTTTTTGCTTATGTTTTGATTCGGTGTACAATTCAAAGATGATCGGGAAGAGGAATTGGTTGCGTCAACCTTTAAATCGTATCTGAACGCAACCTCATACGCGATTGATGCATCTTGTAAGTAAATCAAATCCAACCGCTATGAAAAAAAATAAAATTCAAATTGGTTTTGTATTCACCACCCTGATTTCTGTTTTTATCCTGAGCAGTTGCCAGGACAAGCTTCTGCAGACATACGAGGTGAACAATCCGGTATACATGTCATATGAGGACCTCCGGTCAGCAGTTACAGATACAACACCTGAAGAGATAAACCAGCCAGGCAAGATCTACCTCTACGGCGAATATATCCTGATTAATGAAGTCAGGGAAGGCATACATGTAGTTAATAATGCGGATCCTTCCAATCCTGAGGTAATCAACTTTATCAAGATCCCCGGCAACATCGACATGGCCATTAAGAATAACATATTGTATGTTGATTCATATGTTGACCTGGTGGCTATTGATATCTCCGATCTGAATGATATTAAGGAAGTCGCCAGGTTTGAAGATCTTTTTTCCTGGTCCACCCCCCCTTATGAAGCAGGCACTCGCGTAGGAATGGTTGATGAGGCAGAAGGGGTTGTTATTGGCTGGAAGGTCGAAGAGGTTACGGAAGAACTGGATTGGCAGGATCCGGGACTCATGTATCCGACCCGGATGTGGGAATCCACCATGGGAATGGATATGGTGTCATTTGCCAGTGCCAGTGGAAATGGCGGAGGATCAGTCACGGGTACGGGTGGCTCCATGGCAAGGTTTATTATTTACGAGGATATACTCTATGTCATTGACCAGTCAAACCTGCATATGTTTGATATAAATAATGAACTTTCTCCCATATCAGCCGGCAATAAAGCTATCGGCTGGAACATTGAAACGGTTTTTATTGCCAGGGAGCACCTGTTCATCGGTTCCATGACGGGCATGTACATATACAGCCTGTATGATCCTGCAAATCCAAGCTATGTTTCGACCTACTGGCATGTTACAAGCTGTGATCCGGTGGTGGTGGAAGGAAATTATGCCTATATCACCCTACGTACAGGGAATATTTGTGAGACAGATGTAAACCAGCTGGATATTGTGGATATCCATAAGCTGGCAAGTCCCATGAAGATCAAATCCTATCCCATGCATAATCCGCACGGACTGGGTATTGACCAGGGCATTTTATTCATATGTGACGGTGATGCCGGATTAAAGATCTATGATGCTACCGACCCCTTGAACCTGAATGCGAACAAGATCGCCCATTTTGCCGAGATCAACACATTTGACGTAATCCCGATACAGCAGCATCTGATCATGATTGGTGAGGATGGATTGTACCAGTATGATTATTCCAATTTAACGGAAATCAACCTGCTGAGTATGATCCCTATTGTTGCCGATTAGGATCCGATCACCCTAGGCAGGTGAGAAGGAGGTTTATCAATGATAAATCTCCTTTTTTGCTGCTTTGAGGGTATTCAACAGCAGGGAAACACGGGTCATGGGTCCAACACCACCGGGCACAGGCGTTATATAACTGCATTTGGTGGAAACTGCATCAAAATCCACATCTCCCATTAATTTAAAACCGGATTTTGTTTTATCTGACTTAACGCGGGTGGTTCCTACATCAATTACTACAGCATTATCCGGGACCATGTCCTCGGTCAGGAATCCCGGCTGTCCCATTGCCGCAATGATAATATCCGCCTGCAGGGTCATCTCCTTGATATTTTTGGTACGGCTGTGGCAGACGGTTACCGTGGCATTTCCAAGATCCCTTTTCTGAGCCAGCAGGGCAGCGATGGGTTTTCCGACAATGTTGCTTCTGCCGATCACCACGCAGTGTTTACCGCTCGTGGGAATGTTGTAGCGCCTGAACAGTTCAATGATCCCGGCGGGTGTGGCTGACTCAAAACAGGGCAGACCAATCAACAGGCGTCCTGCATTCATGGGATGGAAACCGTCAACATCCTTGGAAGGATCGATGGTCTCTATAACGTTTGCTTCAGAAATATGAGCGGGAAGCGGAAGCTGCACAATGAAACCATCAATTTCAGGATCCTTGTTAAGCTCAATGACCTTTTCCAGGAGTTCCGCTTCGGCAATATCTTCCTCAAACCGGATCAGTGTTGATTCGAAACCTACCTGTGCACAATCCTTTACCTTATAGTTCACATAGGTTTCACTGGCGCCGTCATTACCCACAAGAATGGCTGCCAGATGGGGTCTCTTCTCCCCCCTGGCAATGATACTCTCCACTTCCCTGGCAATTTCAAGTTTGATCTGGCTTGCTGTTTCTTTACCGTCGATTAACATCATGATATTGGTTTGGTTTTGGGGTTGTTATCATCCGGGACCGGTCATTCCGCCCTGCATTCCGCCCATCATCCTGGAAGGGTTTTTGCCGCCTGACATCATTTTCATCATTTTCCTGGTTTCTCCAAATTGCTTTATCAAGCGGTTTACTTCCTGTATACTCGTACCACTTCCGATGGCAATCCGCTTTCTGCGGCTTCCATTCAGGATATTTGGATTCGACCGCTCCAGGGCTGTCATGGAATGGATAATGGCTTCGATCCCCTTGAAGGCATCGTCATCCATATCCAGGTTCTTCAGGGCCTTGCCGACGCCGGGGATCATGCCGGCCAGATCTTTCAAGTTGCCCATTTTTTTGATCTGTTGTATTTGTGACAGGAAGTCATCAAAATTAAACTGGTTCTTGGCAATCTTTTTTTGCAGCTTCCTGGCTTCCTCGACATCAAATTGTTCCTGGGCCTTTTCCACGAGCGAAACGATATCACCCATCCCAAGGATCCTGTCCGACATCCGCGATGGATGGAATACGTCAAGGGAATCAAGCTTTTCTCCGGCGCTGACAAATTTGATTGGTTTATCTACCACAGAACGGATCGACAGGGCTGCCCCACCCCTGGTATCACCATCAAGTTTGGTGAGTACGACCCCGTCAAAATCAAGCCTGTCGTTGAATTCTTTGGCCGTATTTACAGCATCCTGTCCCGTCATGGAATCTACCACAAATAATATTTCCTGAGGGGATGCGGCTTTCTTCACAGATTCGATTTCTGTCATCATATGTTCATCTATGGCCAGCCGTCCTGCTGTATCAATGATGACCACATTCTTGCCCTGAAGTTTTGCATGTTTGATCCCTGACCTGGCAATTTTCACAGGATCCATATTCCCGTCCTCTGTATAAACAGGAACATCTACCTGTTCTCCCAGCACCTTGAGCTGGTCGATAGCGGCAGGCCGGTAGATGTCACCTGCAATTAACAAGGGGTTCATCCCCTTTTTGCTTTTCAGGTGATTGGCCAGTTTTGCTGAAAAAGTCGTTTTACCTGATCCCTGGAGTCCGGCGATCAGGATCACTGCCGGATTGCCTTTCAGGTTAATGTCCTCCATCTCCCCACCCATCAGTGTGGCCAGTTCATCATGGACGATCTTTACCATCATCTCCCCGGGTTTAACACTGCTCAGTATCTTCTCACCCATTGCCTTCTCCTTAACTGAATCAGTAAAGGTTTTGGCGATCTTGAAGTGAACATCCGCATCAAGCAATGCCCTCCTGACATCCTTCAGGGTTTCTGCCACATTAATCTCAGTGATCCTCCCCTGCCCTTTTAACAATTTAAAGGACCGGTCCAATCTGTCTGATAAACTCTCGAACATATGCTCTATCTCTTTTTTTACATTCTTTCAGGCACATCAATGCCCAGTAATCCCATGCCAGTAGCAATGGTACGCACCACTACCTCTGACAATAATAACCGGAATTTCTTAATATTCTCCCCTTCCGCATTCATGATGGAATAATCATGGTAGAACTGGTTAAATTCTTTGGCCAGTTCATAGCAATAATTCGCGATCACCGAGGGATTCAGATCCTGACCTGCATCACTCACGATTTCCGGAAAGAAATATATCCTTTTAATCAGGTCGATCTCTTTCGGATTTAGATCCTGTCTGTTTTCTACACCCGGGATCAGGCCATTTTCAGCCGCTTTCCTCAGGACAGAACGGATCCGGGCATAGGTATACTGAATGAATGGTCCCGTATGCCCATTAAAGTCAACAGATTCAACCGGATCAAAGGTCATATTCTTTTTAGGATCGACCTTCAGTATAAAATATTTTAAAGCGCCCAATCCGACTGTGGTAAATATATCACTTCTCTCTTCTTTTGAGAACCCATCCAGTTTGCCAAGTTCGTCAGACATGCTCTTTGCAGTATCGGACATTTCGTCCATGAGGTCATCGGCATCCACCACGGTACCTTCCCTTGATTTCATTTTACCGCTGGGTAGTTCCACCATGCCGTAGGAAAGGTGGACCAGGCGTTCCGCCCATGCATAGCCCAGTTTTTTCAGGATCGATGCCAGTACCTGAAAATGATAATTCTGCTCATTTCCAACGACGTATACATGTGTGTAAAAATTGAATTCAGCAAAGCGCTGGTGAGCAGTACCCAGATCCTGGGTCATGTAGACCGAGGTACCATCTGAGCGGAGAAGCAGTTTCTGGTCGAGTCCCTCGCCTGTCAGATCAGCCCAAATCGAGCCATCTTCCTTGCGGTACAGGATCCCTTTCTCCAGTCCTTCCATGACAATGGACCGGCCCAGCTTATAAGTATCCGACTCGTAGTAGATCTTGTCAAAAGAAACTCCCAGCCTTTCATAAGTGCTGTCAAATCCCTCATAAACCCAGCTATTCATCTGCTTCCAGAGACTGGTAACTTCGGGATCCCTGGCCTCCCACCTGCGGAGCATTTCCTGGGCTTCCAGTATCAGGGGCGCCTCTTTTCCGGCTTGCTCTTCCGGCACCCCGTCCCTGACCAATCCCTGCACCTGTGATTTATATTCCTGGTCAAACCGCACATAATAATCTCCCACCAGATGGTCTCCCTTCTTACCGGTACTTTCAGGCGTTTCCTGATTTCCCCATTTCTGCCAGGCCAGCATGGATTTACAAATATGTATTCCACGGTCATTCACCAGGTTGACCTTCTGAACATTGAAGCCATTTGCTTTAAGTATCTCCGAGATTGAATAACCTATTAGATTGTTCCTGATATGGCCCAGGTGCAGCGGCTTGTTTGTATTTGGAGATGAGTATTCAACCACATACACCGGTGCATCCTTGCTGGCTGACCGGCTCCCATGGTCTCCATCGGTCGTGATGTCCTGTAATTTTTGCAGCCAGAATGACTGGCTGATTGAAAGATTCAAAAAGCCCTTGATGACATTGAACGTATCAATTTCAGCACAGGAATCTGCCAGGTAAGTACCAATTTCTTCACCGGTTTGCTCAGGCGATTTCCTGGTGATCCTGAGCATGGGAAATACAACAAGCGTCAGGTCACCCTCAAATTCTTTCCTGGTTTTTTGTATCTGCAGGGCATTGGCATCCAGCTCAAACTCATAGTTATCCCTGATATACTTCTGAACTGCTTGTAATATCAAACTATATATATCCATGGAATGAAGGCCTTCACAAAATCTGTGCAAATATAATGTAAAAAAAAGTCTGACTAATACAGGGTGGCATAATAGCAGATTTTATAAAGGTCGAATGCCCAGAGCCTGGGTTTTTGCCCGTTTAGTTTTTTCAGCAACCAGCCGGCTGTAATACCATGAAACCATTTCAGGAATGATTGAAGTCCAAATCGACTGATAACCTGATATTTTCTCAAAATCCTTACCCGCTGTTCCAGCCCGGAATAGCGCCCTTCATCCACCAGAAATTTCAGGTTCCGTAATCCCTGCCTGGTTTTGTCAAGAAACTCATCTGATGGCTCCAGTCCCTCATGAACCAGGACATTATCTATGTGGATAACAGGAATTCCCTTCTTTTCCAGGGCGAGTCCAAATACCGTATCCTCATGTCCATAAGCTTTCAGATCATTGTCAAAAGGAACCTGCTCCAGCACGGTTTTGGTGGCAACAAACTGGAAGCTTGAGAAAGCACTGTATTGATCTCTTGAACGGATATGTATGGATCTTTCCTCACGTTTCCTGCCATAATACCATCGCAGGAAATATGCTGAATCACAAGGTGGATCAGCCTGATAAGCAGTTCCACCGCAGATTACCTGATCGGCCCCTAGCTTCCCGATGTAAATGGAGAGAAAATCATCCCTGATAATTTGTGCATCTGCATCAATAAACAGCAAATTTTCAAACCTGGCTTCTTCAGCCAGCATATTACGTATGCGGGAGCGGCCTACATTTTCATCAAGTTGCAGGTACCTGACCTGACTCAACTCTGATAATGACTGGTTCCTGCTGCGGAATCCTTCTGCCGAAGCATCGTCTATGATCAGGATCTCATAGACAATACCAGACTCAGATGCCTGAAGCTGAAGGCCTTCAACAAGGTCAGTCAGATCATGGTTATATGAGGGGACCAGTATGGATAGCAAGGGAAAAGCTACCGCCGTTTAATTTGGTTTATCAAGCTTTTCTGGTTCCTGGTCCCGGATGAGGACCGAGAAAATAAACAATATCACAGCCGCAGCTGCAAACACGACCATAAGTGATACGAACATTTTCTTAATGATGTCTTCGAGGGATATAATCTCCCATATCCCAAGCAAGGCAATGATGGTAAATACGAGTACCAGGATGATCATAAAATAGGAAATGATCCTTTTGACGGAGGTGTACATGATTGTTTGGTTTGGTTTATTAAACGATGGTACGCAGGTATAAAGATAAATCATAAATGCTATTTAATTCAATCCTCTTATCATTTTTTTCAATGGTCCATTTCGGATGGCCGTCCCTGGTTTCAACGAGAACGTGAATGCTTGCTTCTTTATTTTCCACCACCTTGAAACCATTGCGTTCCAGGGCTTTGTTTGTCCACATTCTCAACTCATCAGACCTGGAAGACAGGGAAATGTTATGGTGCAGCATTCGTTTCACTGCAAATTCACCGGTTTGCAGGTCCATTTCAATTTCCGTACCTGAATCTGTCTGTCTCAGTGCATCTCTGAGCTGTCCGGAAAGCACCATATCTTCAGGGGCTCCCTCCAGGATCGTCTGTTCATGGATCAGCCATATCTTGTCCGACTGCTGAAGAGCAATCTGCAGATCATGGGTAGAGTACAAAATCGTCTTGCCGTGTTCCAGTGCGAGGTTCCTTAGCAGATCGATGATCGCGTACCGGTGTGACAGGTCAAGGAAGGCCGTTGGTTCATCCAGGATGAGGATCCGGGTATCCTGTGCGAGTGTTCTGGCAATCATGGCACGTTGTCTTTCACCGTCACTCAACTCCTCCAGATCACGGTCCCTCAAAGCCTGCAGACTGGTTAGATCAAGGGCCCGTTCCACCACTTCATGATCCGAGGAAGATAATTTTCCAAACCAGTTGGTATGGGGATACCTGCCCAGGGCCACGAGGTCACTGACCCGGAGTCCGGGTACCCTGACCACCTCGGTTGAGACAAATCCCATGATCCTGGCAAGCTGTTTTCTGGAATACTCCGCCAGCGGGCTGTTGAAGATTTGTATTTCACCCTGCAGCGGTTTCATCAATCCGGAAATGGTTCTCAGCAGGGTGCTTTTCCCGCTGCCATTCCGTCCCATGACCGCGATCAGTTCCCCTCCAAATGCCGTTGTGCTCACGGGTCCGGCCAGGGAATGCCCCCTACTCCTTCCCTTCCTGAATCCAAATTCCAGCCTGTGCAGATCAATAATATTTTCCCTCCCTTGTCGCATGCTTTAGCTGATATTGGCAAATCGCCTGTTCCTGACAACGATCCATACAACTACCGGGATACCCAGCAGGGCAGTTACGGAATTGATCGGCAGGACCCTGTCCGATCCCGGCAGCTGGGATATCATGTCACTTATCAGCAGTACGATTGCCCCCAGTATCATTACGGCGGGTATCAGCACCCTGTGATCTGCTGTCTTCCATACCAGCCGGCCGATATGGGGTACGGCAATGCCAATGAAGCCAATGGGACCGCAGAAAGCAGTGATCGTTCCTGCAAGAATACTGGTACTGATAAACAGCAGGATCCGTCCGGTTGTCACGCCGACGCCCATGCTGCGGGCATAATTTTCCCCGAGCAGCAGCGTATTCAGAATTTTTACACAAACCAGCGATAGCAAGACCCCCGCCGAAAGAGTACCGGCCAGGACCGGCAATTGTCCACGGGTAACATTGCCCAGACTTCCCAGGGTCCACACGATAAATGTCTTCAACAATGCCTCATGGGTAAAATACTGGAGGATGCTTACGATCGCAATGGTTATACTGCCGAACAGTATCCCCAGGATCAGGATGGTCATAATGTCCTTGATCCTGAGTGAAACAAGCAGTAAAAGAAACATCACGGCCCCGGAGCCAATCCATGCTGCGGCAATGACCCCCCAGGTCTGGAAGTGAAATTCTCTTTGTGGCAGGAACATTACTGCGCCCATCACCAGCAATGCAACTCCCAGGCTTGCGCCTGAACTGATCCCCAGTACGTAGGGTCCTGCCAGGGGGTTCCTGAACACGGTCTGCATCTGCAAGCCGGCCAATGAGAGGGATATCCCGGCAAATACAGCGGTCATGGCACGGGGAAACCTGAAATCCCAAAGGATGGTGATCCATTCCGGTTGCTCTGATTTACCACTGAAAATAATGCTTAGCAGATCCCCGATGGCAATATGGACAGAGCCAATAAACAGGTCCGCCATGAAACATACCAGAAGCAGCAGTGTAAATCCGGCAAACAGAATGGTGTTTCTGGATCGGGATCTAGTCATGCTTTCCCAGGTCCTCAACCAGCTTAACGAGTTTTCCCAGGTCCGAGCGTATCTTATTGAAGTGTGCGCGTAATTTTCTCCGGTCTTCTTTTTCTTCTGGATGATTTGTCCTGGCAATCAATTCATTGCGGAGTCTTACAATTTCCCTGATCACCTTATCCACCTCACCGTCCTTCTCCGGATGATAATTTTTGAATGTGAAGCATTCATTGATCAGATCATAGGTGATGTAATTAATATCATCTTTTAATTCCTTGATGCTTGCCATAAGGGTGCGGATTTTATCTGATTGTAAAGATAAGAAAAATCAAAACTCATTAATAAAGCCGGGTGTAGTACACCAGTTCATGACTGGGAAGGACTTCCGGATGAAAGATACTGATCAGATCTGCCAGGATCAGGTGAGGGGCCATTACTCCTGACTCCCAGAAATCATTGCCCCCAACCGGATTTATACGGGCATTGTTATTATATACGCGGTGTGAGCTTACCGGCTTGAACCGGGTCAGGCGGATGTCCGTTTCAGCAATTTCACCGATTGTTCCTGCCGCGCCGCAATTGATCCAGATATCGGCCCGGGCAGCCCGGGCATATATGGCTTCAAGATCAATGGGGACAGCCTCCCTGTTATCCAGGTCATTCCAGATATATGTCCCGCCTGCATCCCTGATATAGGCAGCGGCAAAAGATTTTCCACCGGGAATATACCATGTATCTTTCCAGGGAAGTCCGGTCATCACGGCTGGCTTCTGTTCTATGTCCCCTACCAGATCTTTATAATGCAGGTAGGATTTTACAACCGAACCGAAAATGCTGTCCGCCTCACTTACCTTTGTGAAAAAGGATGCCACAAGCCTGATCCATTCTGTCTTTCCAAGCGGTTCATTTTCCAGGTAATCCCCATTCAAAATGACCGGGATGCCCAGCCCTCCCAAACGGTTTACCATTCCCGACACTTCGGCGGTGACCCCGTATGCCATCACCAGGTCAGGCTGCAGGGACAGGACCAACTCATAATTCAGGGTCTGATTGGCTCCAACGTCCCTGACTTCTCCCCTTGCCAGCCGGTTTCGCAGTTCCGGATTGGAAATATAATCACTCCCGGATATGCCAACGATGGTTGAAGATTCTCCGAGTGCATCTATCATGGCCACATGGGTGGTTGACATACAGATTACCCGTTTGACAGGTACGGTAATTACAGGAAGGTGTTGCAATGAATCCGGAATCAGGGAAGGTTTCCCGGTAAGGATATATTGCAGATGGACCGTCCTGGATCCCTGCCATGGATTGATGACGTGCAATATTTTGCACCCGGGGATTTCATTCATCCAGAATCCACTTGCATATTGCGACCTCCCGCCGGAAGTACCTGAGATGCCAGGATTTTCCGGTCCGGTATGATAACATGACCGGCAACAGACAAGGATCAGGAGGCCGGCAAATAAAATCAAGCTTCTCACACGAAGGATTTTTTTAAACAAAGGCCCTGTGTAAAGTTTCATCGGGCGATAATAAACCGTTGATTGGTAATGGTCTGATCCTCTTTCAGGCTGAGGATATAAACACCAGGTGTCAGCCGGCTCACATTCAGGGTATGGATACCACCCTGGGACGGAATGGAACGC
>DAOWJB010000208.1 GCA_030640625.1 Bacteroides sp.
ACATGATTTTTATTAATCATAAAATCACAAAAAAGTATGATTAAAAAAAATCATGTGAGAGCGAAGCGGTTGCATTCGTTCTCAAATTTTTAATTATTTTATTTTCAAATAATTACAAAATTTTAAACGAATGAAAAAAGCAGATTTCTCTGAATTGGTTGACAAAACCTGTGTGATCACCGGCGGTGCTGGTGTCATTGGCTCTTCCATCGTTGATGGTCTGGCTGCGACGGGGATGAAAACCGTCATCCTGGATATCAACGCGGAACTCGCCACCAAAGTAGCCGGGGAGATCCAGTCAAAAACGGGAGCAAAGGTACTGGGACTCAAGGCAGATGTGCTGAGCAAGGAATCGCTCGAAGCTGCCAGGGACACCATTCATGCTGAATTCGGCCGAATCCATTACCTGATCAATGGAGCAGGAGGAAACTCCCCAAAGGCAACCACAAAGGTGGAAGAAATGGATCCCGGTAACAAAACAGAATGGGAAAACAATTTTTTTGGACTTGGACTTGAGGGATTTGACTGGGTATTTAACCTGAACTTCAAGGGTACGCTATTGACCTCCATGATCCTGGGGAAGGATATGGTGGAGGATGGCGCGGGTGCTATACTGAACATATCCTCCATGACTTCCTACAAGCCGCTGACGAAAGTACCGGCTTACTCGGCAGCCAAGGCCGCCGTTAACAATATCACCGAATGGCTGGCGGTACACCTGGCCAAAACGGGTGTAAGGGTGAATGCCATTGCTCCCGGATTTTTCCTCACCCAGCAGAACAGGTTTTTACTGGTGGATGAGAAGACAGGGAAGTGGACAGCACGGGGAGAGAAGATCATTGCCAATACACCTATGGGGCGGTACGGTGAAGTGGAGGAATTGCAGGGAACGGTACTCTACCTGCTTTCTGACCTCGCCAGGTTTGTGACCGGTATCGTGATCCCGGTTGATGGTGGATACAGTGCATTCGGAGGAGTATAAATAAATTAAGAAATGATATACTACGAGAGAGGATCTGAGAATGATGATCTGGGATTTGTGGGACTGAAAGAGGGACTCATAACCGCCCTGGACAAACTGGGTATTACCGGACGGGTACTGGCCATTCCACCAGATATTACACGGATGCATTCATTTGCAGGTCCCATTATTCAGATCACCGAACAATATTACGGGAAGCAGCTGACAGATATCCTGCCTGCACTGGGAACACATGCCCCGATGAGCACCAGGGAGATTGAAGAGATGTATAAGGGTGTCCCCCGGGACAAGTTCAGGGTGCATAACTGGCGGGAAGATATCCTCACCCTCGGGGAAGTCCCAGGTGACTTCCTCTTTGAAGTTTCCGGAGGCTGTGTTACTTACCCATGGCCTGCGCAGGTCAACCGTTTGCTGACAGAAGGATATGAGCTGATCCTTTCTGTGGGACAGGTAGTGCCGCATGAAGTGATCGGGATGGCGAACCACAACAAAAATATTTTTGTTGGGACCGGTGGGCCCGAAGGGATAAATAAAAGCCATTTCCTGGGTGCCGTCTATGGCATGGAGAAGATCATGGGCCGCTCGGATACTCCAGTCAGACAGGTTCTGAATTATGCCTCCAGGAATTTTGCAGCAGAGCTGCCCATAATATATGTGCAGACGGTCGTCAGTCCCGATGCAGATCGCAACCTGAAAATAAGGGGTTTATTTATCGGGGATGATGAAGAATGTTTTGAAAAGGCCAGCGAATTATCCCTCAAGGTAAACTTTGAGATGCTCTCAGAGCCCCTCCCAAAAGTTGTTGTTTACCTTGATCCTGATGAATTTAAAAGTACCTGGCTGGGGAATAAATCTGTTTACCGGTCACGCATGGCCCTGGCAGATGAAGGGGAACTGCTTGTTCTTGGACCAGGGGTCAAGGAATTTGGGGAGGATAAGGCCATAGATTTACTGATCCGGAAATACGGGTACCGGACCAGTCCGGAGATCCTTGAATTTGTGGAACGCAATGCTGACCTGAGAGACAATCTCAGCGCTGCAGCCCACCTGATCCATGGATCTTCAGAAAACCGCTTCCGGATAACTTATTGTCCGGGACACCTGAGCCAGGCAGAGATTGAAGGAGTAGGTTTCCGGTTTGGTGAACTGGAAGAAATGATGCATAAGTATGATCCCCGGAAATTATCTGACGGACCAAATACCATGCCCGACGGGGAAGAGATATTTTATATTTCTAACCCTGCATTGGGATTATGGGCCTATGAAGGGAGATTTGAAGACTGACATTTGTAAAATTGGATGTGAGGATAAAAATAGTGGCCGATAATAAAATCCCTTTTCTTAAGGGGGTGCTGGATGATGTGGCTGATATGGTATACCTGCCGGGCAGGGAAATATCAGCAGCAGATGTCCGTGGGGCAGATGCGCTGATCACCCGGACTCGTACCTGCTGTGATGCCTCTTTACTGGACGGATCGGGTGTGAAATTCATTGCTACAGCGACCATAGGCCACGATCATATTGATACCCAATACTGTGACAAGAAAGGGATTGCATGGACCAATGCACCGGGATGCAATTCATCTTCTGTGGAACAATACATCCTTTCCGTATTGCTCAATACGGCCATGCAGGATGGTCATGATCTGAAAGGAAAGACCATCGGCATCATTGGCGTGGGAAATGTTGGAGGCAAAGTGGAAAAAATATCCAGGGCCCTCGGGATGCAAGTATTATTGAATGACCCCCCGCGTGCCAGGGCTGAGGGGACGGGTGATTTTGTAGAACTCGAACGTATTTTGCAGGAAGCCGATATAATTACCCTGCATGTTCCGCTGAACGTGTCAGGCGAGGACAAGACACTTCACATGGCAGACCATGTTTTTTTTAAAGGATTGGCCAGGAAAGTTCTTTTGATCAATAGCTCGAGGGGGGAAGTTGTTGATCCAGGTGCATTGAAAAAGGCAATTCTTGAAAACAGGCTGGCAGATGCAGTGCTGGATGTATGGGAAGGAGAACCAGCGATCGATCAAGGTTTGCTGAATCTGGTCAGGATAGGTACCACCCATATCGCAGGTTATTCCACAGACGGGAAAGCGAATGGAACAAGCATGAGTGTGCAGGCAGTAAGCAGGTTTTTTGAGCTGGGATTTGATGAGTGGTATCCCGCTACCCTGCCAGGACCTGAACATCCTGAGATCACCCTGGATGGGACAGGTATGGATATGCAGGCAATTCTCCATGAGGTGGTCAACATTGCCTACAATGTGCTGGAGGATGACTGGAAACTTCGTGAGTCTCCGGAGCGTTTCGAAGAGTTAAGAGGAGCCTATCCGATCCGCAGGGAACCCGGAGCATACAGGGTTAAAATCATCAATGATGAAGCGGGTGCCGGACCTGTTCTGGAGCAACTCGGATTCCAGGTGATGAGTGATTTTTGTATTTAGATAAAAACAATACTTATTCTTTATAATTAAAAATTAAATGGAAAAATTAGCAGACATCGGATTAATAGGTTTGGCCGTAATGGGTGAAAACCTGGTATTGAACATGGAAAGCCATGGCCACACAGTGGCAGTTTATAACCGTACCGTTGCGAAGGTGGATAAATTCATCGAGGGACGGGGTGCAGGCAAAAATATCATTGGCACCCACAGCATTGAAGAGCTGGTGAAATCGCTCAAACGGCCAAGGAAAATAATGCTCCTGGTCAAGGCGGGTGCAGCAGTGGATTCTTTCATCGACCAGTTGATCCCGCACCTGGAACCGGGAGATATTATCATTGATGGCGGGAATACACATTTCCCGGATACCAACCGGAGGACCAAATACGTGGAGGAGAAAGGTTTGCTGTATATCGGTACAGGTGTTTCCGGTGGTGAGGAAGGAGCCCTGCTGGGTCCCTCCATCATGCCGGGAGGATCAAAAGATGCCTGGCCTCACATCAAACCCATTTTCCAGGACATTTCCGCAAAGGTCGAAGATGGCAGTCCATGCTGTGACTGGGTCGGTGAAAACGGCGCCGGCCATTTTGTCAAGATGGTCCACAACGGCATAGAATACGGTGACATGCAGATGATCTGCGAGACCTACCAGATGATGAAGGATTTGCTGGGCATGTCCAACAAGGAAATGTATGAGGTATTCAAGGAGTGGAACGAAGGGGAACTGGACAGTTACCTGATTGAGATCACCCGTGATATACTTGGCTTTGAGGAGGATGGTGAGGCGATTGTCGATGTGATCCTGGATACGGCCGGACAGAAAGGGACCGGCAAATGGACGGCGATTGCTGCCCTGGATGTAGGCATCCCGCTGACTTTGATCGGCGAAGCCGTCTTTGCGCGTACCCTGTCTGCTCAGAAAGAAAAAAGGGTGAGGGCCTCCAAGGTACTTGATGGACCCCAGACTTCTTACAAGGGTGATAAAAAAGCCTTTATTGAAGACCTGCGGCTTGCATTATTCGCTTCAAAAATTGTTTCCTACGCACAGGGATATGTGCTGATGCGTGCAGCCGCTGAAGATTTCGGATGGGATCTCAATTATGGCGGGATTGCCCTGATGTGGCGGGGTGGCTGTATCATCCGATCGGTATTCCTGGGCAATATAAAGGAGGCTTTTGACAAAAACCCGGACCTGGAAAACTTGTTGCTGGATCCCTTCTTCAAGGAGAAGATCGATACCGCCCAGGCCAGCTGGCGCAAGGTGGTAGCTACCGCTGCAGAGAACGGGATTCCGGTTCCGGCTCTGGCAACAGCCTTGAACTATTATGACGGATACCGTACGGAAAGGCTGCCGGCCAACCTGCTACAGGCCCAGCGTGATTATTTCGGTGCCCATACCTATGAACGGGTGGACAAGCCACGCGGGGAGTTTTATCATACCAACTGGACTGGCAGGGGGGGCGATACCGCTGCATCAACCTATAATGCCTGATTGATATGAAAATGGAATTACGTAAAGATTCTCGTTATGCGCTGCTTACTCCCACCAGTATGGGAACCCGGCTTACCCCGGTAAGCGGGCAACCTGTACATAACAGTGATCATTTTATCCTGCATGCCACGAGCGCCGAAACCAATGTGGGGAGCGTTTCATCCTATCTTGGACTTCCTGTCAAGGTGTTAACGACATTTGTCAAAGACAGTCCCATTGCCAGATTTATCAAGGATAACCTCGCCAGCCGCCACATGGATTATGAAGGAAAGGAAGTGGAACAGGGCGATCCATGGGGCTACCGGCACCAGATCAATATCGCGGACAGCGGCCATGGTTCACGGGGACCACGCGTTCATAATGACCGTGCCGGTGAAGTTGGCAGAACCCTTAATGTAAAAGATTTTGATCTTGACCGGATATTCAGGGAAGAAGGCGTACAGATCGTCCATCTTTCCGGACTTATTGCTGCATTGTCCCCCGAAACCAGTATATTCTGCCTGGAAATTGCCCGGGCAGCTAAAAAACATGGGACCCGGATCTCTTTCGATCTGAATCACCGTGCTTCTTTCTGGGAGGGAAGGGAAAAAGAGCTTCATGAGATCTTTTCGGAGATCGCTTCCATATCAGATATCCTGGTAGGCAATGAGGAGGATTTCCAGCTTTGCCTGGGACTCCAGGGACCAGAAGCAGGTGGGATGGGACTGTCTGCCAAGATCGAAGGCTTTAAGGGCATGATCAACAAAGCGAAAGAAGTATTCCCGGATACAGCCGTATTTGCCACCACTTTGCGGGAGGTGGTCCATACCAATCTTCATATGTGGGGAGCCATCGTAAGCATTGGCGATGAATGGCATATTGCCGAACCCCGTGAAATATATGTTCTCGACCGCATTGGTGGAGGAGATGGTTTTGTGGGTGGTCTGCTTTATGCCATCTTGCGGGACTGGGAACCGGAGAAATGGATACAATTCGGATGGGCAAGCGGTGCCCTGGCCACCACCATGCTCACAGACTATGCCCAGCCTGCCGACGAAGAACAGGTATGGAGCATCTGGAAAGGCATAGCCAGGGTAAAACGTTAAAACCAGATCATCCTTTATTATTCTTGCCTGGTATGTCATGGAAAGCTGGTTAAGCAATTTCCCTAACCGGATTGAACTGAATCTTTGGAGTTTTATTATTGCCGGATCTGTTTCACTGGCAATAACTGTCCTGACAGTCACCTGGCAGAGCTTTAAGATTGCTAAGCGCAATCCGGCAGATACACTCAGGCATGAGTGATAATGACGGTTACCATACGAGGACACAGGAGGATAATTGTAAGGAGAAGATTGTTTATCGCTATCGAAAAACCAGAATCTCAACACTGTTCATGTTAAACTTACCTAAAATTGTGAATGTAAATCCTTTCCGTATGTACAAAACATGCATTTTAAACCTGTTGATCATTGGTATGTTGATCCTTACCGGTTGTGCCGGATCAGACGACAGGCAACCTGACCAATCCCCTTCTACTCCGGAATCTGGAGTCTGGACGGCTGATAACGGTGACGGAACATATAAGAATCCAATAATTCACGCAGATTATTCCGATCCTGACGCAGTTCGTGTGGGAGATGATTTTTATATGGTGTCCTCCAGCTTTAACTGCGTACCTGGATTACCTGTTTTGCATTCCAGGGACCTGGTCAACTGGAAGATCGTAAATCATGTTTTTAAGAGGCAGTTACCAGATTCGGTTTTCAGTACTCCACAGCATGGCAACGGGGCATGGGCGCCCTCTATCCGATACCACAAGGGGGAATATTATGTATATTATGGAGATCCTGATTTTGGAATTTACATGTCAAAAACTTCCGATCCTCTGGGGGAATGGAGTATCCCACACCTGCTCCGTTCTGCCAAAGGCTGGATCGATCCCTGTCCTTTCTGGGATGATGACGGAAAAGCGTACCTCGTCCGGGCTTATGCAGGCAGCCGCTCAGGGAGAAAGAGCATCCTTGTTATTCACCGCATGAATCCAGAAGGGACTGAATTCCTGGATGATGGAGTTCTGGTGTTTGATGGGCATGATGATCATCCAACAATAGAAGGACCCAAATTATACAAGCGCAAGGGATATTATTATATATTCGCTCCAGGCGGAGGTGTTCCTCAAGGCTGGCAAACCGTATTGAGATCCCGGAATATTTACGGACCCTATGAGGACCGGATTGTTCTTCACAAGGGAAGCACCGGGATCAATGGTCCACACCAGGGGGCATGGGTCGAGCTTGAAAACGGAGAATCCTGGTTCCTTCATTTTCAGGACAGGGAAGCTTACGGGAGGATCGTTCATTTGCAGCCCATGGAATGGAAGGATGACTGGCCGGTAATAGGAATAGATGCAGACGGTGATGGTATTGGGGAACCAGTTGAATCCTATAACAAACCATTGACAGGATTTGCAGGTCAGCCATTTCAAATTCAGACCTCAGATGAGTTCAATTCACCTGTACCCGGACTTCAATGGCAATGGCATGCAAATCCCCGGCCCGAGTGGATGTTCCTTGCAGGAAATGAGGGTTATATGAGGCTGTACTGTAATTATTTCGAAGAAAAGGATCCTAACCTGTGGGAGGTACCCAATCTATATCTGCAAAAATTTCCTGCTGGCGAGTTTAATGCTACTGTCAAGGTGAATTTTAAACCGAAACAGGATGGGGGCAAAACCGGCCTGGTTGTTATGGGAATGAATTATTCTTGTCTGATACTAGAACAGATTGATGGGGTCATTCAATATTCAGTGCAAACGCGTCTGGTTGCGAACCTTGGAGGACAGGTGAGTCAGGATATTCCCGAAAGGATTAATTCAAACGATATCTATTTGAGGGTAAGCGTCTTGGATGCTGCTCTCTGTCGCTTCAGCATCAGTACAGATGGAAAGAGTTTTAATGAAGTAGGTGAGACCTTCAGTGCCGTTACCGGAAGATGGATCGGAGCCAAGGTTGGCCTGTTTGCCCTGGGAAATATCCAAACAAATGATACGGGCTGGGCTGATTATGACTGGTTCAGAATTACCAGGTAGAATATGATACATTGGATTACATACCTCTAAATATTGATTTATGAAGAAAATTATACTGATTGCGATTTCATTTCTGCTCATTTTCTCCTTCCTCAACACGAGATGTGACAGGAGAACAGATGGTAACCTTTTCCAAGTGCTGGTCAGCAATGAGTCTGACCTGAAATTTACAGATCTGGTAGTTGAAGTTGATATTGCTTCACTGAACTACTCCATTCCTGATTCCTTGCTCGAACGGATGGTATTAAGCTCAAATGAACCCCATCCCTTTCAGATTGTCGATAAAAACCGGGATGGTAAACCTGATAAATTATTGATCCTGACGAACCTGGAACCAGGTGAGCAAAAGAGGATATCAGCATCTGTTGGAGAAAACCTTAGCCTGTTTACCCAGCGGACCCAGGCAGAATTATCCGTCAAAGTTGGGGGCGTTTGGGAAGACCGGAAATATGTTGGTGGATCATTCCAAAATGTTGATTATTTGAGGGTTCCCTCTGAGCATACAGATCATTCGTTCTATATTAGGTACGAAGGTCCGGGTTGGGAATCCGATAAAGTGGGATATCGCTTTTACCTTGACTGGCGCAATGCCATTGATGTGTTTGGTAAAATGACTGAAAAGATGGTATTACAGGACGTGGGACAGGATGGATTCGATTCTTATCATGAACCTGCGGACTGGGGAATGGATATCATGAAAGTTGGGGAATCCTTGGGACTGGGGACCATTGGAATATGGAGTGATGACAGGGCAAACAGGATAGCGGACACAGACAGTATATCCTGTGAAATTAATGCCAGTGGACCCGTATATTCCGAGATTGAAACCAATTATTACGGATGGAATGCAGGTTCTATGAATACTGATGTGAGATCTCTTCTCTCCATCTCAGCAGGAAGCCGTTTGACATATCATGAGGTCATGACTTCGAGTGAACTTGATAACCTTTGTACCGGAATAGCCATAGATAAAAGCGCCAATTTTTTGTTTTCTAAGCCTGAAAGTACTGGCTGGTTATATGTAGCCAGCTATGGTCAGCAGAGCCTGGCAGATGATAATGTCGGACTGGCGGTTTTATTCAGGTCCGTAGATCTGATTGAGATCACTGAAGATGCCCTGAACAAAGTTGTCGTCCTGAAACCATCCGAAAATATCATAAGCTATTATTTCCTTGCAGCCTGGGAAAAAGAATTGGATGGAATCCAAGGAGAAGACGAATTTGTTCAATATCTTGAACAGACGGTTAGCATGTTGAACAATCCCCCAGCTGTAACCTTGATTCCCTAAATAATTATTAAACTCCCTAGTATAAAGATTATAAACCTGAGTGTAGACTGCAAGTATATATCCCGTTTTTACAGCCGTGTGCATTCCATTAATGAATATTGTATTTTTGTCTCTTATAAATACCCCAGTAATGAAAAAATCTTCTGTTTTAATTATAATATTATCGAGTGTGCTGTCACAGTTCTCCTGTACGCAAAATAAACAGGCTGACAAGATTCCTGTACCTTGGTCGGTTCAAATGGCAGATGCTGTAATATCCCGATATGACAGTCTGTTCCATTACCTGGATCCTCCCCGAATTAAATGGCAGTATGATGTGGCCATGCTCGGGCAGGCAATTTCACGTCTCGATACCGTTGATGAGCGCTATGGGAAATACCTGTCAGATTACATGGATTATTTCGTGCAGGAGGACGGAAGCGTGAGGATCTACAAACAATCGAATTATAACCTTGATCATATCAATCCTGCCAAGGGACTTTTTTACATGTATCAAAATACAAATGAAGACAAGTACCGGGTGGCGATCGAAACTTTTGTTCAGCAGTTGACGGACCAGCCCCGGACAGGTACCGGGGGGTTCTGGCACAAAAAGATTTATCCTTGGCAAATGTGGCTGGACGGCGTCTACATGTCATCCCCTTTCATGGCTGAATATGCCGCAACCTTCGACCAGCCCGCCTGGTTTGACTCGGTTGCATACCAGATCACCCTGATCTATTCTAAAACCTATGATCCGGCCACAGGATTGTTATATCATGCCTGGGATGAAAGCAGGGAACAAAAATGGTCTGATCCTGAAACAGGTCTTTCTCCCCATTTCTGGGGAAGGGCCATAGGCTGGTACATGATGGCCCTGGTGGATGTCCTTGAGTTATTGCCCGAGCATCATATTGCCGGTGAGGAATTGAGAGAAATTCTGTTAAACCTTTCGAACACCCTGCTCGAATTCAGAGATGAAAAGGAAGGCATCTGGTACCAGGTCCTGGATATGAGTGATAAGGATGGTAATTACCTGGAAACCAGCTGCTCGGCCATGTACACCTATGCATTTGCCAAAGGGGCCCGAAAGGGATATCTTCCCAAACGATTTCATGATATCGCGGAGGATTGTTTTGAAAGTATTGTCGCCTACTGTGTTGTCACTGATGCAGATGGCCTCCCTACCCTTAAATATACCTGCGGAGGTGCTGGACTGGGTGGAAAACCTTACAGGGATGGCAGTTTCGAATACTATATCAGCGAGGAGATCAGGAATAATGATCCCAAGGGCATGGCGCCCTTTATCATGGCGGCTATTGAGCTGGGCAAGTGATATAATACGATTCCACATGCGGAAAGTCATCAACACCTTGATCATATTGTTATACGCATCCGGATTGTTTGCTCAATCCGAGATCCGGTTTGAGGAGTTGTTTTCCATAAACTCGCTGTCTCAGAATTCTGTGGTATCAATCCATCAGGATAAAC
Source organism: Bacteroides sp. (assembly GCA_030640625.1). Lineage (GTDB taxonomy): Bacteria > Bacteroidota > Bacteroidia > Bacteroidales > SM23-62 > SM23-62. The sequence goes on from DAOWJB010000208.1 coordinate 10,747, forward strand.
TGGGTTTTTTATGGATTGGTACTTTTGACGGATTGAATAAATATGACGGGTACAAATTCCGGATATACAGGCTGACCGAGGATTCGACCAGTCGTGCCAGCATTAATCGCGTTACCTCCATCAGAGAAGATCATACAGGCAATATATGGGTACAGACATATGATGGCCGTATGCACAGGTTTGATCCAGCATTGGAAAAATTTCTGAGTTTTCCAATGGAGAAGGATGCTACATCGGTGGTTCAGATCACGAATTATTTTGAATCGGAAGACGGACTAGTCTGTTTGTCCTCAAATAATTTTGGTGCTTATTTTATATTGCAGGATTCCCTGGCCAGGAAAACAGAGATAGTTCATTTATACAATGATCCTGTCACACAGGACAAAATACTTTCGGACAACTCCGTTTCATTTATCATTCAGGACCAGAAGAATAATTTCTGGATAGGGACGGGTAATGGTCTGAATATGATCCATTCCAGTGATTTGTTCGAGTCAGACAGGAAGGTTGAAACATTCTTTCAATCAGGCGACAACGCCAATTCCGGTGGAAAAAGTTTTCTTAACCACGCTACACTTGGGGATAAATTGTGGTTCGGGACACAAAACGCGGGACTTGTATGCTATGATCAGGTCCGTGAAGCATTTCAGGACCTGGATAAATATGCTTACTATCAAGAATTCAAATATGATGAAATAACCACACTTGAACCGGATGGAGAAGATCTCTGGATCGGAACAAGGAAGGGAAGAGTGTTAAGGTATAATACAGATTCAGATGAATTCAGGATTTACAATCTGCACCATCCCAGGTCAGGGAAAAAAATTGAATCCATCTATATTGACAATTTTGGACAGGTGTGGATACTGACAGACCGATTCGGGATCACAAGGCTGGATCCCATACTTGGAGAAACAAAATATTATTTTCTTACTCCCCCTGAGGCTGAAAACCTGACAGA
>DAOWJB010000201.1 GCA_030640625.1 Bacteroides sp.
GGATCAGCATCCCGGAAGACATCTCATTAATCAGTTATGGAAATACAGAACTGGCGTCGTTTTTTACGCCGGGGATCACATCCATTAATTGTCATTTTGAACAAATGGTAAAAAAGACCATGGAAATCATATTTTCAAATTTGCATGGAAAGGACAACTGTTTCAGCCAGTATGTCATCCAGCCTGAGTTAGTTCTCCGCGAAACCTGAACATGAACATGAAATTCAACAAACTCGAAATTGAAAGTGCAGATCAACTGATATTTGGAAGTGCTCCTTATCCGGTAACAACGCCCAGGGGACTGGTAATTGGGGGCGGAAAGGTGTATCCTGAGCTTAATTTCACCCTGCCACCCATTACCGTAAGTGAAGAAAACATGCATGATATCAGCAGGCATTACCGTGAGATCGTCACAGGAGCGCTGGACAGGGCTTTGCATCTGGAAAGTCAGGGTCTTGTCCTGGAATTTGAAACCCTCGTAGAAATGACACAAATTCCAGGGATTGGTATTGAACTGGTAAAGATTATGAACGATATTTGTGAGGATTACTACCAAAAACATAATCTGATCAGTGAGATCCGCCTGACTCCCAATGATCTCAGGGAATTTGAGAGGCCACCCAGGCAGCGGACTACAAAACTGCTGGATCCCATGATGGAACTATTCGAAAAAGGTGCTGAAGCAGGTGGCAACCTCCTGTCGATAGAATCAACCGGAGGAAAAGAGATTTCGGATGATGCCCTGATGATGTGTAATATGAAACAATTCGTATTTTCACAGGCAGTGCTGGGAGTCAGGGATATGAAAATGCTCTGGGAAAAGATCGTAGCCGTGGCAGAGAGAACAGATCGGATCCCGGGAGGAGACACAGCCTGTGGATTTGCGAACACGGCCATGGTCCTGGCAGAAAAAGGATTTATCCCTAAAACATTTGCCGCTATTGCCCGGATCGCAACGATCGTCCGCTCACTTGTGGCTTTCGAACAGGGGGCCAGAGGGCCGGATAAGGATTGCGGATACGAAGGGCCATTTCTCAAAGCCATTGCCGGAATTCCCACTTCCATGGAAGGAAAATCATCAGCCTGTGCCCATTTTAGTCCCCTTGGAAACGTTAGTGCTGCCTGCGCGGATCTCTGGAGCAATGAATCCGTGCAGAATATCAAATTGTTGGCAGGATATGCCCCGGTGGTTTCCCTTGAGCAACTGGTCTATGATACGAGATTGATGAATGAGGCCATTCGTGATGGAAATGGCACGGTCCGTAAATTACAGCAATTGTTAGTATCTTCTGACAGCTATTTTGATCCACAGGCACTGATCCTGGCGCCTGATAAAGTAATTGAAATATCGAAAGAAATCGTAAAGGGAGATAATTATATAGATGCAACTGTAAGAGGCTGTCTTAAAGGCATTGAGATTATTGAAAATGCACTGGAAAGTGATCAGCTCAAACATGATGAACGGGAAACGGTATGGATTGAAACCATTAAGCAGGATCTGCTCTCAATTCCTGTCGAGGAAGACCTGTTTGTAGAAGACATCCTTCCTACCATAGACCAGGATAAAATCATACTGAAGGAATATGGTCTGTAATCTGAAATTATGCCACTAATTAAAGTCACAAGTGAATCTGATGCCCCACTTTCTATACAAGCTGGGATGGGCGAGAACCTTTTAGAGGTGCTGACCAGGAATGGGATTGAAATATACGCTCCCTGCGGGGGAAAAGGAACATGCGGCAAGTGCAGGATAAGGACCAGGAACCAGGGCACCGTTTTCGCCTGTCAGCATACCATCACAAGAGATGAAGAAATCATATTGCCTACAGCCCTTGAAGCCAGTATCCTTGAGTTCCAGCACCACCATACCTTCAAGTATCCTGTAAATCCTGGTGCATGCATTGGGCTATCCGGATCACCCCATGGTGTTGCCATTGATGTTGGAACCACCACCATTGTTTTATATTTTTTCGATTTCAGTAATGAGTCACTGGTCTATATAACCTCAATGCTAAATACGCAACAAAATTATGGTGCCGATGTTATCTCACGGATCAACCATTGCATCCAGCATGGGGATGGACTGGAGACCCTGCATAAAGAACTTATTCATGTCATTAACCGGCAAATCCAGAACTTCCTTTCTGATCACGACCTGGATGAGAAGGATATTGTGAAAATAACCTTTACCGGCAATACGACGATGTTGCACTTTTTGCTGAAGGAGGATCCTGAATCCATTGCCTTTGCCCCTTATACACCCAGGTTTACTGACGAGCAACACCGGACAGGATCTGACCTGGATCTTGCCTGTAATAAAAATGCCTTTGTAAAGATCCTGCCCTCCATCTCGGGGTATGTAGGGGCGGATATTGTAGCGGGACTGGCAGCCTTAAAGCCTGAGGGCCACATCAAATCATACCTGTTTATTGATCTCGGTACCAATGGGGAACTGGCACTCGTTACCCCGGATAAAATGCTGTGCTGTGCGACTGCAGCTGGACCGGCTTTTGAGGCGGCCAATATATCATGCGGGATGCCAGCTGTCAAAGGGGCCATAGCCGGATACACTTCAGCCGGTTATCAAACCATCGCAGATGCTCCTCCCATGGGTATTTGTGGATCCGGACTCCTGGATGTCGTCTCTGTATTATTGGATTCAGGCCACATCAGCCATAGCGGGGAACTCGAACATGATCATGTCATCGTACCAGCATCGGATTCGGGTACCGGTGAAGCGATCATCCTGACACCGGGTGATGTGCGGGAGCTGCAACTCGCCAAAGCTGCTGTTGCTGCAGGGATCAATATTCTGCTCAAATACGCCGGTTTAGACCCTGGAGCCGTTGATGCGGTATACCTGGCCGGGGGATTTGGCAATTATATAAGACGGGAAAGCGCCATCAGGATTGGATTGCTGGATAAAAGTTTCAGTGACAAAATCATTCCCATAGGCAATGCATCAGGTACCGGGGCCTTAACTGCATTGAAATCCGAAGAATTTGATAAGGAGGTAAATGCCCTTCTGGGAAAATTGGATTATATCGAATTGTCGTCGGACCCGGATTTTGTCACGGAATATGCCCTGAATATGTCTTTCTGACATGCTTTAACCCCAGCCTCCCCCACCCGGGGTTTTAATAACGAGTTTGTCTCCCGGGTAAGCGGTGATCCCGTCAATCCCATCCAGCTTCTCTTTTGCTCCGTCAGCCCTGATGATAAGCTGCCTGCCTCTTTTTCCTGATTTTCCTCCCTGCATGCCGTAAGGCTTTACGATCCTGTGCTGACTCAGGATTGAGACGGTCGACTCTTCGGTAAACTCCAGGATACGAACTACACCGTTCCCGCCCCGGTATGCCCCTCTCCCGCCTGATCTTTTCCTGATGGAAAATTCAACCAGCCTGAGCGGATACCTGTGCTCCAGGATTTCAGGATCGGTGATCCGGGTATTGGTCATGTGATGATGGACCCCCGAGGCACCCTTAAAATCAGGTCCCGCACCACAGCCCCCACAAATTGTCTCATAATAACTATAGCGGTCATTCCCCAGCATGACATTATTCATGGTACCCTGGCTGCATGCAACAACCCCGAATGCTTTCAGCAAGGTATCGGTCAGCCGTTGACTAAGTTCCACATTTCCACCGACGATGGCCGGACAATCCTTGTTAGGCTTGTTGAAATCGGGGTTCAGTAAGGATTCAGGTAAAATGATTTGGACCGGTTCAAGGATTCCTTCATTCAGGGGCAGCGGTTCATTAAGTAAAAGACGCAGGACATAGATCACCACTGAGTTGACAATGGCAGAGCTTGCATTCATATTGCCCGGGTGAACATCGGAAGTCCCGGTAAAATCAATGATGCAAGAATCCTTTTTGACCTCAATGCTGACCTTCAGGATACTTTTATCATCCAACTCTTCTTCGGCCTGATATCTCCCGTCGGGGATCTTCCCCAGGACCAACCTCATCCTGGAAGCTGCATATTCCCTCAGGTATTGCATATAATCAATGACCATACAGGAACCATGCTTCGTTGCCAATTCCCTTAAACCCTCTGCCCCGGCGAGATTGGCGGCCAGGGCTGCATGAAGGTCAGCCACATTTTCATCCACAGCCCGGCTGGGCCAGGGTTCACGGCCAAGAATATCCCTGATCCCATCCCAATTCACCTCAGCGTTTTTAACCAGGTGAAAGGGTTCAATGATCACCCCTTCCTCTTCCAGCGAGCTTGCATCCGGAGGCATGGAGGCCGGCCTGGTTCCTCCAAGTTCGGCATGGTGTGCCCTGTTCACTACATAGCCCAGGAGCTCTTTACCGGATGAAAAAACAGGGGTAACCAGGGTAATGTCAGGCAGATGTGATCCACCGTAGGCAGGGTGATTGGTAATAATGGTATCCCCGGGTCCCATTTCAATTTTCCCCATCAGGCTCCTGACACATACACCGAGGCTGCCCAGGTGTACCGGGATATGTGGTGCATTGGCCACCAGGTGGCCATCCGGACTGACAAGGGCACATGAAAAATCAAGCCGCTCCTTGATATTCACAGATAATGAGGTTCTCTGAAGCATGGCCCCCATATTCTCTGCGACGAACTTGAACCTATTTGTAAACAGTTCAAGCTGAGTTTCTTTGATGCTCTCCTCTTTTTCATATCCGGCCTTCCCTTCCGGTTTCATTTTTATGATAGCAGATCCATAATGATTGATGATCATTTCCCAATCCTTTTCGATCAATGTCGTACTATACTGGTCAATCGGCAGGGCATTGCCTGTTACCTGTGCCCCGGTTCTTAAATCCTTTCGATCGTATACCGGGATATTGCTCCAGACTCCCTCACTATAAGATGAAATCAATTTTGCAGGTTCGGGCTCATAGGTTTCTTCTGGTAACCCGACCAACGCTTCGTCCGTTTCCTTTTCGGAGGCAACCACACGGATAGATTCAACTTCTATCTCCCTGTTTTCAGTCCAATGCCCATACATCCTGGTATAATGTTCCCGGAACAGGGGCAGCAGGTCTTCTCCCTCCTGCCAGGGTATAGGCAGGCTTTCATCCTGTCCTTTGAAACGGAGAAAAACGGTCTTTACCCGCAGGCCGATCTCCCTGGTGACTCCCTCCTTCTTAACCTCATGGATCGCCTGCTTGCTTAATTCATTGATCCATATTCCCAGATCAGACCCTACCTCCTCATAGGGGCGGAGGACCAGCTTCTCAGCAAAACGTTCAATCACGGCATTGGCCAGTCCATATGCAGACAGGAGTCCGGCATCAGCAGGGACCATAACGGTCTGTATTCCCAGCAGGGAAGCGATTTTGCAGGCATGCATTCCGCCGGCACCACCAAATGCCATCAAAACATAATCAGCCGGATCATATCCCCTGGCAATGGAGATTTTCCGTATGGCACCGGCCATCACCTCATTGGCTATATCATGGAAACCTGTCAGGATCTCTTCCTGGCCATATTGTATTCCTGAGGATTGGTGAATCTCATTGATCAGATTATCCAGTTTCTGCCTTGCTTCCTCCCTGAACACCGGGATCCCGAACGCTGCAGGTTCAAGCCTGCCCAGCAGCAGGTTCACATCGGTTATGGTAATGGGACCACCGGCCCCGTAACAGGCCGGACCCGGATTGGCACCGGCAGATTCCGGTCCGACGGATAGTTTGAACCCATCAAAATAGCAAATGGAACCACCTCCTGCAGCGACGGTTTCAATGGATAATGCGGGACTAAAGATCTGGGCTCCTCCTACCTCCAGGTCATATCTGTAATCGTATTCCCCGTCATACCTCGATACATCCGTACTCGTCCCCCCCATATCAAAGCTGATGATATGGTTCATTCCATTCCTTTTTCCGATGGTAACAGCTCCAACAACACCTCCGGCCGGACCGCTCAACAGGCTATCCTTGGCCCTGAAGTGCTCCTCCTTTACCAATCCACCTGAACTGCTCATCACGTGAACCCGACCATTGCTGATGGATTCTTTCACATTGTCCAGGTAATTCCTGAATACCGGGGTAAGGTAAGCATTAACAGTGGCTGTCTCCGCCCGGTTGACGTATTTGATCAGCGGGGAAAGATCCGTAGAAACAGAAATATCTGAAACAGCCCTTCTACGTAGAAAGCTGGCCAATTCAATTTCATGCACTGGATTTACAAAAGAATTCAGCAGGCAAATGGCTACGGCAGTGAAACCCTTTCTCTTTGCTTTTAAAAGCTTCTTTTCAAAGTCTTTCGTATTCAGGGGAATAATAACATTTCCTAAGGCGTCAATCCTCTCCTCAACTTCAACGACCTGCCAGTAAAGCATTTGGCGTTTCATCACCTCGAGTGCAAAGATGTCAGGGCGTTGCTGGTTGCCAATTTCAAGGATGTCCCTGAATCCCTTAGTAACAAAGAGTACAATGTCGGCACCCTTTCTTTCCAGTAGTGCGTTTGTCCCCCGTGTGGATCCCAATTTCATGTGAAGTCTTGGGAGGTCCAGGTCCAGGGCTGTCTTCGTAATCAACCTGGCTCCAAGGACAGGGGCCTCCTCTTTCGACCTGATCTCGAAACTTAAGTTTGGTTTGCATAAAGATTCCGGCAGGCCCTTGGTCAGCCTGAGAATGCTTTTCTCCGGCTCAAAGGACTGGATGAAAGAGATTTCGTGTTTGTGTTTTAGCAAATGAAACTGATAACCCCTGATGATATCCTGATCAAGATCCCAGTTTTCACTGATTAAAAGTGTTTTTTGATCAATCCAGCTTTTTACGACCCCCCGCAGACTGCCATTGCTGAGGACTTTTCGCCTAATCCAGTTGCCATCCGGATCCCTGCCAAGACAATCCGTAAAGGTGCCCCCGGTATCAACATATATTTCGTAAGCGGATTTAACCATGATTGTCACCCATTATTTGTGAAAAAGGGAAATCCTGTAAAGAACGGTCCCTAGTATTATCACAGCAGCAATAGCTACCCAAAGGATAGTGAATCCCCAGCTCCCGATCTCCCGATCCATACCTGCGGCAATGGCTCTGACCAGGCTTACCAATCCGATCAGCAAACTTATAAAGACTACTATGCTCATCATTATATTGGCGGGCAAGCGATTATAGCTTTTTTTCATGATCTGCGGATTGTTTACCACCAGAAAGAGAAAGATAGCGATTACCGGCAATATCAATCCGTTCAATGCCTGTGCAACAATAATGGCAGGCACAGGCTTAAATCCAGCAATCCCAAAACCCATGCCTGTAATCAGGATTATCCCCCAGGTAAGGCGGAAACGGAAAGAATTGGTTTTCCATTTTTGGGGATCCCTGTTGCCGAACAGGCTCCTGATCGTAATGGCAGAAGCGAGGGGCGCGGTAACGGCTGAGGTGAAACCAGCAGCGAAGAGTCCCACCCCAAGTATGACTGTCCCTGCACTGCCCAGGTAATTATCCAGGGTCCCAGCCAGTCCCGCAAATGTAAAATCACCTCTTACTGCGGTTCCTGTAACCAGTACTGCCATGGAAATGATCCCTCCCAGAATGATGGCTACCACTAATCCGGAACGCATCTCCTTGATGCTCTGACCCACGGATATCCCTGAACCAAGGAAGAGATTATAAGGTACAACGGTTGTTCCTATTAGTCCAAGTACAAGCAATGCGCCCCCTGGATTCAAAGGGATGGTAGGTCGTATGAGTCCCCTGAGCACATCTAATATCGGTGGACTTATCGCAATAGCCGTAAGCAGGAAGGCTATCCCCATGAAGGCGACCAGACTGCCAAGCACCCTCGCGATGATCTTGATGGATGGGATAAACAGGATGGCTCCGGCAATCAGGCCTGTCCCCAGTACCACCAGCCACGGTGGCAGATTGAACAGCAAACTGGTGCCTGCCATGGCCCCCAGCAGGTTCCCGGCCTGGTAGGCTACCGTACCGGAAAGGATGCAAACAGCTACGAATATAATAATGAAATATGCTCTTTTCCCCCTAACAGACTGATGCCAGATGGCCTGTCCAAGGTTCATGCCCGAAGCAATTGTCAGCCTGGCGCTGGCTTCCTGCAGGACCAGGCAGGCGATGGTTGCAAAAGTAAGTGCCCAGAGCAGGGGGAGTCCGAAATCAGCCCCTGCCTTGGCGGCGGTGGTAACTGTACCCGGACCGATAAAAGCTGCAGAGATAACAGACCAGAAAAGGATATTAAGAAGCCTGGATCTAATTGACATGCTGTTCGCTGGATTTCCTGATATCGTGAAACCTTCTGCCGAAACCGGCCGGTGAAATGTCCCAGCCCAGTCCAACCAGCTCAGTATTCCCCTGGTAATAAGTTACTTCATCCATCCTGGTCTGGCCAAATTCAGATTGTATTCTGATCACCTTTTTATCTGTTAAAAGAATAAAACCTTTCAATCGCAGCAGTTGGGACTCCACCTCCCGGATAAAAATATCAAGCCCTTTCGGATGAATGGGCCTGGAGGTCCGGAGCACCACCGTACTGATCTCAGTCCTTCCTCCGGGTTCATATCTTTGGTGTTCAGCTTCCTTTAGCAATGCCAATGGTTCGGCTACGGGTTCCAATACCATCAGCCGGGGTACACGGCAATATGTAGTTAGCGTTATTTCAGCCTGCGGGTTTAGTTTTTTCATTTCCATGGCGAGTACTTCCGGGTCCCCCTCCATCAAATCTGATTTATTCAGCAGGATCCGGTCAGCGATCATCACCTGCCGCTCAATTCTTGTGTTCATTTTGCTTACCTTATGGTAATTCTGCCCGTCAACGATGCACCAGACACCTGAAAGGTATACCCGTGATGCCAGTTTTTTATGCTGCATAATTTCTGCAATAGCAATCGGATCAGAGAGTCCGGAAGCCTCTATGATTACAAGATCAGGATTGTATAGATCAGTAAAATCAGCAAGGGAATCAATAAAGGAACCCAGGAGACAGACACAGAAAACCGAACCGTTATTTACTTCCAGTACCTCGAATTTCCTTTCTATGCTCCTAAGTTCCGAAGTATCGATATTGGCACTTGCATACTCGTTTTGAACAATACCAATCCGGAGAGCCGGATCCATATTCCCCAGCAGGTATTTAACCAGGGTAGTCTTCCCGGAACCCAGAAATCCCGTTACCAGAACCAGGGGAATATTCTGTTTATGATCCATGCCAGACATGATTTTCCAGTACAATATAAACAAAAATCAATTCCGTGGCGGTTAAAGTCCGGGTGAGGCTATTTTTTTTATATATTTCGGATTGGAAAACTTACATAAAAATAATAATGGAACTTTTAGAACAGCTTTCGCATTGTATTGAATTTGGCAAAATCAACTTGGCATCACCATATCCTCCAGATATGAAAGGACAGGACGGCGCCGATGAACTGGCAAAGACAGCCCTTGACCAGGGTGTACCTGCCAATGATATTCTCCAGAAAGGCCTTGTGCCGGGTATGGAAAGGGTTGGCGTTAAATTCCGGGAAAACAAGGTATTCGTACCCCAGGTATTAATGTCCGCCAAGGCCATGAGCTCAGCCATGGTCCATCTGAAACCATTTTTCCAGTCCGGAGAGGTACAAAGAAAAGGGAAATTTGTGATTGGCACAGTTGCCGGAGATCTGCATGATATTGGCAAAAACCTGGTAAGCATGATGATAGAGGGATCCGGATGGGAAGTTATTGACCTGGGAGTGGATGTCTCAACCGCTAAATTACTGGAAACTGCCAAGGCAAACCCGAATTGCGTAGTCGGACTATCAGCCCTGCTGACCACGACCATGAATAACATGGCCGCTACGGTAAAAGAGATCAAAGCCGAACTTCCTGACCAGGTGGTTATAGTCGGTGGTGCCCCCCTGACTGATGACTTCAGGAAAGAGATTGGAGCAGATTTCTATTCTCCCGACCCACAGGGCGCAGTCGAGTATCTCAAGACACTCGTTGCTTAATATTCCTGAAAAATATCGTTACCAATTTGCAGACTTGTCTGTGGATACTGCGTGGATTGAATCCTTGCTGGGATACCCGGAAGGGAATGCGCCCGAACCAATACCCGGTATGATCAGTAGGATCATGGAGTCAGCCCAGGGACATTCGGATATTCAGGGTGGAACCCTGATCATGGATCAATTTGAGATCCGGGACAAAAGCCTTATACAGGTAAATAGTTTGGAATTTCATCCTACAAAAGCCATAGCCCACCAGGTCAGGTCATCAGAAAAGCTTGCCTTTTTTATGATTACCGCGGGAGAGGGTATCGAGACCTGGAGCCGGTCCGAACTTACGGAGGGTGATCCTTTGGCAGGATATATCATAGATCTGCTCGGATCTGAAATTGTTGTTTCGGCCCTGGACCGGATGCAGGATGAACTTGCAGGAAAGATGCGGGAAGAAGGATTCAATATCACCAACCGTTACAGTCCGGGTGACTGTGGCTGGCCGGTTACCGACCAACAAAAATTGTTTTCTCTTTTCCCTGAAAACTTTTGCGGGATCTCCTTATCGGAAAGTTCGCTGATGCACCCAATCAAATCGGTCAGCGGGATCATAGGAATAGGCCGTAATGTACGGAAAACGGCTTATAGCTGCTATTTATGCGAAATGGAAACCTGTTTGTACAAGTACAGGAAAAAAACTAGATCAGCTCTTTGATCCATTCCTTTACTACCTCCACCGAGGGTTCATATCCCTGAGACTTCACCTTGAATTCCTGTACGATGAATGCGGGTGTCTGCATGACACCATAGGAAAGGATCTCCTGTTCATCCGTAATAAAACGGTGAGTTATCCCCGGTCCAAGCTCCTTGATGGCCTGTTTCAGTATCCCTTCCAACTGCTGGCATTCCTCTTTGCTTTTCCCCAGAATCAGGATCTCTGCCTTGCGTAATTTCAATCGCATGCGCATTTTTTCATTGATCCTGGTCTGGATGGCTGCAATAAGCTCATGCCGCGGAGGGATCTTGGAAACAAACACGATCTTGCCATCGATACAGATGGTGGGCAGGTTTTTTACCATCAGGGCACTCATAAAAGTGACCGCATCGAGCTGCTTGATGGAATGTTCCCGCCATTCTACAATACCTTCAAACTCAGGGACCACCTTTTTAACTGCTTCCACCATGTACTGGCAGGGAGCACATGCTTCAGAATCCAGGGTGATGATATCCACCACTACCCTGTCTGCCTGCCCGTAATCCTTCATATCCGGCAGGATCAGGTCCATCTCCTTCTTCTCCATGGCCCGCACCACATCCTGCTGATAAGGATCATGCACGAGTTCCGTAATGGCCACCAGGTTTTCCTCGGGGGTTGCCATAGGCAGGTCACAGCCGGGTGCGAGGATGAATCCCTTTTGTTTTCCCAGATCCATGGTTTCGAGAGCATGCTCCTGGCAGTCCTCTGGTTTTCCCATCAGGAGCACCACCGTCAGTTTCAGGTTTCCGCCGAAACTGATATTCCTTTCCAGGCAAATGTCCCTGACAAAGTCAAGGGGGATATTCTCATCGATGGATACATTATCCGGTGTGCAGTCACACATAACTTCGATGTTCTGCTGTGCATAGCCGCAAACGAAGAAGGACCCCAGTCCACCATTGCTGCGTATATGATCGAACAGAACTTTCACGGGCGATGTGATGAACTGGCTGAACTGGTCCGGACCGATCTGGCTGGTCATGGGATCAACTACGGCAATGATATCGCATCCCGCTTCCAGGTAATATCCTGCCATGGCCATGGCGACGCGGTTCGTGAAATCAAGTACCTCTATTACATAGGCCTCGTCCTCGAACATCTTTATGAAAATATCGGTACCCATCAGGTGCAGGGCCAGGGTGAAAGGTCCCGTTACCAGTCCATACAGGGCAATATCAGAATGATTTTTACGGATCATCGCTGTGGCATCCATTAACATCTTGATCCTGCCATCCTCTTTTCCCGGCAGGGTCAGATCAGCCAGTGTTTTTCCTTCACTTAATGGATGCGATACAACGGCCGGGGGATTTTCCGGACTCCAGGCCAACTGGCAGCCAAGGGCCTCTGCCTCGATCTGCAGATCAAAAGTAACGGGTAAACCATCAGGGTTATAAAGCTCCACAGCCTTTGCAGCGCCTTTGGAGATCAGTTCAGCGGAACGAAGGTATTTATCACCGGCTACATCTATTAGCCTGGCGCCATGAATGCCTACAAATGGGACCCAGGGTATTCGTTCAACTTCTTCCAGACGGAAGGCTTTAAGGATCAAATCTTTTCCTGTCATGAAAAATTGTGTTATAGTAATTCTCCTTTGCTAAAACTTCCCTTGAAAAGCAGATTGCCATCAGATTCCCAGATGGACTTCTCCCCCTCTTCAAGATTGTTTTGATAATCTGCGGATATATTCAGCTGACCATTCTCATGCCATTTTTTCTGTTTGCCATGCAGTTGGTTCTCCTTATATCTCGCCTCAAACTTCCGCTTGCCATTTTCATACCACATCAGGAATTTCCCCTCACGCAAGCCATGATTGAGGCAAAACTCAGACTTCTTCTGCCCATTATCGTACCAGAGGGTCACCTTTCCATGTTTGATCCCATCCTGGTATTCCGCCTCACAGATCTTGATCCCTTCTTCGTTCCAGATAGACAAATCTCCATGCAGGAGGCCATTTCTTACCTGGGACTGCTCGGCACGTTCACCATTGTCATGATAGTATGTATATTGCCCGGTATATGCTTCCTCCTCATCAAGGTGGAAAAGCCGGTCATCAACCCACTCAAGGCTTACCCTGTTTACTTTCCGCTGTTTTCCCATATCCTCTCAGTACGCGAATATACATAATTAAAAACGGATTGTGTACTTGATTTTCAGGCGTACAGATGCTTCCTGTATTTGATATCTTTCATAGGGATCTGAGGCGATACTATTCCATACAAAGAAGATCTCTCTACCTGGTTTAAGGATCCATTGAAATCTGGACTGCCAGCCCATTTTTCCCGATTTATTATCATACTGAATGAAACTGTAAAGGGTAATATCCGGATTGAAAAGTATATTGAGATTTACGCGGTAGATAGTCGCGATGAATCCTCCTTCAGGCAGATTTACATCATTCCTGATCAGTTCCCCGCCAACAAATAATGGGACGATCACTTTGTATCCGCCTTTCAGTTTAATCTCGGTACGTTTTCCGTTCAAATAACCACCAAACATGTAATCCACGCCTCCCCAAAGGATACGCCTCTGTGCAGAGGTAACCGAAAGGGTATGCCATGTATAAGTGTGGTTTCCCGCCGGGATGACAAAATCATCATAGATATTGAAATCCTCCAATAACTTCTCAAAAGTCGGAACAACGATATATTCGAATTCCTCACCGGACAGAAAACGGATGTGCAGTGGTGTTGCGTAAATCTCCCGGGTCAGGAGGACATTGTTAAAATCCGTAACAAAATCGAGACCGGTGCCTGCCATGACCTGCATGATCCCCCATTTTTCCGGCCTGGGTCCTGCCCTGAAATAACCGTAGGTATTCCGTACACCGGGACGGGGAACGAATCCTATGCCGGCAACAAAGTCTTCCTGGATCTGCATATGTCCCAACCTGACAAACAGCAGGTCATTTGGATACACTAATTCAGCACCAAAAGCCAGGTCCCTGTTCCGGTCCTGCCATTCAGGTTCCTGCCTGCCGGTGACAGATTTTAATCCATACAGGATCAGGGCCACATTCTTATTGCCCCTGAATTTGGATGTACCGAGTTTCACATCAAAGCCGACGACAAAATTGGAGGTGTCATAGAGGGCATTGCCGTAAGTGGTGATAAAGCCGGCGTTGGACTGATCCCCAAAGTTCCGGGTCAGCCGTGTTACCACAAAATGCGAATTGTACCAGTCCTTTCGATCGTCCTTCATATACATGGCCCCGATATTCCATTTCCCGGCCTGTCCTGTTATCTTGCCCCCGTATAACAGGGGGATGGGATTCCCCAGTGAATCCAGTCCGACCCGCCTGGAGAAGAAAGGGATCAAATGTTTGCTCCAGTAATTTTCCCTGTCACCGTTTATCCCAAAATTAAAGTAATTGGCCCCGTCGAGGAAAAAATCCCGTTTTTCCGGATAGAAAAGATTAAACCTGGTCAGGTTGATCTGCTGGTCATCAACCTCTGTCTGTGCAAAATCAGTATTCACGGTCAGGGCAGCTTTCAGGTTGGAGGTGATCCTGTAATAGGCATCGAACCCGGCATTAAAGACCGGTTTTGTTTTTTGATCGACCCGCTTATAATCAGCCCCGGTTAATCCGTACGGAACCAGGTCCAGTCCCAGTCCCTGGGTGATCTCCCCAATCCCGGTTAACAATCCTCCATCTGAAACCTGGAATACATGGGAATCCAGATTCGCCTCCGGCCAGTAACCGGATTCTTCATTGTGCATTAAACGGCGTATAAATTTAATGCCCCAGGTATCCTGCCCATTATGAAAACTCAGGGTTTTGAAAGGAATGGCAATTTCTGCATCCCATCCCCTATCATGGATTTTAGCCCTGCCTGTCCACAATCCATCCCAGGCCTTGTTGAACGCGGTCCCATTCTCGCTGACAATGGCGTCACCAATGGAACCACGGGGACCGATCTGGAACCAGTAGGCATTCCTTTTGTCAAGATAGGTGTCGAGGATGACCTGCACCCGGTCATCATATTGAAGGCTTACATCACGGGCAAGTTCCTTGGCTGTTATCTTATCAGGATCACCATGGCACCTGAACCCGATATATAGATTATGCTGGTCGTAACCAATATATACTTCTGTTCGTTCCGAAAAAGCCTGCCCTGTATTTGGTTCCCTCTGGATAAATCCGGTCACTGGAGTTGCCGTCTTCCAGACCTCTTCATTGAGCCATCCATCTATCACAGGAGGGATGTCAAATGGTATTGCTTCAACAGCTTTCTGTGCAGAAACCCCATTGTAAGCATGGAAGAAAACTAGCAGCAATCCCAGATGGAGCGGAATGTTACGGAAGGGAAAGAGGGGCATCAGGATTCCAGCCTTTTTACTTTTTGATAACCTGTTGCTGCATCGATCATCTTGACATAGCTTACCTGTTGGCCGGTAGCAAGTGATTCATATGCCATTCCTGAATCTGTGTCCACGATCCTGCATTCACCCAGATCGTATCTGTGCGACATCACATGATCCCCTATCTTAAGTGGTTGACCCTCAAGGTCTGTAATCTGAATCTTGCTTTTGCCCTTTTTGCGTTTAAAGATGCCCATAAATCTGCGATTTTGATAAAAATAATCATTAAGTAGAAGGATTACAAACGTGGATGGGCTGCAAAATCCCCTGCTGAGGCAATCACGACCTGGCATGGATTAAAAACATTTCCCAATGATTCTCTGAAGATCTGTTTCCTGCTCCAGAACTGATCCAAGTAAGTTCAACTGGTTCCTCGTTCGTAAAAGGTTCTGTTCTGGTGTGGTAATCTTATAATAGACATCCTTATTAATATAATCGGTTAAAAATCTGATCGCCTGCATGTAGATTACTATTTTCCCGCCCAGTAACAAATTGGCCCGCTCAACCTCTGTTATGACCGGAGACAACACTTCTGCATATCCGGAAACCAATCCCTCGAACAAAGCTGCCTGGCAGGTATATGATGCCTTGTCAGTTGAATCTTCTGATCCCTTTACAGTAAAGGTTCTGACCATGTCCCCAAAATCTGTCAACAGGGTGCCTGTCATAATCGTATCCAGGTCAATCACAGTAATGCCTTTTCCAGTCTCCTGGTCAAAAAGGACATTGTTGATCTTCGTATCGTTATGTACGACCCTGTCAGGCAATGCCTTCTGCAACCGGATAAACTGTTCCGAAATGCCTTGCAACTGCCGGATCCTTTTCAGCTCCGGTTGGGCCTTTTTCAGCCTGGCATCCGGATTGGTGAATTCAGCATAGGCAAGTTGTTTCAGCCGCCATTCTACATCCATAAAGTGAGGAATGGTAACATGCAGCCTCCGGGGATTATAATCATTGAGCCTGGCCAGGAAATCACCGAAGAGTCGTGCTCCTTCAAAGGCCTGAGAGGGATTTTGGACATTATCAAGCACAAAGGTATTGTCAATAAAATGAAAACACCTCCAATACAATCCCCTGGAATCCTGGAAAAACAGCTCCCCTTCTTTTGTCTCAACCAGGTCAAGATCTTTAATCCCGGAAGGATGCTTTTCTCCCTCCTGTTTTTTGAGGAAACTGAGGATACGCCATATATTATCCTGGACAGCCTCCGGTTTTGTGAAGACAAATGTATTCATCCGCTGCAGAATGTAGCGGTGAACTTCTTCGTTCTTTGCTTCGAGCAGATAGGTATCATGAATATGACCAGATCCGTACGGAACGCATGAATATGCTTCCCCATTTAGATCAAAAAACCCAGCGATGTCTAAAAGATCCGTCATCTGATCAGTTCCATAGGTTATCGGTGTATACGCCCTGAGCCACCAGCTTACGGATATTTTCAACAGCTACAGGTTTATCCTCCTTGTAGGTAACCCCAAACCACTGATCCCTGGCAGGAAGGATCTTGACGGTGGCAATTCCCCTGGCAACCAGGTCATTCACGACTGTGGGTATGTACAACTCTTTTTTAGGTTTCCCGGCATTTTCCTTAATAAATTCCGTGAACGCCTTTTCAAAGTGGTCAAAAATGGTGGGTGTAAAACCCCAGAAATTCATCGAAACAAGTTCATCACCCGAGAGGAAAACCTTTCCTTCTTTCTTATCCTTGAAGTAGATCTGCTGCCCATCCTTGACGATTTCAGTGCGTTCAACCACAGCTTTCATAAAATCCTTACCGGCTGCTTCGCAGACCCCCCTGGTCACTGCGCCAAAATCTGAGAGTGTATGACGGACCTGATAACCAACCATAGAGTAATTTGAATTGTTAACATCATTATCCTGTTTCAGGTAATCTGCTATGACCTGGTAACTCCCTGCACCGTAAAAATCATCTGCGTTGATTACGACAAAGGGTTCCCTGATAGTTTTCCTTGCCACCCATACGGCATGAGCTGTTCCCCACGGTTTAACCCGTTCATGCGTAAATGTTATTCCTTCCGGGACCATATCCAGTTCCTGGAAAATAAATTCAGTTTCTATCCTCCCTTTCAGTTTTCTTTCAAAAACTTCCTTGAATTCTTTTTCAATATTTTTCCGGATTATAAAAGTGACTTTCTCAAATCCGGCCCTGATGGCATCATAGATAGAGTAATCTATAATAGCCTCTCCTGAAGGGCCCACCTGGTCAATCTGTTTCAGGCCTCCATAACGGGTACCCATTCCTGCAGCAAGTATCAATAATGTTGGCTTCATTTGTATATAATTTTCAAGCAATAAATTTAAGCAAAGATAAATGACTAGCAAATGAAGAAGGTCAGTTTAAACTGGAATATCGCATGACTTGATCCTCCCTTACCTGAAGGAAAGGGATTCCTAAGGCTTTAACAAGCCTGGGACAGTACTTCCTTGCGGTTTCCTGCAGGTTCCTGCTGCCGTCCGCCAACGCGGTTCGCTTGACAGGCCATCCCCGTCTGTCCGACGGTTAAATGCCATCGCTGCAACCTTCCAGGTAAATCGAATGTTTACCATCTTCTGTAATTCTTAGGTTTTCCGAATAATGACTTTTTCCAAGCATGTCAAAGACAGAGATGATTACATCTGAATGGTTTATAAGAGAGATATCCCGGTTAACAATATCCTTTAATAATTTCTGAGCACTTTTCACAAGTTGAGTTACAGTTGCGGATTTACCCGATGTAACGGTGAATTCACTAATTTTACTATTCAGCATCGTAAGCGAATATTTGTCTGCCGCTTTATCTGAGATTTCAAATTTCTTTTTCATTATAGAAATTTTTTCAAAATCCTGGATACCCTCTCTAATCAACTCGAGCCTCACACTGGAATTTATCTCCATATCCAATGTATTTGAGCTTCTATAGGACAATGAAAAATCACCGGAAGTATGTCCACCAATCCGCATTTCAGTAGGATCGGTATCCAACCAATAATCATAAGCCCAACGCAAAAATCCATTGTATTTCATATGCTGTGCGTGCCAGCCCATCCAGATATTTTCTGCAGGTCTTGCATCACTGACGATAAAATTGTTCGGGTGAACAGGATTACAACTAAGATAAAAGGTGCTCTGCCTGCCGTTTCTATTCGCATTACCTGTTACACCAACCATTAAGCTCATGTCGTATACATTTGTATCAACATATTCGGAAGGCGTATGAAATCCGGCCATGCCAATTTTCCAATCAGGGTGGTTGTTTTTAATCATCTGAATTACCCCGGTCATTTCTGATGATTCTATCTCATCGAGGTAGAGAACTGTCTTTGAAAACCAGCCTTTTGAATCCAGGTGTACCTTAAATTGTGTCAGGAAATGATCCCATCGCATTATGTAAATATTACTCCCCGGTGGAGCAGTTAACTTATTAATAGTATTCTGTGCCTCATTCCAATAAGGTATTTCATCTTTATTCCAGCCAACCGGTGATTGACAACTGATCTGTTTATTAATACCCCAACTCATCAGTGAGTCCACATACCTGTCAAACGCTGAAAAGTCATAATTCCATGAGTCATCCGATTTCTTTATCCATTTTATCATGGATGCTGCACCCAAAGCTCCTTCTTTAATATGAGCGGTAATTACTTTCTGTCCCATATCTGCCAAAATCCTGTATTTTGGTTCCAGGAGTTTAAAGTGCTCCTCGGACCAGTAATCCAATTTGTTTGATGGAAAATTATCATTAATTCTATCAATTACCGTAGTTGGGAATTGCCATAAGTCAAGATGAAATCCCCAATCTGATATCCCGGGTAATGAATAATCTATCACCTGAAGACTTATTTTGAAATCCAGCGCAGATGCTCCCTTAACTTTCACAGAAAAAGTTCCTGTATATAAACCTGTATCGGCTGATATGGGAATATTTACTGTTAACCATAATCTTAAAGGCATGCCTGGTTCTACAGAGGATACCTGTTTTGCAGACAGAATATCGCCAAGTTCGTCAAATAGTTCTGGATCCCGGTTTAGATATCCACTGCAAGCCCTTGATTCACGATCAGTTCTGACATATTCAATAAACCGGATGGTTGCATTTTCAGA
>DAOWJB010000191.1 GCA_030640625.1 Bacteroides sp.
AGGTAGTTATTGAAATAAAGAACGACAATCCGTAAATAAGCCTGAACGACAGGAATGGATCTGTATCCCAGAAATTTTCAAGTCGCATCACAGGCCTGCCACGAAAAATTATGGCAGAAATGAATACCACCAGGAAAGGAAGGAAATGCAGTATATAGCTCCATTTGAAGCGTATATTTTCCACTGTTTGGAACTTGATATAGAGATACATTAATGGACCATAGGTAAAAGGAATGAATACAAATTCATAAAGTTGAATGATGCTCGTGTTGACGATGGCAAAGCCCATTTCAATGGCGATCAGAAACAACCAGGCAGCCATTATGCGGTCCGCCACCTGTGGATTACGCTTGGTAGCGATCATCAGTCCAGCAAAAAACGACTGGGTAATCCCTATATAAAGTATTTGATCCATAATTGTTCCCTACTGTAAATTTATGAAAAAACCATAGATAAATATCCCATATATACCGTGGATTATGAGGTAACCTGGGGAAGAATTCTGGCAGATTTGTGAATTTGTGAATTTTTATATCAATAAACTATGGACTCTTTTAAAATATTTCTTATTATTGAACTATTGATCTGAGACATGATTCTAATGAAAAAAAGGGTCATAAAAGATTTTAGGAATCTGCCGGAAGAAATCCGTGAGGCAATAAGAGAAAAATACCCTGCCGGGTATGTGAATGATCTCATTACATTTTATGGTAAGGACAAGCAGATAATTTCTGCACTTCCCTATGAAACAGAGGATATTAGCTACATGATCAAGATGCCTTCATCCCTGCATATTGACACGGAGGAAGAAGAGCCTGCCGACACGCTTGACAAACTACCCGTCAGTGAAAGCCTGGAAAACCTGGATGAAGAAAAATACCATATCCAGAAAGAAGAAGAGGAAGAATCAGATTGATTTGGTCTCCCTAATCATCTCATTTTCAGATTTATATCCCGACTTTTTCCAGCCTGCTGTAATTTTTCACTATCTTCGCATAATGAAACCCGCCATAAGCAAGTTATTATATAGAATTGCTAAGACTGATAATGATGCGTGTTTCCAATAGTTTCCCCTGCCTGCTGTTAGCCATTTCATTCTCCCTGCTGATTTCATGTGAGAAAAATACAGATCCGGACCCTGAGAATGGTTCTCCTGAGATCAGTGCCCAGACCCGTTACATCAATAACTGGATCTTTGATGGAATGCATGAGGTTTATTTATGGGAGGAATATATTCCAGCCGGACTGGATCCGGAGACTGCCAGCGATTCCAGGAAATTCTTTTACAGCTTTTTACATGACATCGACAGGTTCTCCTGGATCCACGATGATTACGACGCCCTGATGAACCAGTATTACGGAGTTCAGGAATCGATTGGATATTCCCTTACATTCGGAAGGCTTGGCGGTTCTGACAGTCTTTTTGCGCTGGTGGAATATGTATACCAGGATTCGCCGGCTGATAGCGCTGGACTGAAAAGGGGGGATATCATCCTGGAGTTTAATGACCAGGCACTGACGGTGAATAATTACCTGTCCCTTTATGAGGGAAAATCCTATACGATCACCATGGGCCAGGTTTCAAAGGACGGTCTAAGCCTCACGGATAAAAAATATGTGCTCCGGGCCAGCGTGATCGCTGAGGATCCCTCAGTTTTCTGGGATGTGCTGGAAGAGGGCGGACACAAGATCGGTTACCTTGCTTATGTGTCATTTACATCGGGACAGTCTGATGAATACCTGTATACACTGAATACTATATTCCAGGAATTTGCATCAGCAGGTATCTCTGATCTGATATTGGACCTTCGATATAACCCGGGCGGAGACCTTGAATCAGCAGGATGGCTGGCCGCCGGTGTTTGTCCGGCAACAAACGTCCAGAACAAGGATATTATGATCCGCTTCCAGTGGAATGCAGGGTATACAGAATATTTTACCCGGACAGAAGGTTCGAATTCTGCTAACCTGTTATTCAGGTTCCCTCCTAATCCTAATAATCTCGACCTGGACAGGATCTTTGTATTTACAACTGACAACACTGCATCAGCAAGTGAATTCACGATAACCGGACTCTATCCCTACATGGATGTAATTACCATTGGCGATACAACCTATGGAAAATATACCGGGGCCTGGATCATTCCGGATTTTGCCGATCCACCCCTTCATAACTGGGCGATGATCCCGATCGTCATGAAATATGCCAATGCCGATGGCCTGTCTGAATTCAATGATGGCCTGCCCCCGGATTACGAGGTAGATCCATTTTATTTCCCCCTGCGGCCTTTCGGAGATAAGCAGGATCCCTTCACCGCCCAGGCTTTGAGTATTATTAGCGGCCAGCCTGTTTCAGCTTACCTGAAAAGCGAAGTCCGGTCCAAGCAGATCCAATGGCTTCAGGCACCAGTCAATGAATTTAAAAGAAACCTTTACCTGGTCCCTGAACTTCACTGACCCATTTTTTGTCTCCGGCTCACAATCTATAGTCTTTCGCAGCCATCCCCTGCATCCTCCGGAACAAAGCTTTGGATGCAGATTTCATTTTGTCGCATCATTTTCCTATTTTGATGTTCGATATAAACTGAAACCACATGAATCACTTTTTGCTGACCATAAGAAACAGACTCATAATACGGGTAACCTATATGCTGGGTATCCTGGTATTGCCTGTGCTGGCTTCATTCGGCCAAGAAAATGTTCCCCAGGACAGTCTGCTGGCACAGGTTAAGCCGGTCCCTATTGCAGAAATCTCAGTGGAAGCAACCACAATTAGTTCCATACTTGCTGAAAAACGGAAGATCTTCCTCCCCGAGGAGGAAATGACCAGGATAGATAACATGGTGGATTCCACGCTGGTACGTTATGAAGTCCTGAAGAATGATCCGAGATTCCAGAAACAAGAAGAGATCAACTATCGTGAACTGGAGAGTCTGAGTAACAACTGGAAAAGGATCTCCACTAAACTGCAGGAGATACAGGCTGAGCTTACCAGCATGGTCGAAATCTTTGAAAATGAAAAAACTGCCCTTCAAACCCCTCTCAGGCAATGGAATCTAACTCTTGAAGAGGCTGAACAAACGAATTCCCCGGAGACCGTTCGTGACCAGATCACATCTACCATTAAATCTATCGAACAGGGTATTGAAGAGTTGAATGAAAATTCTGATTTCTTGCAAGACGAACTTGTTAAAGTCTCAGAAAAACTGATCAGCAGCAATGAGACCATCCTTTCTTTTCAGGTCATATTGGAGGAGTCTACCCTTCAGCGGTTCAAATTCGATAAACCTGTAATATGGAAGGATTCTCTCTATGTGAGGGACACCACCCTTGCTGGATCGGGTTACTTTGGTGCAAACCTGCCTGTAATAAGGACCTTTGTCAAAGATAATACCAGAAAACTGCAAATCCATATTGCCCTATTTATACTGATCATGGTAACTTCAGTTACCTTGTTCCGCAGGCTGCAAAAAAATATAGCAAAGAAAGATGAAAAATTTGTCGCACGCACCAGGATACTGATGTCAAAACCTATAGCCGCTGGCTTAATGATCACCTTTACCCTTACGCTTGTATTTTATGACAACATCCCTCAGGTCATCCGGAGCCTGAATACCGTGCTAGTCCTGGTCCCAATGACCCTCCTGATCGCGCATAATATCCATCTGGTCGTCAGGAAATATATCTATTTATTGCTGGTGTTTGTCCTATTGGTTGTGTTTCATGACTTTACATACAAGGAGGATCTATTTAGCCGACTGCTGATGCTAGTTGTCTGTTCCGGTGCTTTCACCACCACCGTATTTATGCTACGTGATAGATCAATCCTGGAAATTGCCATGGGTTCCATCTCCCGTCGCCTGTTATACAATTTATTATATGTTGTGGGTTTCTTCATGGGAATTGCCGCAGTTGCCAATATATTCGGCGGGATTTATATGGCCGAATTTTTCGGCGTATCCACGCTGTACAGCATTGTTCTTGCTATTCTTATTTATACCATAATTTCCATTGTTAACGGCATCCTGATCATGATCATATACAGCAAGGGCATCAGCAGTCTAACCGTGATCAAGAACTTCGGTCCCATTGTAGAAAAACGGCTGACCGGGATCGTGATACTGATCGGATTGATCATCTGGTTCCTGGCCGTATTAAAGGAATATACAATCAAAGACGAGGTCTATGACTGGTTTAATAAAGTATTTATTTCACCGATCACTATTGGATCAATCCAGATCAGCCTGCTGAATTTCATCCTATTCTTTTTCATTATTTGGCTGACTATCTCCATTTCACGTATCATCAGGTTCTTTCTTGAGGGTGATGTCTTTACCAGGATGAAGCTTAAAAAGGGGGTGCCCGGGGCAATCTCCCTGATGCTGCGAATTACCATCATCACCATTGGTTTTATGATTGCCATTGCTGCAGCAGGCGTACAGATGGAAAAACTGGCCATTCTGCTGGGAGCCTTTGGTGTGGGTATTGGTTTCGGTCTCCAGAACATTTTCAATAACCTGATCTCCGGCATAATCCTGGCCTTTGAACGCCCCATCAATGAAGGCGATATAATAGAGGTTGGTTCACTTATGGGGATTGTCAAAGAGATAGGCATCCGTTCGAGTATCATTAAGACCTACGATGGTTCCGAGGTAATCGTACCCAATGGAAACCTGATATCTAATGAATTGATCAACTGGACGCTTTCAGACATGCGCCGCCGGGGAGAAGTCCTGATGGGTGTAGCTTATGGAACAGATCCCCAGCAAGTACTGGATCTGCTTCTAGAGGCGGCGGAATCCAATGAAAGAACCCTGGAAAACCCCAAGCCCTGGGCAATTTTTCTCGGTTTTGGAGAAAGTTCGCTGAACTTTCGGTTGTTATTCTGGATTGCCGATGCCGATACCCGGCTTACCATCCAGAGTGAAGTGACTGTCAGGATCAACCAAATGCTGAAAGAGGCCGGTATAGAGATCCCGTTCCCGCAGCGCGATCTTCACCTGCGATCTGCAGATGCTAAAATATTCGACCGGATCCATGCGGTCGATGAAAGCATCAGGAAAAAGACCGGGGAACAATCACCGAGAGCTGGAAAACAGAAAAAGGAACCGGGGAAATAAATATGACCTAAATTCCTCCGGGAGATTCCGAGCAATAAAAAATCTGAGATCAGGGAGTTTTTTATATCAATGAACTGTTATAATTGTATTCCTAAAACTTGTTAATGTAGGATCCCATACAGTATTGAAACCGAATTCGTAATAGGCAATCCCCCCATCGTGTTTTTTCAGATCATTATAATAGATATTATAGGTACCTAGATCCTTTCCGTCACAGAAGAAGTTTACATTCATGTAATCTTTGGTATTGTCCATTCGGAAACTCCAGGTACCGATGCTTTGTCTGACCAATTGACCATCAGTGGTAATCAGGTAATTCTGATCAAAAGGACCATTTATTGTTCCATCGCAATATGCCTTATTTACCATCATGTTGAACTTATCAAAGTCCACTGTGATATCCTTTTCAAGCCCTGCCTCCACAATAAAGATCTCTCCTCCCAAAAGGAATTTGAAATTTATCTCCGGGGCCTTTGTCTTTTCGCATCCTTCTTCTGTATTGCAGC
>DAOWJB010000352.1 GCA_030640625.1 Bacteroides sp.
AGATGACTCACCCGCTGCTGCTGCTGGTATGCCCTGTTGCTGTAAACAGTTTTGCCCTGCAGATTATACAGGGTGATTGACCAATCCGCTGGATTCATGACATGCTGCAGATCAAGCGTAAAATAAGTACCTGCCGGATTCGGGTAGATCTCAAATGTTTTCTCAGGAGAATGCTCAATCCCAACCGGAATATCTGCCGGGAGGGCTTTCCCCATGATGGGCCTGATCATCAGGGAACCGCTGAAACCTGAATTCAGCCATCCCTGTCCCAGGTTGTAGAAAATCTTATCATTGTTCACCATATTGCGGTCAAACCCGACGTTCAGGATATTTTCAGTGGTCTTTATCCAGCCTACATAAAATTCATCATCAAGGACCAGGATGGTATCATTTATCTCATAGGTGATAAATTTATTCAGTTCATCCTCATATTGTGGTTGAACCGGTTCTGAGGTATAGATGAGTTCACCCGGACCGGAGGTGGATTTATCATGATCCCACACCCCGATACGGAAATAATCCTGCGAGGCATCATCCTTTGTCCGGTTAAAAAACATCTTTACCCCGCGGAGGGTATCTTTTCTGAAAGTATTGAACTGATAAGCAACTGTAGCATTGGCCGTACCTGCACCCCGCAGTCCATATCCATTTTCGGCACTGCCATCATCATAGGCATAGTAGTTAAAGAATTGCTGGAACCTTCTTACCGTGTCATTGAATTTATAATCCAGGTCCTCCGTGACAAGGTAAGACATCACCTCAAAAACAGTGGAATCAGCATCATAAAAAATAAATGGATAGTTATAAGGGAAGTTAAATACATTCAAAACTCCTGGCTGCACATTGACGGCACCTCCATTGACAGAGTCCGTTTCCAGGTAGGCCAGGTCTGTGATCTTAAGGATCCTGGTAACATTTCTAACTGTTGTGTCATTGTTCCGGTAGCGGATCTCCAGTGCGGGCTTTAATTCTGTCAGGTATGCCCTGGGGAAATGCTGCCATGGGATGGCTTCATAATTCTTTAAGATAGACGGCATGGGCGAGATCATTGATACGTCATTGATGGCAGTAATATTTGATGATCTCGCGGTATCCAGATAGACATAATCAATATGCCAGTGGTCCACATTACCGCTTTTGTCTGTTTGAAATAGGGTTTTGGGAAGGCTTGCATAGTTCATGAAACGGAACTGGAATCCCTTTTTCAGGAATCGCTCCTCATTAACCTGGATAAAAACCTGTTGAAAAGTATCATTTACAGAACCTGTTTGACGCCAGACCCTTTCCCACCGGTTACTGTCGGGCGCAAAAAATTCAACGGTAAGGGAATCCCATTCTTCCGGATAATCCCCCAGTCCCATTGGCTCATAAAAGAAACTCAAATATATATCTGTCCGGCCCGGGTAATCAAGGTTGATGGGGCCCGAGGTCAGGAAATCCGATTCAAAAGGTAAAGTGCCAGTACCATTCAGGTAGCCTTCAGAATCAATGGCATCCATTGTGGCTACCCCAATGGATATTGGATTCAAGGTATAGGAAGTATTGATGAACGCATATTGGTCGATCCAAAAAGGGGCATGGGGCAGGGGGCCGATCCTCGCAAAATCATCAAAAAATGGCAGTTCGAGGGTATCCGGCTGGGTGTCAATCTCTGTGCTTTTTTTAACCTGTTTCGTACCATAGGCAGGAATACCCACAGGTACCAGGACTTCCTGGGCATGGATTGGCATGACAATTACCAGGGAGCATATAATGAGTATATAAATCTTAAAAATCTTCGTCTCTATCATCCGCAGAAGGGGTTATTTCATGTCCGGACAGGGGTAACTTTGTTGAATCTGCAGACAGCCAGATATCCACTGAGGATCCGAGGTTCATCAGGGCATCTTCATTGAATTCAGGTTTCTGCTTCCAGATAAAAGCATTGATCGAATCCTCTGCATCTTCAAAGGAGGCATCATAGATCACTGCGCCAAGATTCAAATAACGATGGGTGATCCTTTCCTTCGCCTGTTCAAAATACAATCCTACCAGATCGGGTGCAGCTGTTTTCTCATTACTCAATCCCCTGCCCAGTACCAGATCTATTTGGGATCCCTTGACAATCGAATCACCTTCTTCAATAACGTTTTCCTTATATTTTTGTTGTAGTACATTATTGACAGCAATATCAGGTATATAGGTCAGTTTACCGATGTTTAGTCCCGCTGTCTGTACAATAGCCCTTGCCTGCCTGAGAGTGACACCGACTATATTAGGCATTCTGATTATCTCGGGATTAAACGCGTTGATGGTGAGAAAAATTGTACGGTTCTCCTTTACCTTGAATTCAGGTCTCGGATTCTGGTCAATGATACTCCCACGGGTCAGGTTTGCATTATATACAGAGTCCACGATCTGGTAACGCAAGTCCTTGGCAGTAAGAATAGAATCTGCTTCAGGAATGCTTAAACCGGTGATATCCGGTACACTGAATGCCTGGCCATGCCGCGTGTAAATTCTCAGGAACAGCAAAACAATAATGGACATAAACACTATAATGGAGATGGCAATTAGCAGGTGTTTCAGGAAAAACCTGCTGATCAAAAATTTCAGAAAATTCATATTCCTGCCGATTATTAAATGGTAAATATAAAAACAAATTGGATGGGGATAAATAAAAAATGGCTGGCCAGCGAAAGCCGGTCAGCCATATATATTTATTTCAATATTCAGATTTATACCTTGTGCCTCGGTTCGTCGGATACCGATAACTTCTTTCTTCCCTTGATCCTGCGAGCGGATAAAATATTGCGACCGTTGGCGGAACTCATCCTGGTCCGGAATCCATGCTTGTTCTTTCTTTTCCTTCTGGAAGGTTGGAATGTCCTTTTCATCAAAAGCCGGTTTTAAATTCAGACTGCAAAAGTAATGTTTTTTTCAAATATACCAAACATTAATACAAGCTGTGATACGGAAGGTACAGCAGTTTTTTACTTTCAAAAAATGCCTCTGAATAAATCTTATTCAGGGAATGAATAGTGACATTTTTAAAGGCACTGAGCTCTTCCTGCAGGTCCCCTCCTTTCAGATAATAGATCCCGTTGCCTGTTGAAGTCCCTGACGGCGGATCGATCTTGTTTTTTACCCAGCCGGTAAACCGGTCCAGGTTTGTTACCGCCCTGCTGACAACATACCTTGCTTTTGAGGGGTAATCTTCAGCCCTTACCTGCAGGCAATTGGTATTGTCTATGTTCAGGGAATGAATGATCTGGTTCAAGGCATTTACTTTTTTCCCTGTGGAATCAATCAGGGTGAACTCTGAACCGGGAAAAAAAATGGCCAGCGGTATACCAGGGAATCCCCCCCCGGTACCCACATCCAGGATTGTATCACCGGGATTGAAATGCACATACCTGGCAATGGCCAGGGAATGCAGGATATGCCTTTCAGACAGATGGTCGACATCTTTCCTGGAAATCAGGTTGATCCTCCGGTTCCAGAAGATGATGGATTCCCGGAATTGCTGAAGCTGCTCTAGCTGGACAGTGCTTAACTCAGGAAAGTATTTGCGGATGATTTCCATTAAAAATAACGGCTGAGATCTGGTTACATGCTCGAACTGGTGCTCTTGAGAATATTGAAAAGAAGTTCCCTGGCCCGGAATAATTGTGCTTTTACAGTTCCAATGGGTAATTCAAGTTCCTGCGAGATCTCTTCATAGGAATATTCCTTGAAATACCTCAGTTCTACCAGGGTGCGGTACCGCGGTTTCAGTTTATTCACCACCTCCCTGAGCAGTTTGACCTTCTGGCTGTTGATCATATGTGCCTCAGGATCAAGTGTATCGGACTGAATGGTAACCGTGGTGGTATCGGGATCATCATTTGACTGATCGAGGGAGATGGTAGCAGCCCTTTTCTTTCGGATAAAGTCAATACAATTGTTCGTGGCGATCTTGAACAGCCAGGTACTGAATGCAAAATTCGGGGTGTATTGTCCGATATTCTTGAATGCCTTGCCGAATGCTTCAATTGTCAGGTCTTCAGCATCACTTGGATTATTGACCATTTTCAGCAACATGAAATATATGGCATCCCGGTACCTGCCTAATAATTCGGCGTAGGCTTTCTGATCACCTTCCCTGGCTTTCTGGACGAGCATAAAATCATGCTGTGCTTTATCTGAAAGATTGGGACTTACTTCCATCTGGCTCGTTTTGTTTCGACATAATTGGAAAAGACCATAAACAGGTGCGCCCAGGGGAGGGCAAAATCCAACAGGGGCGAAGGTAATAATAAATATTTTTCGTTCAAACGGCCCATCGCTAATTTGATAATAACACTTGTTAATAACATTCTAAATATGAAGAGACCAAGCATATATGGGATTAAAACATGAAAAACAAGCAGGAAAATAAAGGCAGGATAAAAGAGCAAAC
The DNA here is from genome assembly GCA_030640625.1 of Bacteroides sp. Taxonomy (GTDB): domain Bacteria; phylum Bacteroidota; class Bacteroidia; order Bacteroidales; family SM23-62; genus SM23-62. Next base: position 4,421 of record DAOWJB010000352.1, read on the forward strand.
GACTCATAAGTTCCAGTCCCACAACAAGTTTCGTCGAGAACCGGTACCTGGGACCTGTGGTCAGGTGCCTTTTTTTCTGATAATACCAGCCTTTCCAGGTTTTTTCAGTATCAGACCATGTAAAACTGTCAGGCTGAATCTCAATGGCTGTATTGGCTTTTCTGGCTACCTCATTGATAAATAGGTCATCATCCCCCGAGGCCAGCTCGTAATGAGTAGCAAATCCCCTGTTTTCAAAAAACAGAGCTCTCCTGTAAGCCAGGTTCCTCCCTGTGCCCATGTAAGGATGACCGGCAAGGGACATACTGAGATACTGCAGGGCAATGAAGAATGCTTCATACCTGCTGACAAGGTTTACCAGGCCTTTTCCCCTGCGGTAGCCTCCGTAACCCAGCACGATCTTGTTATTCCCGGTGAAATTTTGCTGCATGAAGTATATCCATCTGTTTGTCGCGGGACTGCAGTCTGCGTCGGTAAGCAGCAACCTGTCATGTTTTGCTGCCTTGATGCCAATAGTCAGTGCCAGTTTTTTCCCCTCCCGTATATGGTCACTTTCCCTGATAAACGTGGAACGCAGATGAGAATATTGCCTTTGCAGGTCATTCAGGAGATCTTCCGTCCCGTCTGCAGAAGCATCATTAACAACAACAACCTCATATTCAGGGTAGTCCTGCTCGAGGATCAAAGGTAGATTTGCCCTGAGATTTGCCTCCTCGTTCCTGGCACAGATGATGACAGAAACCGGGAATCTTTTGATGTTGGAACGAACAGATTTGTAAAAGATGACTTTTGGGAACACGAACAACCAGTAGATCAGCTGGATGAGAAAGCAGCCTGCATACACCAATGTAAGTAATTGAAAGACAATATTATATTCTGTAAAATTCAAATTTCCGGATATGCTAACAGGAGATACCGAAAGATAATTAAACATTTCACATCCCAACAAATAAGCATGCTCAAAGTCTTCAGATTTTATCCACATTTACATTATATTTGCGCTAATTCTGCCTGCATGAGGTTTACCCTACAACATTCGGATCCTTTAAGTAATGCGCGAACCGGGGTTTTGCAAACAGATCATGGTCCCATTCCCACACCCATTTTCATGCCGGTTGGCACTGCCGCAACGGTAAAAGGCATACATCAGCGGGAATTACAACATGAAATTAAAGCCCCCGTCATCCTGGGCAATACCTATCACCTGGTTCTTCGGCCCGGGATAGATATTATTCACAAGGCCGGGGGGATTCACAGGTTTATGCAGTGGGATCGTGCGGTGCTGACCGACAGTGGCGGATACCAGGTCTTCTCCCTGGCAGACCAGAGGAAACTTACTCCCGAAGGAGCGATTTTCCGATCCCATATCGACGGGACAAAGCATACTTTCACCCCGGAGAATGTGGTAGATATTCAACGCAGGATGGGGGCTGACATCATGATGGCCTTTGATGAATGTACGCCCTATCCATGTGAATATGACTATGCCCGCAAATCCATGATCCTGACCCATAAATGGCTGGACCGGGGAAAGCAGAGGTTCCTGGAGACCGCAGCGGTCTATGATTATACCCAGAGCTGGTTCCCCATTGTCCAGGGAAGTACCTTCCCCGACCTCAGGAAGGAATCTGCCAGGCGTATTGCTGATGCGGACATGGATGGGAATGCTATTGGCGGACTGTCAGTCGGTGAACCTGCAGAGATGATGTATGAAATGGTGGAGATTGTGACAGGGATCCTTCCCCCGGAAAAACCAAGATACCTGATGGGGGTGGGCACACCGGTCAATTTACTTGAATCTGTTGCCAGGGGGATAGACATGTTTGATTGTGTGATACCTACCCGTAACGGGAGGAACGGACAGATCTTTACACGAGAGGGCATCATCAATATCAAAAATGAAAAATGGAAAGACGATTTTAGTCCCATTGACCCTTCCGGAGATTGTTTTGTGGATCAACAATATTCAAGGGCTTATTTACGTCATCTTATCATCTCGGGTGAGTTGCTCGGGGCACAGGTTGCCAGCCTGCATAACCTCAGGTTTTATCTATGGTTAATGGAGGAAACAAGGGCACAGATCCAGGCCGGGACCTTCAACCGGTGGAAAAATGAAATGATTTCAAAATTATCTATCCGCATATGAGAAGAAAACTGGGGATTACCATCATAGACCTGTATATCACGAAAAAGTTCCTGGGAACCTTCTTTTTTTCCATTACCCTGATCCTTTTAATTGCGGTCATCTTTGATTTTTCGGAGAAGATTGACAATTTCCTCGATCACGATGCCACATTGATCGATATACTTACCAAGTATTACCTGAATTTCATGCCTTATTTTGCCGTACTGTTCAGTTCCCTGTTCACCTTTATATCAGTAATATATTTTACTTCCCGGATGGCGTACAGAACAGAGTTCATTGCCATTATCTGCAGCGGGATGAGCTTCAACAGGTTACTGGTTCCTTATTTCTTCTCTGCTACTGTCATTGCCATCTTCTCTTTTGTATTGATGGACTATGTCATACCAGATGCAAACCGGGTCAGGCTGGATTTTGAGGAAACCTATTACCACTCCGTGCCGATCCGTGTGACAGAACGGAATATCCACCGCCAGATCGAGCCCGGTGTATTTATTTACCTGGAGAGTTACAGCACCATCTCTGACCTGGGACATCGGTTCTCTATGGAAAAATACGAGGATGGAGCACTTGTATCGAAACTCATGTCTGATTATGTGAAATGGGATTCAACCGTCAATAAATGGGTGATCCGGAATTATTATATCCGCAACCTGGACGGATACAGGGAACATATTACCTCGGGAACCAGGCTGGATACCACGCTGTCTATGCATCCCAGTGATTTTAAACGCCGGATGAATTTCATGGAAACCATGAACATACGTGAGCTGACCGAGTATATTGAACAATTAAAAATGCTGGGTGAATCCAGTGTAAAAGCTTACCAGATTGAAAAACATAAGCGCTATGCTTTTCCATTTTCAGCCTTTATCCTGACATTGATAGGTGTTTCTGTATCCTCGAGAAAGGTCAAGGGAGGAATCGGGATGCAGCTTGGGATCGGACTGATGGTTGCTTTTTCCTACCTGCTGTTTATGCAGTTTTCTTCGCAGTTCGCCATAGGAGGCAGCCTTCATCCCGCAATTGCCGTATGGATGCCCAACCTGGTCTATTCTTTTATTGCATTCTATTTCTACAGAATGGCTCCCAAATGATCAGCTGTTTAAAAAATGCCGTAAATATTTGCAAATAAGCATTATAGGTGAATAGCATCACATTAATTGCGATAAAAATTTTTAAAATAACTTGGGATTTTGTAATGTTGTAGTCCATTCCTAAGCACTAAACCTATCGAAAAATATGCCATTAAAAAGAAAAATCCAGGAACTTCAGAAGAAAAGAGAAGAAGTCCTGAAAGGAGGAGGTGACAAGGCCCTGGAAAAGCAGGCGGCCATGGGAAAACTGACCGCCCGGCAAAGGATCATCTCCATCCTGGACCCGGACTCATTCAACGAGTATGACCTGTTTGTTGAGCATGATGCCAAAGATTTTGACATGGATAAGAAAAGCCTTGCAGGTGATGGTGTCGTGATCGGTACCGGCACAGTGTTTGGAGCCCCTATCTGTATTTTTGCCCAGGATTTTACCGTTGCAGGCGGTTCACTGGGGAATATGCATGCCAGGAAGATCGTTAAAATCATGGAGCATGCCCTGAAAATGAAAATGCCGCTGATCGGTATCAATGATTCCGGTGGTGCCCGCATTCAGGAAGGTGTAAGCTCCCTGGCAGGATACGGGGAGATATTTTTCCGGAATACCATTTCCTCAGGGGTGATACCACAGATCTCGGTGATCCTCGGACCATGTGCCGGGGGCGCTGTCTATTCACCAGCCCTGACAGATTTTGTTTTTGTGGTGGACAAGATCTCCAAGATGTTTATTACCGGACCCGAAGTGATTAAAACGGTACTGGGGGAAGAAATCTCCATGGAAGATCTTGGAGGGGCCAGGGTCCATAGCGAGATAACAGGGAATGCACACTTTTATTCCACTTCAGAAGAGGAATGTTTTGAGCAGATCAAGAAACTGATCACTTTTATTCCCTGGAGCAACCTGCAAAAGGCAAAAAAGTTCCCGCCCAAAGATCCGAACCCGAAATATAATATCGAAAAGATAGTTCCGGGTGATCCCACCCAACCATATGATGTAAGGGATGTTGTCAGAGGCATTGTCGATGATTCAGATTTCTTTGAGGTGCAGGAGATGTGGGCCGCAAACATGGTCATAGGTTTTGGCAGGATGAAAGGAGAGACTGTAGGCTTTGTATGTAACCAGCCCCTGGTACTCGCTGGTGTGCTTGATGTGGATTCATCCGATAAGTCCGCCAGGTTCATTCGTTTTTGCGATGCATTCAATATACCCATTGTAACCCTGGTGGACCTGCCAGGTTATCTTCCGGGGGTGGACCAGGAACATGCGGGGGTCATCAGGCACGGTGCCAAGCTGCTTTATGCATATAGTGAGGCAACTGTTCCCAAAATGACTGTCATCATAAGGAAAGCCTATGGCGGAGGCTATATTGCCATGGCATCCAGGCATCTCAGGGCTGATTTCGTTTTTGCATGGCCGGGTGCGGAAATTGCGGTAATGGGACCGGAGGGTGCCGCCAATATCATCTTCAGGAAAGATATAGCTACGGCAGAGGATCCTGATAAGGTCAGGAAGCAAAAGGTGAAGGAATACAAGGATAAGTTTGCCAATCCATATGTTGCAGCTGCAAAAGGATACATCGATTCAGTGATCGAACCCAAGGAAACCAGGAAACATCTGCTTCACGCCATTGAAGTGGCAGTAAATAAAGCGGTGTATCTGCCACAGAAAAAGCATGGTATTCCACCCTTTTAAACCTAACGCTATATGGTAAGAACCAGAAAAACTACAGCGGGTACCAAGACAAGAACAATGAAAACCCGAACAAGCAGTGCATCACGGAGTACTGCAAAGGAAAACAGCAAGGGTTCTTCAAACTGCATGGAAGCCAACGGAGATTGTGGTGACAAGAAGGCAAGGTGTAAAACGCTGATCATAGATGGCGACAAATACCGTACTAGGCTGAATACAAAATTTGAGAACAGAAAGGTCTGGAAAAATCCAAATCCGAAAATGATTACTTCCAACATACCAGGCACCATTGTTAAGGTTTATATCAAGGTTGGCCAGGAAGTACAAAAGGGAGATCCGATCTTGCTGCTGGAAGCCATGAAAATGAAAAACAAGATCCTCTTTCATGCAGATGGCAAGGTAAAATCTATCAAGGTAAAGGAAGGGGAAAGGGTACCCAAGGACCATTTGATACTTGAACTTGCTTAACCTGACAGAAATCCATCAGGTAAACTTTTCAATATGCATAGAATGCCGGCTGATCTCAGCCGGCAAGTGGGGCATATCCCTGAACAGACCAAATACAGCAGAACCACTGCCTGACATTGATGCATAGATGGCCCCCAAAGCATACAAAGCTTTTTTTATGCGACCTATCTCCGGGTATTTGTTAAAGACCGGAACTTCAAAATGGTTGACCAGGCAATCTTTCCAGTCAGCAGGAGAAAGCCTGAGCACATCTTCTACCGACTGACCCTTGTCTTCGGGCTGAACCATTTTATAGGCCATGGCTGTATCCACAGCGATCCCCGGTAAAACGACAAGGATTGTATATCCCGCGAGATCAAGGGACAAGGGCTCCAGGTGTTCACCCCTGCCGGTTGCCAGGCTCGGTGCGTTGATAATGAAAAACGGGCAGTCACTTCCAATCGTTGATGCATAACCCATCAGGACAGGTTTATCCAGGTTTAACCTGAACATGTCATTTAATGCCAGCAGGGTAAAGGCAGCATCTGATGATCCGCCTCCAAGGCCGGCCCCTGTGGGAATCTTTTTGTGCAGATGAATGTTTACATGCGGTATCCGGTGCTTCTCCTGCAGAAGCCGGACTGCTCGTATACATAAATTGTCATTCTTGGCTGTCAGTGGGATACCTGTTACTGTGAGCCGGTTGGATACACTTGTTTTGTCAGGGTCTGCAGGCAGTATTTCCAGTACATCTGTCAATCCGACCGGCAGAAAAGCGGATTCCAGATCATGAAATCCGTCAGGCCGTTTTGTGAGTATCCTCAGTCCAAGGTTAATCTTTGCATTGGGAAATACGATCATGGATTGTTAACAATTTATTATATATAAGCACCGAGATATAGCGGCAATCACCATATATAACGGAAAGGATTATTTTTTAACAAGTTGCGTTAATAAGATTCAAAGGGATGTTTAAAAATGAACTGCAGGAATGAAGGTCCGGAGCGGGCTCATTTCATACCTTTGAATTCCTAATTCTGGTAAATATTATGGCAATAAAAGGGAATCCGAAGATATCACCCAAGCTGGGTAATCTGAATGTTGAATATGGAAAATTACCTCCGCAGGCTGTGGATCTCGAGGAGGCTGTACTGGGGGCGATCATGCTTGAAAAGGATGCTGTTCTTTCCGTACTTGATATCCTTAAATCCGAGAGTTTCTACAAGGATGCACACCAGAAGATCTACAAGGCTATCATTGATCTTTCCATGGCGGAAAAGGCCATCGATATTCTTACCGTAACGGAGGAACTGAAAAAACAAAAATCCCTGGAAGAGGTAGGGGGACCACTTTATATAACCCAACTTACCAGCAAGGTAGCCTCGGCGGCTCACCTGGAGTTTCATGCCAGGATCATTCAGCAGAAATATATACAGAGAGAGCTGATCAGGGTTTCCTCGGACATTCAGCGGAAAGCCTTCGACGAGACCATGGACGTGGATGATTTGCTGGACCAGGCAGAAAGTGATCTTTTTGAGATAGCTGAAGGGAACATCAAGAGGGAGACAGCCAAAATCAATGTCCTGGTGAAACAAGCCATTCATCAAATTGAGGAAGCCGCCAAAAGGGAAGACAACCTCAGCGGTGTTCCTTCCGGATTTACCAAGCTTGACCGATTGACCTCGGGTTGGCAAAAGGCAGACCTGGTGATCATTGCTGCCAGACCATCCATGGGCAAGACCGCATTTGCACTGACCATGGGCAGAAACATAGCTATTGAACACAAACGTCCGGTTGCCATATTTTCACTGGAAATGTCATCCATCCAGTTGGTGAACAGGTTGATCGTATCGGAAACAGAGCTCCCTTCAGACCGCATACGCAATGGACGGCTGGAGGAATATGAGTGGAAGCAGCTAGATTATAAAATCAAAAGCCTGGTGGAGGCCCCGATATTCATAGATGACACACCGGCCATCTCCATCTTTGAACTTCGTGCCAAATGCAGGCGCCTGAAGGTTCAGCACGATATCCAGATGATCATCGTGGATTACCTTCAGTTGATGTCCGGTACGGGCGATTCAAGAGGCAGCAGGGAGCAGGAGGTCAGCACGATCTCCAGGTCACTGAAAGCCATTGCAAAGGAACTGGATGTACCGGTCATTGCACTCTCACAGCTGAACCGCTCGGTGGAACTAAGATCGGGTAATAAGCGGCCTCAATTATCAGACCTGAGGGAGTCCGGGGCCATTGAGCAGGATGCGGACATTGTCATTTTCATCCACCGTCCCGAGAAATATGATATTTATGAGGATGAGCAGGGAAATTCCCTGGTAGGTATTGCCGATATCATCCTGGCCAAGCACCGGAACGGTCCAATTGGCAATATTCAGTTAAAATTCAAGGATGAGTCTGCCAAGTTTGTGGAACTGGATGCATTACAGCCGCTGCCCGGGGACGATCTGAACGGATCTGGTTACACCATAGGGTCAAAAATGAACAAGCAAGGAGTGGAGGAAGATACAGACCTTCCTTATTGATAAGGATTTTACAGGATATCTTTTAATTCCAGCAGAGAATCAATCTCATAAGTCACCGGATCATTGTGGATCACATTATCCCGGTTCAGAAATACCTGGTCAATGCCAAAATTTCTGGCTCCAAGTATATCCACTTCCAGGTCATCCCCGATCATGAGACTCTCCTTTTTGTGGGCATTAACAGAACTCAGGGCATGATGAAAGATCTCCGCGCGAGGTTTATTATGTCCTACAAGCTCTGAGGTGGTAAGGCTTTTAAAATATTGTTCCAGCTGGCAGTTTCTCATTTTGATCTGCTGGGTGGTCTGAAATCCATTGGTGAGACAATGCAATTGGTAGTTACTATGAAGGTAGGAAAGGATCTCAAGGGCATGTGGGACCAGGAGGGTTTTTGTGGGACTGATATCCAGGTAATCGTCACCGATATGGGTGGCCAGTGCATCATCGCTGATCCCAAAATGAGACAGGCTCAACCTGAAGCGTTTGATGCGCAGGATATCCTTGGTCATTTCCCCCTTTCGATACAAGCTCCATAATTGCAGGTTGATCTCGTGATAGACCCGGATAAAATCTTGCGGATCATCTATGGACCGGTCCAGGTGGTATTTGAAAAACAATTCATTCAGGGTTTCTCCGGAGTTGCGGTCAAAGTCCCATAATGTCCGGTCCAGGTCAAAGAAAATATGTTTATATCGGTACAAGATAGCATGATTGTTGCTTACTAAAGATAATGGTTTTATTTTTGAACTTATGGAATTTCTATACCTGGCCATTGGAATCATTTTAGGAGGAGGGATCGTATTTCTGCTTTTGCGGAGCTGGCTGGCTGGGAGGCAACAATACCTCCAGGAAAAGGTCGGGGGACTCCAGGAGGGATCAGTTGAACTGGACCGGCAGATAAAAGACAGGGAACAGGAGATTATCCGATTGACGAGAGAGCTGGCAGTAGTCACCACCGATCATAAGAACCTGAAGGAAAAACTGGCGGAGCAGAAAAGTGAGATCAGTGATTTGCAGGACCGCTTCAGGATTGAATTCAAAAATCTGGCGAATGAAATTTTCGAAGAGAAATCAAAAAAGTTTACTGAACAAAACAGATCAAATCTTGATCAGTTGCTGAAACCTCTGGGGGAAAAGATCCGGGATTTCGAAAAAAAGGTTGAAGACACCTACGATAAGGAAGCACAGCAGCGCTTCAGCCTGAAAGAAGAGGTAAAGAGACTTGCAGAATTGAATAAAAAGGTAGCAGAGGATGCGGAAAACCTCACCAGGGCATTGAAAGGCGATTCCAAATCACAGGGGAACTGGGGGGAAATGATCCTGGAAAGCGTTTTGGAAAGATCCGGTTTGGTTAAAGACCGGGAGTACTCTGTCCAGCCCTCATTCCAGGGAGATGATGGCCGGCGCATGCAACCGGATGTGGTGGTATCCTACCCGGGGAACCGATCCGTGATCATAGATGCCAAAGTATCCCTGACGGCCTATGAAAGGCTGGTTGATGCCGCCAGTCCTGAACTCAGGGAAAAGTATCTGAAGGAACACCTTACCTCTATAAGGAACCATATAAATGAACTTGGCAATAAGAATTATCTTGATATATACCAGATCCAGTCCCTCGATTTCATCATGATGTTCCTGCCTGTGGAACCAGCTTATTTGCTTGCCATCCGGGAAGACCCTGAAATATGGAATTATGCATATGACAGGAGAATCCTGCTGATCTCCCCGACCAACCTGTTGGCAGCCCTGAAATTGATAGCCAGCCTGTGGAGACAGGAATACCAGAATAAAAATGCCCTGGAGATTGCACGGCAGAGCGGAGATTTACTGGATAAGTTTTACGCCCTGCTGGCTGATCTGAACGATCTCGGAAACAGGCTGAACCTTACCCAGAAGAGTTACGATGATGCCATCAATAAGCTATCAGAAGGAAAAGGAAACCTGATCCGCAGAGCCCAACGGATCGAAGAATTAGGTGCCAAGACAAAAAAGAAATTGCCGGATAACTTTGAATCCATGGCAGGAGATTGATCTGAGACCGCCGTATCCTGTCCGGGTCTGATTATTCTAAGATAGCTGGGATGCTGGACGCATTATTCTGCCTGACCTTGATATTCCAGTCAGCACAACAGATCATCCATCTATGAAATCTTAATGGCTCTTCCTGCTCTTCCTCAAGAAAATCCCACGGTTCTGAGGTGAATGCTGAGAAAGGCCGGATCATCCAGGTTGCTGCAGTCAGTTCAGTTTCTGAATCAACCTTAGTAGCTGAAGCAAAATTTGTTGCGGATTCTTGCTTCCATTCACTTTGTTCAATCATCCAGTCCTCAAGCTGTACTTTCTCTTCCATATAAAACTGGTAACTGCGTGCTGTAACTTCTGCGCTGAGTTCAATATCGTTTTGTATGTCAGAGGCATATGCCAGTAAAGGTTGGATTTCATTAATGAGAAAGGTGTTTTGTCCCAGCATAATGTGGCTGCCTGCGATCAGTATAAGCAGGATGGCCATGGTTTTTGCTAGTTTTTTCATGATTTACCTCCAGGTTTATTAAACCCCCTGTTATCAATCCCATCAATTGTGCCAAAATACATAAAGGCCAATAAATCAATTCCTTGATGGCGTGGTAGGTGTTTTTATCAGTTTGAAAAGTGAACGGTTTTAAGGCAATATGTGTCCGGAATCGTACACACAAAATGTTACTTGCCACCAACCAGAATAATACATTCCCCTTTTGGCTGTTTTTCTCCGAGCCGGAGCAGGATTTCCTCCAGTGTACCCCTGATAAATTCTTCATGTATTTTGGTGAGTTCCCTGGCCAGGCAGGCAGGTCTGTCCTTTCCGAATGTGTCTGAGAGTTGAAGAAGGCATTTGCTGACACGGTGTGGAGATTCGTACAGGATGATGGTACGGTTTTCTTCTTTGAGAGCATTCAGTCTTTTTTGCCTTCCTTTTTTCTGGGGAAGAAATCCTTCGAACACAAATCTGTCACAGGGGAGTCCGGATGCAACCAGGGCAGGAACATAGGCTGTTGGACCGGGCAGGCATTCCACTTCTACCTGCTTCCTGATACATTCCCTGATGAGCAGGTATCCCGGATCGGAAATGCCCGGGGTACCAGCCTCAGATACCAGGGCCATTACTTCTCCGTTCAATATTCTTTCACTCAGCTGTTCAACGAACATATGTTCATTGAATTTATGATGTGATAGAGTCTTATTACTGATGCTGTGTTTTTTAAGCAGGATCCCTGTTTTCCTGGTATCCTCTGCAAGAACCAGGTCCACATCTTCCAATATCCTGAGAGCCCTGAGGGTAATATCTTCCAGGTTCCCAATGGGAGTTGGAACGATGTATAGCTTACTCATTCTTATTTACAATGAATTTTCTTCTGACCAGGTCCAGTAACATCTGGACGGAGTCATCTTCCATATCCCAGTCATAGGATGTACTAATATAATTGAAGGCCTCATTGAAGTTGGAGGCATTGTCCAGTATGCTGATTGTCTGCTGGTAGCTCTCCTTATCCCCGTTAAAAAGCTCATTGATCAGTTTAAAGCGGTCGTTCAGACCGAGGGCTGTTCCGATATCCTGAATTGGTTTGGATTGAAGCTTTGTTGACAGGTCCTGCCGTGTGCCATTCTCTCCAAGACTTTCATTTATGAATTTTTTCCCTCCCTTGAATTTATCTGCAAGTGTGGCTGGTTCTTCCGTTTTGAGCTTGAAATCCTCAGGTTCGGATTGCTCTTCGCTGGCTTTTGCCTCATTCATGGTTTGGGTCTCATTCATGGCTTGCGGTACCTTCTTTTCAACCTCTTTCACAGCTTTTTCTTTGGTGCTGACAACTTTAGGTTTATCGGATAAGCTATTTTTTTTCAGGCCAGAAACATCCGCATATAGCCTCCTGATCTTATCCATGACGATATCTATTTCTATAAGGGGAACCGGACCATCTGTATGCATTTGACTGATCAGCTCACCAATATCTCCAACCTGGGTGATTATTTCATTGATATTGTACTTGCTTTCCATAAATGAGTATTATTTTTGTAAAAATAACGATAAAAATATGATTTTCTTATCCGATGTTCATCGAGATCCCTGCAAATAAGACAGATAAAAGAGGATGGATCGAAGTAATTACCGGATCCATGTTCTCAGGAAAGACTGAAGAGCTGATCAGGAGGCTTAAGCGGGCCACAATTGCCATGCAGACGGTTGAAATATTCAAGCCCCAGATTGATGTCCGTTATTCCGAAGATGAGGTGATATCACATGATGAGAATGCCATCCGGTCGACAGCGGTATCCACGGCGGGTAACATTCTCCTGCTGGCTGACAATGTGGATGTGGTAGGGGTGGATGAAGCGCAATTTTTCGATATGGGACTGATAGAAGTGTGCAACTCACTCGCCAATAGGGGCATCAGGGTGATTGTTGCCGGACTGGATATGGATTTCATGGGCAGGCCATTTGGACCAATCCCCGGTCTGATAGCAACTGCAGAATATGTTACCAAGGTTCATGCCATTTGTGTTAAATGTGGTAACCTTGCCCATCATACACACCGGAAACTGAAGGCCGATAAACTTGTTTTATTGGGCGAAAAGAATCTGTATGAACCCCTTTGCAGGAAATGTTATAATGTTGCCCGCGCTGAATAATGGACAATTATACTATTAAAGAAATAGCCTCCATGGTTGGCGGAGAACTTACCGGTTCTCCTGAAGAGTTGATCCATGGCATCAGTACAGACAGCCGGACCATTCACCAGCCTGAAGCAACGCTTTTTGTCGCGATCCGGGGAGACCGGCATGACGGGCATTCATTCATTTCAGCATTGATAGACCGGGGTATCCGTGCATTTCTTGTACAGGAACTTCCTTCCCCCCTGGAAACAAATGTATCTTTTATCCTGGTGAAAGATACCCTGAAGGCACTTCAGGCATTGGCTGCAGCACATCGGAGCCGATATGAATGCAGGGTCATTGGAATTACAGGCAGCAATGGAAAAACCATTGTAAAGGAATGGATTAACCAGGCCCTTTCGCCTGATCAGAAAATAACGAGAAGTCCAAAAAGTTATAATTCACAGATAGGTGTACCACTGTCAGTACTATTGATGGATGAAGATACCGAAACTGCTGTTTTTGAGGCCGGTATCTCCCGTCCGCGGGAAATGACAAAATTGGAGGCAATTATCCGGCCCGACATAGGGATATTCACCAATATTGGCGAGGCCCATCAGGAAGGTTTTCAGGATCTCGAATACAAGCTGAAGCAAAAATTAATCCTGTTCAATGATTCATCTAAAATCATTTACTGCAATGACCAGGCGATGGTGGAGCGTGTAATCAAAAAACGGTTTTCACAGCAAAAATTATTTTCCTGGTCTTTCGGGAAAGACAGCAATGTCAAGGTATCGAAGCGCGAAGAGACGGGTGAAGGAACTTTGCTGGATATCACCTGCCGGAAGGCCAGCTTTGAGCTCCTGGTACCATTTCCGGACAGGGCCTCTCTGGAAAATGCCATGCATGTCGTCTCCCTTATGTTATTGCTCGACATAGCGCCATTGGTGATACAATCCCGTATCGGCGACCTGAATCCGGTGGCGATGAGACTGGAGATGGTAAAAGCCTTGCATGGATGCACCATAATCAATGATACCTATAATTCCGATCTGAATTCCTTATCAATTGCATTGGATTACCTTAATCAGCAGCATCAACACGTGGTCAAAACGCTGATCCTTTCTGACATCATGCAATCAGGGAAAGAGGAGGATATCCTCTATGCAGAAGTATCTGGTCTTTTAAGGCAGAAAGATATTACCCGTTTTATTGGCATTGGTCCGGCTTTAATGAGGATGCACAGGTATTTCCCAGCCAACTCACAATTTTATTTGAACACTGCAGAATTTCTGTCAAGCCTGCCTGGCCTGGATTTCAGGAATGAGGCCATCCTGATTAAGGGGTCCAGGGCTTTCAGGTTTGAAAAAATAACCAATCGGCTCCAGCAGAAGAATCACCCGACCATTCTTGAGATTGATTTAAATGCATTGGTACATAACCTGAATGTTTACCGGTCAAAAACCGACGCCAGGATCATGGTTATGGTAAAGGCATTTTCATACGGTAGCGGATCACAGGAAATTGCCAATGCTCTGCAATACCAGCGGGTAGATTATCTCTGTGTAGCTTATGTGGATGAAGGAATTGCCCTGAGGGAGTCCGGCATACACCTTCCTGTCCTGGTCATGAATCCCGAAGTTTCCGGGTTTGACCTGATGATGGATCATGACCTTGAACCTGAGATCTACAGTTTCAGAAGCCTTTTCTCATTTCTTGCCGCCCTGGCAAAGAGGAACCTGATATCCTATCCCATCCACCTGAAACTGGAAACCGGCATGAACAGGCTGGGATTCAGGGAAGAGGAATTGGATCAGTTATTTGAAATACTGAAACAGCATCAACATGTGAGAATCAGGTCGGTATTTTCACATTTAGGGACTTCTGACGATCCTGCTAATGATTCATTCACCCGGAGGCAGATAGAGACATTTCAGCGGATGAGTACCAGGATACAGGATCAATATCCCGATAAGATCCTGAGGCATATTCTCAATACGGCTGGCATTGAAAGGTTTTCCGATGCAAGTTTTGACATGGTAAGACTGGGAATTGGTCTGTATGGGATCAGCCGGCATATGCGGGAAGAACTTCAACCGGTAAGTACACTGAAGAGCATCATATCCCAGATCAAACCAGTCAGGAAAGGAGAGTCGGTTGGGTATAACCGCAATTTCATCGCCCCGGATGACATGATCATTGGTATTGTCCCGGTGGGTTATGCTGACGGGCTCAGGCGGGATCTTGGCCGGCATGGAGTTTTTTTTCAATTAAATGGGATGGCGGTGCCGGTGCTGGGGACCATCTGCATGGATATGACCATGATCGATCTCACTGATATGGAAGTAAATGAGGGGGATGAAGTGATTATTTTCGGACCCGATCATCCGGTAACCGAACTGGCAGAAAAGCTCGGTACCATTCCTTATGAGATACTTGCGGGTCTTTCAGAGAGGGTGAAGAGGGTTTATTTCCAGGAGTAGAATATATTTATTAATTTCGAACCCCTGATAAACTAGCCGGGAATGACAAACCTATCAGTCATTATAATCACTTTAAACGAGGAGAGAAACATCGCCAGGTGCCTGGAGTCTGTAAATGACATTGCCGATGAAATTGTGGTCGTTGATTCCTATTCCACTGACGATACTGAAAAAATATGCAGATTATTCGGGGCCAGATTTATACAACACCGGTTTGAAGGCCATATAGAACAGAAGAACTGGGCCATTACACAGGCAAAATATCCCCATATCCTTTCGCTCGATGCCGATGAGGTTCTCTCTGCCAGGCTCAAGGCATCCATCAAGGCGGTCAAGGAAAACTGGGAATACGATGGTTACTATTGCAACCGGCTGACCAATTATTGTGGTAAATGGATCCGTCATTCCAGCTGGTATCCATCCCGGAAACTGAGATTGTGGAACAGCCGGAAGGGAGAGTGGGGAGGTATGAACCCGCATGACAGGTTTATCCTGGAAAAGGGAACCACCCGGAAATTCCTGAAGGGTGACCTCCTGCATTATTCCTATTATACCATTCACCAGCACATTGAGCAGATCAATAAATTCTCTGATATTGCCGCCAAATCTTTTTTTGAAGTTGGCAGGAAGGCTTCCTGGTTCAACATATTATTCCACCCGATATGGAGATTGTTCCGCGACTATGTTATCAAGTCCGGATTCATGGACGGTTTTTACGGGCTGGTTATTAGTCTGAATTCAGCACATGAAACCTTCCTGAAGTATTCCAAACTGCGGAAACTTTACAAGGATGCCGCAAATGCCTCCAAAAACAGGATTTGCTTCTTTAACAGCCTGAAAACCTGGGGTGGCGGGGAAAAATGGCATTTTGATCTGTCTACAGGACTGGCTAAAATGGGATACAATGTATTTGTCTATTGCAATCCCAGGAGTGAATTAGTGAAGAAAATTAAGGATGCACGCGTCAGCCATCGCAGTATTGCCGTAAGTAATCTTAGTTTCCTGAATCCTTTCAAACTTATTCTCCTCTGGAGGATATTCCGCAGGGAAAGGGTAAAAACCCTGATCATGAACCTGTCTTCCGATTTAAAGGTTGCTGGAATTGCTGCAAAACTGGCAGGGGTAGATAACATCATTTACAAAAGGGCGAACGCCATCCCTGTAAGGAATACATTCCTGAACAGGTTCCTGTACAGACGGATTATAACCCGGATGATTGCCAATTCTGAAGAGACAAAGCGTTCCATCCTGGCCAATAATCCGAAACTTATCCATCCATCCAAGATACAGGTCATTTATCCAGGTATTGAATTGATTGACAGGGAAAAACTTAAGCAGAAACAAATCTACCGGAGAAAAGATGGTGAGATCATCCTGGGCAACGCGGGCCGGCTTTCCGAAGAAAAGGGCCAGATATACCTGATCCACCTGGCAGAGATCCTGAAGGAGAGAGGGATAAAATTCAGGATCCTGGTCGCCGGCACCGGGAAACTGAAAACCTGGCTTAAAAAACAGGCCAGGCAGCGAAATGTTCACAGGGAGGTTTTATTTCTGGGCTTTATTGACAATGTGGAACAGTTTTATATGGATATCGATATTTTCCTGTTGACTTCTTTATGGGAAGGATTTGGATATGTCATGGTGGAAGCAATGGCAGAGAAAAAACCGGTCATTGCTTTCGATATCAAAAGCTCGGCTGAAGTAGTTAATAACGGGAAGACTGGATTCCTTGTCCCACGAGGAAACGTAGAAGCCATGGCTCAGAAAGTTATTGAACTGGCAGGAAATAAAAAACTGCGGCAGGAATTCGGCGACAAAGGCTACCAGCGTGTTGAATCCCTTTTTACCATTGATCATACCATTGAGGAGATAAGGGATTTTATTACTGCCGAGAACGGCTTTTCTAGGAAATAAAATGAATATACTTCTCGGCCTGGAATTCAAGCCCCCCACAAAAAAAGATATAATACACTCAATACCAGGTGACATTGAGAAAAACCGAATTTGAATCAATTTTCAAATTAGATCTCTCAGCGAATCCCAGGTTAGAGAAGGTCAGAGACCTTTTTTGTTTTGGGGTTTTTTAAACTGCTCATACTTTAAAAAAGTCTCAGCCAGAAGTTTTTTTAAATCATCGTTCTCCTTCAGCGCATCGTTATAATCAGTTTCGCTGTCGATGTGTTTAAGATTCGTGTGAAGTATTATATCGATACAAAAATATGAACAATAAGGAATTCTTGTAATTTTATCCAGTAATAATCACATCCATGAAAATTCTTTTTATCGGTTCGAGAAAATATGATTACCTGCAGGATCTAACCTACAGTGGACTAATCAAGGTTCTTGGTCCCAGGAACGTAGTCGAACTGAAATGGAATCCACGATACCACCTCCCCTACAAAGAGTATCCAAAGAACATTCCGACTAGCCGGAAAGGCATTCTGAATCCTCTCCTGAGCAATAGAAGAAATTATAATATGGTTCTGGTGGCAGCTGCCAAACCAGACTGCTTCAAGAGCTTTCTCTCCATTGCTTCTGATATACCGGCAAACGTACCCGTGGTTTTCATCGATGGAGGTGACCGGCAGGATTTCGGAGGGGACCTGGAAAGGATTGGGTATCCAGGCCTTTATAATGAGGCACTGAATCTCAGGCCCTTCGATGTAATATTTAAGAGGGAGTACCTGGAAGACACTCAATACCCTGATAATGTATTCCCACTCCCCCTTTCAATCAATTATAACCGTATTCCTAAAACCGGAGTACAAAAAAAATACCAGGTCGCTTTCTGGGCTGTAGAAGGGCACCCAATCCGTACCCGGGTTCTCGAAATGCTTGAAGACCAGTTTGACTGCCAGGAGAACGGAACTGTCAGGAACCAGGAATTTAAAAAGTATAAACGAAAGGGGAAATATTATTTACAGGAACTGGCTGCCTGCATGATCAACCTGAGTTTTCGCGGTGGTGGATGGGATACCCTCAGGTACTGGGAAATTCCGGCAGTTGGGAGTTTTATGATAAGCCAGCCAATGAATATAGTAATACCGAATGATTTTCAAGCAGGCAGGGAAGCTGTATTCTGCGAAAAGGATGCCTCTGATCTGCTTGAGCTCTGCAGTTATTACCTGGCACATCCGGAAGAGCGGGAAAAAATTGCCAGGCAGGGTGCTGTACACGCCCGGGAATATCACAGCGATGGGGCAAGGGCAAGGTACATCCTGGGAGTTCTCTCAGAAACTAAAATTTAAAATATGGATGCTCCCGGACTCTCCCTGATCATATCTTTTTATAACAAGCTCGATAACCTGAGACTAATACTGGCAAGCCTGAAGCTCCAGAGTTTCTCTGATTTCGAAGTCATGATTGCAGACGATGGATCATCGGAGGAGGTTACCAGGGAATTGGAAGATATCATTCAGAATGCTGATATTCGTATAAGGCATATCTGGCATGAAGACATGGGATGGAGAAAGAACATTATCCTTAACAATTCAATCGTAGCCAGCCACAGTGATTACCTGGTTTTTATTGACGGGGACTGCATCCTTCATCCCAGGTGCCTGGAAGAACATTATAAGCTCCGCAGGAAAAACTGGATTATCGCCGGACGCAGGGTAAACCTTTCCCCTTCTCTTTCTGCGGGACTTACCCCCCGGAAAGTCAACAAAGGAAGGTTGTGGGGATCTTCGATGATAAAAATGGCATGCGACAGCTTCCGGCATGAAAACACACATTTTGAAAATGCCATCTATATCAGGAGTCCCTTTATACGCTCCAGGATCAACAAAAAAGACAAGGGTGTCCTGGGCTCGCATTTCTCCCTGTACAAAGGTGATATTATGGCGGTTAATGGTTTTGACGAAAGGTTTTTACACCCTGCAGTCGGAGAAGATACGGATCTTGAATTAAGGCTCCGCAGGAACGGCATGAAGGTACAGACCCTTAAACATATCGCCATCCAGTACCATATTTATCATAAGACCCTTCCCCGGGAGGAAAGCAACCTCAGGATCATGGAGGAAAATAATCTACAGGGAGTAATCTACACACCCCATGGCATCCGAAAATAAAACTGGCAGTCCAGTCTACTGATTCGAGGCTGTGGCCTGATCGACCACACCCTTAACCCATAGTATGGTCCTGGGATGCTTGGGATCGTTTGAGATAACGGTAATCGTCTTGTTCTGCTTGCCAACCTTGATACGTGAGTCGAAAATAACCTGCACCTGGTACCCATACTTCTTCAGGTACAAAACCTGGGAATAGAGGCATTCATCATGGGACCCTCCAAGTTCAATCAGGGCAATTTTATTTGTTTTTATGGTCAGGAATTGGATAAATCTCCGATATACACCGGGTTCTGTGCTTCATGCCTGAAATACTTCCAGCGTTTATGGGACCAGAGCCATAACTCCGGCCGCTGCAGAATGTTTCTTTCTACAATGGCATGATATTTTCTGGTTATCAGGAACTCGGGTACCTCCGCAGGATTCTCGCATATTAGCTTAAATTCTGCGCTGTAATATCCCCTTCGTATTTTTTGTATATCGAGAAATAATACCGGGTAATTAAACCTTCTGGCAATCTTTTCTGGTCCGGTTATTACCGGCGTATCCTGGTTCAGGAAGGTAGTCCAGTGCTGGATACTGGTCCACTGCGGACGCTGATCAGCCACTGTATAAAGAACCACAGGCTTTTTGTCCTTCTGATAGGTCACCAGGGTTCTCAGGGTTGATTCCATCGGAATGCCGATGCCACCGAACTGGGTCCTTAAATGAAGAAAAAACTTGTCAAAATATTTGTTTTGCAGAGGCTTATAAATTCCCAGAAGAGAGTGGGAGGATAGTCTAGTTATGCGGTTGCCCCATTCCCAGTTGCCATAATGACTTAATAACAGGACAATGCTCTTATTCTGTTTATAATAGTCCTGCAGCAAATCCGGATTTTTGAAATGGATTCTTCTGGTATTCTCCTTTTCTCCCATATGGATGCGGTAGGCAGATTCGATAAAGTAGTCACAGAGTTGCCGGTAAAATTTCCTGGCAATGCGGCTGATCTCTTGCGGGGACTTATCGGGCAGGGAATTCTTTAAGTTTTGATGGACCGTCTTTTTCCGGTATCCAACAAGGTAAAAAAGGATCAAGAAAATAAAATCAGAAAGCAGGTACAGGACGCGCAAGGGCAGGAGGGTGATCAGCCAGATAAATGAATAAGCCAGGTAGAACAGAATTTTTTTCATCCCAGTCTATCCCAGGTCGCTGATCCGTTCAAGTTTCTGAAGATCCTGGATTTTTATTTTCCTGCCGTCAATACCGATAACAGCTTCACTGGCAAAGGTAGAAAGTGTTCGGATGGCATTGGAGGTGGTCATGTTTGACAGATTGGCAATGTCCTCCCTGGAAAGGTAGATCTTGATGGTGCTGTTATCATCTTCAAAACCATAAGTGTCTTTCAGGAAGATCAGGGATTCGGCCAGTCTTCCCCTGATATGCTTCTGGGTGAGTGTGACCGTCCGGTTATTTGAGAATCCTAATTCTGTGGCAAATGCCTTGATAATGCTCAGGCATAATTCAGTGTTTGACCGCAGTAATTTAAAGATGGTATCCCTGTCAATGGTGCAAATATCAGAATCTTCGATGGTAACTGCTGTGGCAGAATGCTGCTCCTCAGCAAAAAGCGCCCTGTATCCAATAAATCCGACCGGTTTGGCCATTCTGACAATTTGTTCACGCCCACCTACTCCTTCCTTGAAAACCTTAACTTTTCCTTCAGCAATCCAGAGCAAACCAGCGGGCTTGTCCCCTTCCTTGAAAATAATCTCTCCCTTTTTGTAATGATGGCTTGAATAGTTTTTCTTCAGTAATTCCTTTTCTTCAGGGGATAGGACACTGAAGACTGACATTTTATTGTCAATGCACTCCTCGCAGGTCATGTCTGGAAATGAATTTAGGTATAAGCAATGTGTTGTAGAACATGCAAATGTAACAAAAAAAATGCAAAGCATATCAATATTTCGCCACAAGGGGCATTCGTCGCCCAACACCAAATGCTTTGGAGGAGATTCTCAGGATGGGTGGTGTCTGGTATCGTTTGTATTCATTCTGGGTGACCAGCCTTACAATATGTTCTGTCAGATCCTCATCCATCCCTTCGCTGATGATTTCCTGCACCGCTTTTTGCTGGTCAATATAGGCAAACAAAATTTTATCAAGGATCTCATACTCTGGCAGACTGTCTGTATCCTTCTGATCGGGCCTTAATTCTGCCGAAGGAGGTTTGGTCAGGATGTTTTCAGGGATGATCTCATGCTGCCTGTTGATGAATTCAGCCAGCCTGTAAACGTCTGTTTTATAGACATCGCCGAGGACTGAAAGACCACCAGCCATATCCCCATACAAGGTTCCATAACCAACAGCTGCTTCGCTTTTATTGCTGGTATTCAGCAGGATATTACCAAATTTATTGGAAAGTGCCATGAGCAGCGTTCCCCTGATCCTGGATTGAATGTTTTCCTCTGTAATATCTTCAGGCAGGTCTGCGAAAACAGGTTTCAGGGCTGACTGGAAGGAATCGAAGGTCTCCTGTATAGGGACTACCTCATAGGATATTCCCAGGTTCCCTGCCAGGTGTTTTGCATCTGTCAGTGAATGTTCAGATGAATATTTTGAGGGCATCAGGAGCACCGTGAGGTTTTCTGCTCCCAGGGCCTCGGCTGCAAGGATCAGCGTGACGGCCGAATCGATGCCACCGGACAATCCCAGTGTAGCCTTCTGGAAATTCATTTTGGTAAAATAATCCCTGATCCCCAGGATAAGGGCATGGTAGATCAGTTCCGGTCTTTCCCACTGCTTATGAAGTATCTTTGGCAGCCGGTCCCCTATCAGGTCATCCAGGTCGATTAGCTGGCTGTCTTCAGTAAACATATTGAGCGATCTGACAATTTCTCCATGCCTGTCCACAACTAGGGAGCCGCCCTCAAACACCAGTTCGGTTTGTGCACCCACCTGGTTTACATATATTATCGGGAGCTTGAATTTACGCGCATTATTGGTGAATATTTCAGTCTTGACCTGCTGGCGCAGATACGAGAACGGAGATGCTGCCAGGTTGATAACCAGATCAGGATTCAAGTCCACCAGTTTTTCGAGCGGATTCTCCGTATACAGGCGATTGTTGGAAAATGCATTGTCGGCCGGCTGGTCAAACCACAGATCCTCACAGATGGTAACGGCGATTTTTCTGTCTTTGAAGTGGAGCAGCTGAAATTCCCTGTTGGGTTCAAAATACCTGTATTCGTCGAAGATATCATAGGTAGGCAGGAGGGTTTTGTGGAATACCTGCTCAATTCTGCCATCGTATAAAAAGTAGACAGAGTTAAATAATTTTTTTCCCGTTGGACTGGGATTCAGGGTAGGGGCACCGATCAGTATGCCGACATGATTGCTGATGGAAGCAAGCCGGTTGATGGCTTTTGTGCTTTCTTCAATAAAACTGCCATACTCAAGCAGGTCCTGTGGGGGATATCCCGTTACCGCCAGCTCCGAGAAAATGATGAGGTCCGCATTCAAGCCTTCGGCATTTTTTACCTCAAAGGCGATCCGGGAAATATTCTCGGCAAAGTTGCCAATGTGATAATTTAACTGTGCAAGTACAACCTTCATATTTTTCAGAATTTAACACCAAGACGCAGGGCCAGGGAGTTCACATAGACCCGGTAATCTTTATTCGTGGTCACATCCCAGATAGCACCAGTCAGGTAAATGCCTGCCAGGATGGCAAAATTTCCCCCAAAAGAAAATTCAACTCCTCCGCCCATGAAATAGGACATTAAAAAGAGATTTATCCCTTCCTTTATGTCTTCACCATTTATATTTTGTTCAGGAGCATCGGCGATGGCCCGGATGTTGATATGGTTATTCAGGCCAAGATGGGCGAACATGGTGGAATAACCAATCTGGCTTGAAGTGAGTTTAAGACTGAAAGGGATGGTAAGGTATTGTAGTTTGTAGGACACGGTTGTTCCAGGCGGAAGCGTATCCTTCCCTGAACCGAAATCAAAAACCATTGAATCAAGATAATGCAAATTCCCTCCGGTGTTCAGGATTGACAATCCGGTTGACAAAGCATAATTATCTGTATAAAACTTATCCATAACCAGTCCGATATTATATCCAAAATTCCATCCATCTCTCTGAATTCTGTCGGAACTTGATTTCATCCATGTGATCTGTGGGTCCACGACAACACTGAAACTAAGGTCCTGAGCGAATATCTGCAATGAGAAAGCCAGAATGATCAGACTTAATATGTACTTTTGCATTGTACAAAAGTATAATATTCGTGGAAAAGAATTTTAAATATTTACGAACCACGGGGATGGTTTTTCTGCCTGTTATCCTGGTATTCGCCATGCTTTTTCAGGCCTGCAGGAAGGACCCTTATCAGACAGAAATTTCTGGCATGGATATGGACCTGCAGATCAATCGTTTTGAAAAGGATCTGTTCAACCTGGACTTCGATAGCATTCACGCGGCCATACCAATCTTAAAAAGCCGGCATGGCGAATTCTTTGACATTTTCAATTACAGGATAATAAACATTGGCGGATCTGATCAGGTGACTTATCCCGATTATCTCAAAAGTTTTTTAACGGACTACCTGAACAATGAAGTATACCGGGTGACCATGGAAGTATTCCCTGACCTTACAGTGTTACAATCCCAGTTAAATGATGCATTCAAACGTTATCATTATCATTTTCCGGAAAAGCAGATACCAGAGGTGGTGAGTTTTATCTCAAGATTTAACCAGTCAATTGTCACTTCAGATGGTCTTTTGGCTGTTGGACTGGACAACTACCTTGGTTCTGACTCAGAGTTTTACGAGAGACTGGCGAGGCATCAGTATCAGATCAATAACATGCATCCTGCTAAAATTTCCAGTGATTGTCTGCTGGGTTGGGGAATAACTGAATTTGAATATAATGATTCAGTTGACAATGTCCTGTCAAATATGATTTACCATGGAAAGATCGCCTATTTTACCAAATGGATGCTACCTGCTCAGCCCGACAGCCTGATCATGGGATTTACTGCCGGCCAGATGAGATTTTGCCGGAACAATGAATCCAGGATGTGGGAATACCTGGTTGAAGAGAGGATCCTGTTCGAAACTGACCGGATGATCATTCAGAAGTATACAGGAAGCGGACCCTTTACCAGTGATTTTACCAGGGAATCTCCTGCAAGGGCAGCCGTCTGGCTCGGATGGAGAATAGTCGAAGATTATTTTCGAAATAATTCCAGGATATCCCTGAAGGATTTGATGGATGAGGATGATTATCAGAAGATCCTTACACTTTCGAAATACAATCCCTAAAAAAAAGCTGATCCGGTTAATAATTTATCCGGACCAGCTTATGGGTGCTATTATACCGGTACTTATGAGGACTTATTCCGGATGGATAGCCTCTACCGGACAAACATCTGCACAGGAAGCACAGTCAGTACATTTTTCCGGATCAATTACATAAATATCACCTTCGGCGATAGCGTCTTCCGGACACTCATCAATACATGCCCCGCAGGCCGTACATTCATCGTTAATTACATATGCCATTTTCGATAAGGATTTTTAGTAAAACAAATTTGAATACAAATTTAAATTCTATTTCTTTTAATACAAGAAGTTTAATTAACATATTGTTATTAACGGACAACTCTGGTCAGGTATCTTTTAAATGAGACAGTGCCAGCCAGGCCATGGTGCCCACGCCTGTCTTAAGGGCTTCTTCATCGATATCAAAATTGGGTGTATGCAATTCCAGGGGTTCGACCTGCTTAGGATTCCTTACACCGAGCCGGTACAGGACAGAAGGATATTTTTGGGCAAAAAATGCAAAATCCTCTGCCGTCATCCTGATGTCCAGTTCATCAACTGATTCTTCACCGAGATATGTCCCGGCGAATTGGCGTGATTTAGCTGTAATGTCAGGATCATTGTAGAGAACAGGGTACCCTTCCACGATCTTGAATTCACAGCTGGCGCCCATGCTATCTGCAATGGACTGCGCTATATTAATCATTCTCGAATGGGCCTCCTTGCGCCATTTTTCGTCCATGGTTCGGAAGGTTCCTTCCATTCTCACCTCAGGCGGAATGATATTTACAGCTCCATTGGCGATCATTTTTCCGAATGACAGAACAGTAGGTGTGGAGGCTTCTGCATGCCTGCTCACGATCTGTTGCAGGGCTACCAGGATATGTGAGGCGATCAATACACTGTCAGTGGTCTGATGGGGCATGGCGGCATGTCCTCCTTTTCCCCTGACAGTAATGTATATCTCATCACTTGATGCCATATATTTACCTGACCTGAAACCGACCCTGCCGGTATACATGACGGGGAATACATGCTGGGCTATCACCATGTCGGGTTCATCCTGTCCGAAAAGATTTTCCTGCATCATGAGCCTTGCGCCTCCCGGAGCTTTTTCCTCACCGGGCTGAAATATTAATTTAACCTTGCCGGGGAATTGATCCTTAAGTTGGTCGAGGATCCTGGCAGCACCGATCAGGCACGCTGTGTGGACATCATGTCCGCATGCATGCATAACTCCATCATTGAGGGAACGGTAAGGGGTGGTATTCTCTTCCAGTATGGGCAGTGCATCCATGTCTGCACGCAAGGCAATGATCCTTCCTTTGCCGGTGCCATTGATCACAGCTACTATCCCTGTGCCGGCAATACCCTTCCGGAAGGCAATGTTTTCCTGCTCGAGCAGGCTGCAAATATATGCGGCTGTTTCATCTTCCTGGAATGATAATTCGGGATGCCGGTGCATATGTTGCCTGATTTCCAGCATCTCCGGGAATATTTCATTAGTCAGGTTTTGGATGGTCTGTTTTAGATTCATAATTTATGACTTTAATCATGGCCAGAAGATCATTCGGACTCCGGCCACGAGCATCAGTCCCCCAAAAATTTTCTTCAGTGTAGCAGCTGGTAATTGGACAGCCATCAGGGAGCCCAGGTAACTTCCGATAAAGAATACTGCCAGTAGCAGAATGGAATATTTAATATTGATATGTCCTGCTTTGTAATAGTTGATGAATGCCAGCAGGCCTATAGGTGCAAGCATCATACCAAGGCTAACCCCCTGCGCCTGGTGCTGTGTCAGTCCCAGGAAAAACACCAGTCCAGGTACAATAATAATACCCCCACCAACGCCCAGGCTGCCACTGATAAATCCGGCCAGTACACCTATGGCGATAAGTAATAGAATTTCATGTAAGCTCATAGGCCTGGGATTAAAAGTCAAGGTTCATTGAGAAATAGAAAATCCGGGGCAGGATGATGTTGTTTTCGATTCCCCATGCCCAGTCTAACCTGATCCAGTAACCCAGCAACATGGAACGGACACCGAATCCATAACCGGCCACAATGGGTTCACGGTTCGAATCAATGGTAATGGTCAGAGGTCCGCTTTCGATGACCTCATTGTCATAGGCATTTTCGCCAGACCAGGGATGCGGGCCATTCCAGGCAGTACCAATGTCGCCGAAGCCTACGATCATGAAATTATTAAGAAAGTTATTACTGATGGGATGATTTGCAAAATACCTTACCACTGGCCATCTCAGTTCGGTATTGAACACGGCAAATTTATCACCGTTACGGATGTTCTGCGTGAATCCCCGCATATTTGTAGAAAGTGTCTGATAGGAATAATTCTTACTGTGATCGATGGGGATGCTCTGGTCAAACTGTTGTACCCTTGAAGAGAAGTTTATCCAGTTATCCACGCTGCCCATGTAATAGATGATCCGGCTTCTGCCGAATGAAGAGGCTGTTGCAAAACGGTTTGCCCAGATCAGGGTCCGGTGTATCTTCACATAATGCCTGGCATCCAGTCCCACAGAGTATAGATCCCACATATTGCCATTAAACTGCTGATAGGCTTCAGCAAAGATCTTCATCCGGGTTCCATGGTGCAGGTTTTGTCCCAAATACCTGGTATTATCAAAAATATAGGCCAGGTTGAGTCCACCCCAGAAATTTTGAATATTGGGCTCATTAAGGTTTTTCAGGTCGGTGGAAAGGAACACATAGTTGTCATGCCGGCCGTTGATGGTCCCTTCAAAGGCAGAAACCTGGTTAAAGGGCCAGCGCATCTTAAACATCAGATTATGTGAAAAGGATTTGAAATAGGATGATTGCCAATAGTTTTTAAAGACCTGCCGGTGAAAGATCAGCTGCTTGTTCAGCCTTCGCTTCAGGTTCTCAAAACTGAGCAGGTATTCATTGCTGTCAAAATCGGCGGCAAGCCTGACCCCGGCAGTTATTTTATAATCCTCAAAAAGGTCATTTGTGCCGAGTTTAAACATCAGGTTGAACCCGGGGTTATAGTAAACGGCACCACCAGTGAATGTCTGGTAAGAAGCATTCAAAAAACTAAAATCTATCTGGCTGGCCACATAGTTTGTGTAAAATGCTGTTTCATAAATTCTTGGAGGGGGGCGTACGAAGGCATTTGTGTCCAGCACCAGGTTCAGGTTATCTTCGGCAAATTTTTCATTATAATAATTAAGCTTTTCAAGCTCGAAGACATAATTGTTTATATCGATCACCTGCCGGTCGAGGTCAAGGGTATCGGCGGATTGGGTTATGATCCGGTTGTCCTCAATTTCCTGGATGGATATCACTTCTTTCTTCACCCTTTTCAGGCTGTCAATCTTCCTTAGCTTGGCTGTATGTGATTCCCGGAAAGCGGTATTGGTAAATTCTCGACCATAGGCATCCGGCATAGGATCCAGTTCATCCTTGTACATATAATACCGGTTATCATGAAAGATGACTTCTGCATATTCACCAGTTTCCGGATTAACATCCTGTTCCAGGATATTCCGGCTGTAGTTGGTAATGGGGAATGACTGTGTATAATACCGGTAATGTGTGGTTGTATCAATGAAGCTTATCGTACTGTCATAATCAGCCACATACCTGTTAATCAGTCCGTTCTGGTCGCTCAGAAAAGTGAATTTATTATTGCCAATGGCAAATGGCTGCACATCATTAATAAAATGATGTTCAGAGATTTTATTGATCTTTTTCTGCCTGGTAGCATAGTCGATAACGTAAAGATTATGGGTCAGATAGCGGCTGTTCAGTGGTTTTCCATCGACATGGTATTCGGTGGTATCCTGGGGACGGTTCGAATTGAAGGTGATCTGTTTGGAGTTATTGATAAATCTTGGATTGAAATCATCATAGATGTCATTCGTTAATCGCTCATTGGTCCCTGCAGAGATGGTATGAACATATATATCAGCCTGCCCCCTGTTTATCCCTGACAGCACTATTTTAAATCCGTCATCCGAATAATCAAAATCCAGTACTTTTTCAAAGAATGCAAGATTCCTGTCCGTCAAGTCCTTTGTCTCAAGCATGTAGTAATAAAGGCGCAGTCCCCCTCCTTCCTCGGTGATAAAAGAGAGGATCCGGCTGGTAGGATGCCAGGCCAGCACAGGATAGGTGTAATCCGGGATCTGGTCAAGCCGGTGTTCCCGCTTGAGCAATCGTTTGGTTTTACCTGTACGGATATCATGCAGATAGATTTTATACTGCCCCAGTTCATTTGTTGCGAAGGCCAGATAATTTCCATCCGGACTCAGCTTTACCTTATTATACACCCTTTTCTTATTGGGTTTGCTGAGGATCTTTCCGGTTAAAGGAAGTTCTCTTTCCGTCCTGCTTTCATCGTATTGGTCCATGTAATAGGCCATCCAGTCATAAGAAAGATCCTTGATCGAAAATCCCAGTACATAAAGAAAACCGCTGTTGGCATTCTTATTGATCCGGGTGAGATAAAGGATATTTGGAATGACTGATTCCCCATATGATTCTGCAACATATTTCCAGAAAGAGTGTCCGGCATGCATGGCATCATCTCCGGTAAGCCAATTGAATCGCTCATACTCACCTGTCATGATACCGTCTTTTACCCGGTTCTCGATCTCAAAATCCCAGTCCTTTGACAGATAAGAGATAAGGCCTTTGGTATACCAATCCGGTAAATTGATCAGGGTTGAATTCGTCAGGTTTTCCCGGAATTCATTGCCATACAACAACTCGTTGATGACCACTTCCCCGATGGCGGCGCTGATCTGTTGTTCAAATTTTTTATGGTCCCCGTCAAAATAAATAAAGACCTTGTTCCGGATGACTTTGGTGATGCCTCCGGTATTATAATCCTCCCTGCCGGAGACCAATCCGATGTTACTCTGCCTGAAATCAGCAAGCTTATTGTATACGATAAATATCAAGCGTTTTTCCAGGGTATAATCAAAGAATTCTTCAGCATGTTCTATCTCTTCAGACAGAAAATCAGCAGTGTAATTGGCAAGGGCTTTTCCGGATTGGTTGAAATAGGTGTCAAATTTCTCGTACCTGTAAAAATACCAGTAGAAATCGTTGAATTGAACCCTGTTCTTACCAAAGGCCATTTGGGTCCCATAATAGAACTGGCCCTGTAATTGTGATACAGCCAACAAGAAAAAAATAATAAGGACAATATTTGTTTTAACAATCCTGTTCATGATACAGATTGATTCATCCATCGCCGGTATGGGGCAAAGTTAAGGATATTTTGATCATTATTAACAAGCAACCTTTGCAATTGAAATAGAGTCGTACATGTATATATAAACAGATATTTGTTACTTTTGTTATGCTGGAATAAGGCAACAATCAACAGAAAGCATGATTGTAAATAACCGATAAAGAGATGAAAAAAGAAATTATATTCC
Organism: Bacteroides sp.; assembly: GCA_030640625.1. Classification (GTDB taxonomy): domain Bacteria; phylum Bacteroidota; class Bacteroidia; order Bacteroidales; family SM23-62; genus SM23-62. The sequence goes on from DAOWJB010000352.1 coordinate 34,251, forward strand.
TGGCTTTAATATTTATGATTCCTTCCATATTAGTCAATGCACAAACCAAGGATGCAAATATTTCCTTTGATATAGAAGTTCATAATTTTGGAAAAATAAATGAGGCTGACGGTACGGTTACCGTTAATTTCGGATTTACCAACACAGGCAGCCTGCCATTAATGATCAAACAGGTGCATGCCAGTTGCGGATGTACTTCCCCAAACTGGTCAAAGGAACCCATCCTTCCCGGCAAGAAAGGTTTTGTCAGTGCCACCTACAACCCCAAGAGCCGGCCGGGCCCCTTCAGTAAGACAGTTACTGTGGTTTCCAACGCCAGCACGGCGAACAAGGTACTCACCATCAAGGGGGATGTAATTCCAAAGCCCAAATCCCTGGAGGATATTTACAGGTTCAGTATGGACAAGATCAGGCTGAAAACCAATCATATGAGTTTTGCCCGGGTGGTGAAGGACAAGCAGGGAATAAAGACTGTGGAAATGGTGAATGTCTCGGATAAGCCTGTCAAGGTTACCTTCAAGCGGGTGCCACCACATCTAACCCTGACAACCAGTCCGGCAACATTGGACCCCGGACAGAAAGGGGTTATTAAAGGAATTTATAATTCTGAATTAAAGGAGGACTGGGGTTTTCTTGTCGACCGGGTAGATGTGATGCTTGACGGCCAGTATAATTCAGCAAACCGCCTGACTGTCAGTGCCACCATCGAAGAGGATTTTGCAAGCTTGACGACTGAACAAAAGGCCAATGCTCCCAAGATTGCTTTTAGTGAAAGTACATTTGAATTTCAGCCGATCAAACAGGGGGAAAAGGGAGAACATATATTTACCATCAGCAACAACGGGAGGTCTGACCTGATCATCCGCAAGGTAAGGGCCAGTTGCGGCTGTACTGCTGTAAGTCCCAAAGAAAGGGTAGTGACTGCAGGCGGGAGCACCACCATGAAAGTGATTTTCAACAGTGCAGGAAAGGTTGGTAAACAGAACAAGACCATTACCATTATCACTAATGATCCTGCTCATTCGAGAACTATTCTCTGGGTAAAAGGAACCGTAACCCAATCCTAAAATACAGGGGCTGTCAAAGACAGCCTTTCTTTTTAATAATACGTATTCATTAATCTATCTATATA